>JACMLX010000010.1 GCA_014379355.1 Gemmatimonadaceae bacterium
CGCGACATCCGCGCCGGCGATCGCCGGTGGTGCGTCGGGGCTCTGTCCGGCGGCCGCTCGCTCCATGCCGGCAAGCGCCGCCTTCTTGGCCGCCACCTCGAGCTGCGCATCGAGTCGCGCGTTTTCTGCATCGAGCGCGCTCGCGCTGCGCGCCGGTGCCGGAGTTCCGACCTGTGAGCCGGTCGCTTGCCGAACATTATGCATCAGTCACCTCGGTGTGCGTCCCGCGCACCGGCGCGGCGGCGGGGTCGTGCGGCACCATGAACTGGGGCGCACGCTCGGAGAGCAATCGGGTCGTGAATCGCTGGCCTTCGGACAATCGCTCGACTTCCACACTCACGGTCTCGACCATGGCCTCGAGCCGATCGAGCCGACGTTCCAGCTCCGGCGTCAGCCCGGTGGGCAGCGGTGTCCGATCCCATCGGCGCACGGTGGCGCGTACGATCGGCACGACGATGACGACGATGATGACCGTGAGGAAGAACGCGATGGGAATGACGATCTCTTCTCTCATGCCGGGGTGTCGTTCGCGGTGGAAACGCCTACGCACGGCAGCGTGAGACTGATGGTCGTGCCGCGTCCGCGCTCGCTCGCGGCGTCCACGCTGCCGCCGTGGGCGAGCACCGTCTGCCGGACGATGGCGAGACCGAGCCCCGTGCCACCTGGCTTCGTGGTCACATACGGCTCCCAGATCTTTCGCAGCGCGTCGGGGGCAATGTCCGGGCCGGTATCGTGCACGGCGATACGCACGGACGGCACCGGCGTCTCGAGGGCGGTGGCCGAGACGGTGATGGTTCCGTCAGGACCGGCAGCATCGGCCGCGTTGAGCAGGATGTTGCTCACCGCGCGCGCCAGGGGATCGTGATGACCTGAAACGAACGGCAGCGAGTCGGGCAGGTCGAGCGCGATGCTGGTTGTCGGCGACAGCGTGGCGCGCGTCGCATAACGCAGCAGCTCCGCGATGTCGATGTCGGCCACGGGCCCGTCGGGCAGGCGCCCGAATTGTGCGAAGTTCTTCGCGAGGGTATCGAGGCGCTGAGTTTCCGTCTCGAGCACATCGATCGTGTCCTGCAGCTCCGGCGCGGCCGATTGCCTGAGGCGTGAGACCGCGAATCGGATCGGCGTCAGCGGATTCTTCAGCTCGTGCGCCACACGGCGTGCCGTCTCACGGAATGCCCCGAGCCGGGCCGCCTCGGTGGCGGCCTTCCGTCCGGCATCGAGTTGCATGGCCATGGTCCGCATCCGTGATCGAAGCACATCGAATTCCGGGGCACCGCGACTCGGTGGCCCCGACGGCACCGCCTCGGCGCGGGCGATCCGTTCCGTCCATTCCACCACCTCGTCGAGCGGCCGACTGAGCTGCCGACTGAGATGCCCTGCCACGTTCGCCGCGATCAGCGCCAGTGCCAGGAACAGCACACTCACCACCACCAGCACCGGCCGGATCACCCGCGGTGCCAGATACTCGAGTCGCTTCGCCTGATCGAGCGACGCCTGCAACTCCGCTTCATGCGCGTCCAGCGCGGCGACGGCCTCCGGACTCGCGGTCGCACCACGCGCTGCACTCAGTGCCCGACTGCCGGTTTCCGCGACGCGTGTCCACGCCCCTCCGGACGCCATGAACGGCAGCACCTGATTGGCGGCGACCAGACCGACGGTGGTCAACGCTGCGGCCGGCAGGACGGCAAAGGCCATCAGGACGAGCAACAGACGGGTGCGGAACCCGAGACGGGACACTGGGGCGAAGTACGAGCTGGAGGAGGGGGAGGTTTCGGGCATTCTACCCACATGCTCACGCTCCTCGCGCGTCCGCGGTGCACTTGCGCGACGCCGTCGTTAGTTTATCAGGTGCACTTCCGCTGTCGCGGCCTCCGGCCGGCCTTGCCCCTAGCATCTGGGGGCGGGGCGCCGGGGAGAGCGACCGCGCAGCCGCCGGCACCTACGCCGCTGCGGCGCGTGCCATTCGCTTCTTCACATCCCCAGTTACATGAACGGACGCACGCCGCGCCCGCACGCACCCCGAGGGCCTATCGCCCCGGTGCACCGCGGGCCGCAGGCCGGGAGCACATCTGCCTCGGCCCTCCCCAATTACTCGCAGTACAGCCAGGCCCCGAACGCCGCGCTGCTCATCGACTTCGACAACGTCACGATGGGCATCCGCTCCGACCTGCAGACGGAGCTCAAGAACCTCCTCTCGTCGGACATCATCAAGGGCAAGGTCGCCGTCCAGCGCGCCTACGCCGACTGGCGTCGCTACCCGCAATACGTCGTGCCCCTCGCCGAGTCGTCGATCGACATGATCATGGCGCCGGCCTACGGCAGCTCGAAGAAGAATGCCACCGACATCCGCCTCGCCATCGACGCCGTCGAACTGATGTTCACGCGTCCCGAGATCGGCACCTTCATCCTGCTCAGCGGTGACTCCGATTTCTCGAGCATGGTGATGAAGCTCAAGGAGTACGGCAAGTACGTCATCGGCGTCGGCATCCGCGAAAGCTCCAGCGACCTGCTGGTGATGAATTGCGACGAATACTACAGCTACAACGCACTCGCCGGCCTGGTGAAGACCAGCGACGAGGAGCAGGTCAAGCGCGATCCGTGGGAACTGGTCACCGAGTCGCTCGCCCGCATGGTGCGCAATGGCGACGTGATGCGCGCCGATCGCCTGAAGCAGGTGATGCAGGACATCGATAACGGGTTCGACGAGAAGGACCTCGGCATGTCGAAGTTCTCGAAGTTCGTGCAGGAAGCGGCCCAGAAGGGCCTGCTGACACTGACGCGTCTCGAGAACGGCCAGTTCGAGATCGCACCGCCGGGCGCCAAGGTCAGCGCGACACCGACCGTCGCGAGTGCGGACGTCGCCGGCGCGCTCGATGAAGCCGCCGAGAAGGAGGAAGGCGAGGAACGCGGCAGCCGTCGTCGTCGTGGCCGCGGTCGCGGGCGCGGTGGGCGTGATCGTGAGCCGCGCGAACCGCGCGTGCTGACCGATGTCGTGTCGACCGCCGTCGCAGCCAGCGAACCGTCGGTCGAGGTCGAGGCGATACCGGAACCCGATGTCACCGTCGACGTGACGCAGGTCGCGGCGCCGCGTTCACAGGGATCGCGCGGCCAGTCGTCGCGCGGGCCGTCGTCGCGTGGCGAACGGCCAGTGGCCGACAAGGCGCCCGTCGAAACTCCGCGCGCGGAGCCGCAGCATGCGGAACCGCATCGTGTAGAAACGCCGCGTGTGTCGCAGGGCCGTGATTCGATCGGGCTTGGCGGCGAACGGCTGACGCGCAACGAGGCCTTCGATCTCGTGCGCAAGGCGGTCGCGGCCACGGTGAAGAATGATCTGCCGGCGGCACTGCTCGCCGTGCGCGAAAGCGCGGCCGCGCTGCTCGGTCGCGACAGCGAAAGCCTCAGTGAGCGCAACTTCACGCGCATCCTGCAGGATGCACACGACGCCGACGTGATCGACCTGCGCAAGCGTGGCGACTCGTGGGAAGTGGCGCCGGTTCAGCAGGTGGAGGGTGTGTCGGAGCAGCTCGCGAAGCACGATGCGGCGCATGCACCGAAGGCACCGGCAGGTCCGCCGGCACCACGCGGCATGGGTTCACGCGGTGGTTCGCGTGGCGGGCGTTCTTCCGCGCCGCCACCGGAGTTGTTGATGGTGGGTGTGGTGGATGATGCCCCACCGATCGCAGCGCCTGTCGCACCGATCGTCGTGAAGCCGATACCGGCTCCCGACGCGCCGGCGCTCCCTGACGAAACGCCAGTCGGGTCGTCGCCAGCAGGGCGCGGTAACGGCCGTCCGGCCGCGAAGAAGGCGGTCCCGGCGAAAGTCGCAAAGGCTGCACCAGCGAAGCCTGTCGCGAAGAAAGTTGCGCCGCCGGCACGGAAGGCGGCCGCCAAGGTGCCTGCGACCAGGGCTCCTGCAGCGAAGACGGCTGCAAAAAAGATCGCGAAGCGGTAGTCGCGACTCGATGTTGGAACACATCGCCCGCGCCACCACTTCGGTGACGCGGGCGATGTGCTTCGTGACCTGTCAGATCACGCGGCGCACGTCGCCGAACCTGCAGCCCCTGCATCATTCCACCATGTCCGCCGCGCTGCCTCGTCCGTTCTACGACCGCGATCCCGCGCTCGTCGCCCGTGATCTGCTCGGCATGCAACTCGTGGTGCGCGACGCCGATGGCGACGTGCAGCGCGCACGCATTGTGGAAACGGAGGCGTACCTCGGCCCGGAGGATCCGGCCTGTCACGCGGTGGTCGGGCGAACGAAGCGCACCGAGCACCTGCACGGACCGCCGGGCACGGCATATGTCTATCGCATCTACGGCATGCACTGGTGCCTGAACGCCGTGACGCTGCCGGAAGGAGTCGGCTCAGCGGTGCTGCTGCGCGCGGTCGAACCCCTTGGGGACCTGCGACCACTCGAGCGGCGGCGGCCGGCGGCGCGTCGCACGCGCGACCTGACGAATGGCCCCGGCAAGTTGTGTGCGGCCTATGGCATCACCGGTGCACACGACGGCGGCTCGCTGCTGCGTGGTGCGGTGCGCATCGTGAAGGGCACGGTGGTGGCCGATAATGCGGTCGCCGTCTCGCCGCGCATCGGTATCAGCCGAGCGGCCGATTGGCCGCTGCGCTTCTTTGTTGCTGACAATCCCTTCGTGTCCGCGACGCCGTCGCGGTTCGCCGTCACTCCGTTCACGCCATGACTTCACTGCACGCGTTGCGCGCCACGGTCGCGCTGGCGATCACCGTCTCCGCCATCCCGATGGCTGCACAGCAGCGCCGTCCGGCGCCCACGTCGCGCGCGGTCGCCGACCAGCTCGACTCGCTGAGCGATGTGTCGCCGCGGGCGATGCGCATCTGGCGGGAGGCGATCGTGGTCGACACACACAACGACATGCCGACCAAGATCGCGGACGAGCACTACGATGCCGACATCCGCAACCCGATCGGATTCGGTCCCGGCAAGGGAAGTACCGATTACCCGCGACTGCTGCAGAGCGGGATCACGGGCCAGTTCTTCTCGGCCTTCGTCGACGCACCGTATGCGATGATGAAACCGGACAGTTCGTTCGCGCGCGCCATGCTGCTCACGAATCACGTGAAGGCGTTCGTGAAGCGGCATCCGGATCGGTTGATCTTCGCGACCAGTGGCGCCGCGCTGCGGCGCGCGAAGCGGGACGGGAAGATTGCCGTCTTCGTCGGTGTCGAGGGCGGACATGCGATCCAGGGCTCGATCGCACGCTTGCGACGGCTGCATGCGGCCGGCGTGCGATACATGACCCTCACGTGGAACAACGGCAATTCGTGGGCGGGCGCCGCGGCCGGCACCAACAACACCCGCACCGCCGGCCTCACCGCGTACGGTCGGCGGATCGTGCACGAGATGAACCGCATCGGCATTCTGGTCGACATCTCGCACACCTCCGACTCGACGTTCTGGGATGCGATGCGCACCACCACGAAGCCGGTCATCGCGTCCCACTCGAGCGCCCGCGCACTCAGCCTGCATCGCCGCAACCTGACTGACAGCATGCTGGTGGCCGTCGCGAAGACCGGCGGCGTAGTGAACGTCAACTTCTTCAGCCAGTTCATCGACTCCACGTACAACCAGCGCATGGCCGCGATCGAACGACGCATGCGCGACGAAGATCGCACGCTGCGCGACGCGGGCACGCCGAACGACCAGATCCGCACGAAGGTTGCCGCGCTGCGTCAGCGCCTGCTCGACTCGCTGCCGAACACACCACTGAGCGTGCTGGTCGATCACATCGACCATATCGCGAAAGTCGCCGGCGTCGATCACGTCGGCATCGGTTCCGACTTCGATGGCGTCACCGCGCTACCCACCGGCATGGAGGACGTCACGATGCTTCCACGCATCGCGCAGGCCCTGCTCGACCGCGGCTACGCCGACGACGACATCAAGAAGATCCTCGGCGGGAACATGCTGCGCGTGCTCGAAACGGCGATCGATCCGACGGAAGGTCGTCGCTGAACTGCGTTGTGGCGATAGGGCGGGGAGACCGGAGAGTGCGTGCGGTCCTGGACTCGTCGTATCGCGCGATATCGTCAACTGCTGTGGGTGAGGAGCGCACCGAGCGCACGGAGTGTGCGCGCCGCAACGCCCTGCCCGACGCGCCGATGATTATTTGTGAACTGCAGTTCCCACAAAAGTCAGCGATGCCGCGCGCATCGCCGGACATTGCAACCGACGCACTCCGTGAGCTCCGGGCGCTCCTCACCCCAAAAAAATCAGCGATCTCCCGATAAATGCGGCGCGTTGCAAGCAACGCACTCTCCGGCCTCACCGGCCTATCGCCCCCAAGCAGTTCCGCTGTACCGTGAAACGCAGCTCACGGAATCGGCGCCGCTGCCGACCGCTCGCCGGACGTCAGGATTGCATTGTAGACGAGCTTGAACGTGCCCCAGCTCTGGCCGCGATACTGTGGCCGGAAGCCGAACATCACGACGCGGCCGGCGCCCACGGTGATGTCCACGGCGGCGGCCTTGCCGGCGATCGCCTCGCCGCCGGCGAGATAACCGCTCATGAGGATCGATGTGGTGTCGGTCGGATACCGCAGCGGGACTTCGACGCGCGCATCCTGCGCGACCTCGAACGCCGTGGAGTTCGTGAAATACACCGGCACCGTGTCCGGCATGCCCATCGTCAGGCGGTGCCCCTGCGCGGAGATCGTGCGCAGGATCGAACCCGGCGCCACGACGTTGGCGCCGGCCGATGCACCGGTGGAATCGTCGCGCGCGCGACCGTCCCGCG
>JACMLX010000094.1 GCA_014379355.1 Gemmatimonadaceae bacterium
AATGCTGCAGGAACTGCCATCGCGAGCGCAGTTTCTACAGCATTTCTTTGCGGCCTCTCGCAAACCGTGGCGCCTCCGCGTTGAAGCAGTTCAAGCAGTTGCGGTTCAGCGTCTCCTGCCGTTCTGCGATTCTGCAGTTCGCGTTGCCGTGCGTGTCATGCCCGATAGATCGCGATCGACGTGTCTTCGATCGTGTGGCGGTAGTCGGGCGCAGGATGCTCCTGGCCAACGGCGAATTCGACCGCCAGCACCTTCGCGAATTTCGTCATCTGCCACGCCGCGATCACGCGGTCGAGCATCCTGGAATTGTACGGTGGATCGGCAAACGCCAGGTCCCACCGCTGCTCCGTCAGCATCTCGGCGAATTGCACCGCGTCCTTCTTGTACACGCGGCACTTCGCCGCCACGCGCAGCAGGCCGATGTTGGCGCGCAGCGCGTGCAGGCTGCTCGGCCGCGTCTCGACGAAGTCGCACTGCTTCGCGCCGCGCGAGATCGCCTCGAGCCCGAGCGCGCCGGTGCCCGCGAACAGATCGAGGACGCGCGCCCCGTCGAGATCCGGCTTCAGCTGATCCAGCAGCGTCGCGCGCACGCGCTCCGCCGTCGGATGGACGCGGAAGTCACTCGGCGACGTCAGGTCGCGATCCTTGTATTTCCCGCCAACGATTCTCACGCGCAGTCCGTCTGATAGTCGATCATACCGGAAGTTAGCCATGACGGGTATTCTGAGCGCGTGAAACTCTCCTGCGTTCTCGTGATTGCGCTCGCGTCGACGTGCTCCGGTTGCGGCGGCAGTGCGCCCGCCACGCCAGCCCCGGCCCCGACGCCGGTGGCCAGCAACACACCGCTCCCGTCCGCTGGCACGCCGGTCATCGCAAAACCCACACAGCCGCCGGCCGAATTGGCCGTGATTCCGGTGCAGGTCACCTACGTCCTGCGCGCCCTGACACCTGTGCTCGACTCGCTCTTTCCGGTGCGCGATTCACTCGCCGAGTCGACGTGCAGAAGCGTCGCGCGCCTCGTATGCCATCAGTATGTGTACCAGCGCGATCCGCTCGTCGTCTCGGCGACTGGCGCTCGCTTCAGCATCACGACCACGATGCGCTATCGTGCGCGCGTGGGTGTGCCGGGCGCCGGTGTGGCGAGTTGTGGCTACGGCGCCGAAACACCGCGTCGTGCCACGCTGTCGCTGGCGACCGATCTGTATTGGCGGCGCGACTGGAAGATCGGATCGCGCGAGACGGCGCTCGCCGCGACGCTGCTCGATCAGTGCCGGGTCACCGCGATGAATGTCGATGCCACGAGACCGCTGCAATCGATGATCGACGGGCAGCTGAAGGACTTCTCGGCGCAGGTGGACACCGCGCTGCCGAATGCCGCTGACCTGCGACCGCTTGCCGATTCGATCTGGCGAAGTTTTCTCGAGCCGACGGCGCTCGACACACTCAACTCACTCTGGCTGGTGCTGGATCCCGAGGCGATTCGTGTCGTGCCGCTCGCCGGCGTGGGTCCGAGTTTCAGGACGGCAATCGTCGTCTACGCGCGCCCGCGCGTGATCGCCGGCGCGAAACCACCAGCCATTTCGCGACCGCTGCCCGTGCTCAGCCTCGGCACGAGTCCGGGTGGCTTCGTGGTGCCGGTCTCGGTCGAATTGCCGTTCGAGGAGGTGAACCGCCGAGCGACGGCATTGCTCGTCGCGGAAACGGCGAACACCAGCGAACGTGTCGATAGCGTGCACGTGCAGGCCAACGGTGACAGTGTGCGTGTCGTGCTCGATGTGAGCGGCTCACTCCGCGGTCGACTGACGCTGATGTCCCGGCTGCGCTGGGATCCGGCGGCGCGTGAACTGCGACTCGATGACCTCGACTGGAATCTCGAGTCGCGCGGTGCGATGTCGCGCATGAAGGCCACGCTGGCGGCGCCACTGATCGGTCGCGCCATCCGCAGGGCGACGATGGGTGGACGCGTGCCGATCGGTGCGCAGCTCGACTCGGTGCGCACGCAGATGCTGCAATTGCTCAATCGCACCGTGTCGCCCGGCGTCGTGATCGGCGGCAGCATCACCAGCTTCCAGGTCGAGAGTGTCGGCACGACCCAGAGTGCCTTCGTCGTTCGCGCGCGACTGCTCGGCCAGGCGAACGTCTGGATTCAGTGACGCCGGTCAGGGACGTTTCTCGAGGCGCGCAGACAGGCCATCCTTCGGCCGCAGCGTGATGATCGGCTCGAGGTCTGGATCGGGTCCATCGACGCGTATCCGCCAGCGCCGCGCCAGCGTCGCGAGCACGAGCATCGCCTCCATCCACGCGAATTGTTCGCCGACGCAGATGCGTGTGCCGGCCCCGAAGGGGAAGTAGGCCATCTTCGGCCTCGCTGCGGTGGCCGCCGCGTCGAGCCAGCGCTCCGGCAGGAATCGTTCGGCGTCCGGCCACCAGCGCGGATCCCTGTGCACGATGAACTGCGGTGCGAGGAACAGCGTGCGCGCCGGAAATTTGAAATCGCCGATTCCATACGCTTCGGTCGATCGGCGACCGACGATGTACGCCGGTGGGTAGAGCCGCATCGACTCGGCCACGATCGCGCGCGTCATCGGCAGCTGGGGCAGATCGTCCATCGTCGGCAGGCGATCACCGACCACCCGATCGACTTCCTCATGCTGTGCCCGTTCCGCATCGGGCGAGCGCGCGAGCAGCAGCCATGTCCAGCTCAGCGCATTCGCCGTCGTCTCGTGGCCGGCGATGAACAGGGTGATGGCCTCGTCGCGCAGCTGCTGGTCCGACATGCCGGTCCCGTCACCTTCCGTGTCCGTGGCGTGGAGCAGCATCGACAGGAGGTCACCGGTGTCGGCGCCACTCGTGCGGCGCTCGGCGATGATGCGATCGATCGTCGCATCCACGCGCTTCTTTCCGGCGGTGAACCGTCGCTTCTTCGGTGTCGGGATGAGATCGAGCAGCGGCGTGAGCGGACCGTAGCCGATCGTGAACGCCTCGAAGACGTCGTCCAGTGCACTCCCGATCTCCGTGCTTTCGGCACCGACGTCGGCACCGAACAGGGTTGCCGCCACGATGTCGAGCGTGATCATCATCATGGCGCGGTTCGCATCGAGGCGCATGCCGTCTCGCCACTCCAGCTGCCGCTTGATCGCGGCGCCGGTCATTGCGCCGGCGTAGGCAGCGATACGTGCCCGATGGAATGCCGGCTGCACGAGACGACGCTGTTTCAGATGGTGTTCGCCCTCGGATGTCAGCAACCCTTCACCGATCAGCACCTTCGCGCGCTCCAGTGCCTGTCCCTTGCGGAACAGTCTCTGGTTCGTGACCAGCACATCGCGGATATCCTCGGGATTGGTGAGCAGGACGATGCGCTGCTTGCCGAGGTGGATTTCGGAGATGTCGCCGTAGGTCGTGGCCATGTGACGGAGCAGCTCGATGCGCTCGCGCGACATGCGCATGATCATGTCGCCCGGAAAGCGACTCTTCGGACCTTGTGGTGCGGCGTCGGCCAGCTGGGGCATCTCGAGTCTCGGCGAAGCGTATGACTGTACCATACTGGATGACGCCGGTTCCGCGCGATCGTTATCCTGCGTCATCCGTCGCCATCGCGGCCCACGACACCGTCGCTCCCATCTACCTTCGACAACCGTGCCGATCCCGACGCTGCTCGGACTGCCATACGACGCGAGCTCCTCGTACCTGCGCGGGTCCGCCGGTGCGCCGCGCCTGATCCGCGAGGCTCTGCACTCGCCGTCCGCGAACATGTGGACCGAGGATCTTCGCGACCTTGCCGCGCCCGGTCTGATGGCCGACGCCGGTGATCTGGAACTGCCGCCGGACGATCGTGCGCGCGCCCTGATCGAATCGGGCGTCGATGCCGTGCTCAGGACCGGCGCGCGAGCGATCGCACTCGGAGGCGATCACTCGGTCACGTATCCGCTCCTCCGCGCGACGAATCGTTTTGTGGCGCAACCGACCATCCTCCACATCGACGCGCACGCGGATCTGTACGACGTGTTCGAAGGTGATCGTTTCTCGCACGCCTGCCCGTTCGCCCGAATCATGGAGGAAGGGCTGGCGAGCCGTCTGGTGCAGGTGGGAATCCGCACGTTGTCCGGCCACCAGCGTGCGCAAGCCGATCGCTTCGGCGTCGAGATCATCGACATGCGTGCGTGGGGCGCGGGCGTGCGGCCTGTGCTGCATGGACCGGTGTACGTGTCGGTCGATCTCGACGGGCTCGATCCGGCCTTCGCTCCGGGCGTCAGCCACTGGGAACCCGGTGGATTGAGTGTGCGCGAGGTGCTGGACCTGGTCCAGAATCTCGGCGCGCCGCTGATCGGAGCCGATGTGGTGGAGCTCAATCCACTGCGTGATGAATCCGGACGGACGGCGATGGTCGCGGCGAAGATCGTGAAGGAACTGGTCAGCGCCATGCACGCGCGCGCCGGCTGATTGAAGCGCGTGCGTTCCGGCAGGAAACGGGCAGCACCGCGCGTTCACACGGAGTCGGGCCATGGGTCGAACGTCCCATGGCTGGCCTGTCGGCCGAGTGAGATGATGTGTGCGACGGTGACGTCTGTTCTCCGGGCTGTTCCTGCTCACGGGAGCCGCCACCGTCGGACCATCATCCATGCCGGCATTCGCTGGCGCACGACCATTCCACCTGGAGCTGCGACCATGCGCGCGCTGCCATTCCGTCGGGCTGTGGCCCCGTTCACCATCGTGTTGCTCGCATCGATCGCGGTCGCGACGACGGTCGGCGCACAACTCGGCGCGATTCGTCGCGCCGCAGAACGTCGCGTCGAGAAGAAGGCGGACGATCGCATCGGTGCCGCGACGCTGATCGAGCCCACCTTCGACAACACCACGCTCGAGATCAACGCCGAACGCCTCGACAGGTATCAGGCGGCGATGGAGCAGCGGAAGGCGCAGCAGGTCCAGAATCGCGCCGCCTACGAAGCCCTCGACAGACGGGTCAGCGTCACGCGGGACTCGGCACACATCTTCGACAATCAGCGCGAGCGCGAGGCATATGAAGCCTCGGTCACGAGGTATGACGAATGTCGCTCCGGCATCCGGACCGGAATCGAGGCCGCGCAGGAGAAGAAGGCGGAGGACATCATCGCGCGGATGCAGGCCAACCCCATGGCGGCGCAGAACGATCCGCAGATGAAGCGCATCATGACCGTGATGCAGGAGCTCGCCCTGGCGCAGCAGAGGGGCGACGCGGCGGCCACACAGGTGGCGATGGCGAAGTACGCGGAGATCATGGGTGGTGCCGCGGACAGCGTGAGTCTCGATCGTGCGGCGGCGACCAGGTGCGGCGGACGTCCATCGCGGCCCGCCAGCATGGTGCGCTACGCACAGCACAACACACGCGCCGATTCGCTCTACAAGGTCGGGCAGGAACTGCTCGGCGCCAACACCGGTGTGAAAGGTGCGGCCGTCGGCATGACCGACATCCAGGCTCGCATGTTCTGGGAGCGCATCGCCTCGTGGCTGGTCGGCATGCGCGATGATGCGCCGATCACGAAGACGTTCTCCCGGTCGGAGTACGACTTGCTCGTTGCGCGCCGCAGTGTGCTCCGGAAGGCGTGGTACGGCAGCGAGTGATGCGACCTGGGACGCTGGCGGCGTTGCTCGTCGCCGGCGTGTGCATGCCGACGACGGGCAGCGCCCAGAAGGCGCCGCTTGCCGTCGCGGCGCGTGACGGCTGGCGCGGACTCTGGCGTCCCGATTCGACGGCGCCGGTTCGCTGGACGGCCGCCGACACGACCTTGCTCGCGTCGCTGCAATGGAAGCAGGCGAAAGCCGGAATGACCTTTTCCGAGATGCCACTCCGTGGTGATGGCGAGGCGTGGCGCACGCGCGCGATCATCGTGCACATCGATCCGGCACGCGTCCGTTTCCAGCTCGACACTGCGTTTCGCCATCGCCGCGACCGCAACGGCAATTCGATGCGCGGCGCGTCCTGGCGCGTCGAGGACGCATCGTCGGCCGCGCTGCTGGCGGTCAATGCCGGTCAGTTCCAGAGCACGATCCTCGGCACGCTGCCGTGGGGATGGGTGGTGTCGCGCGGTCGCGAATGGCAGGCGCCGGGCGCCGGGCCGCTGTCCACCGGTGTGGTCTTCGATTCGACAGGCAGCGTCCGGCTGCTGCCAGCCGCCGCGTTGGCCGACCCGGACCGCGGCCGCGGCGTGCAGTGGGCGTTCCAGAGTTTCCCGACGCTGCTCGACGGCGATGGACATGTCCCGTCAGCGCTTCGCGATGCACACGGCGGGGTGGACCTCACGCATCGCGACGCACGTCTCGCGATCGGCACGCTGCGTGACGGCACGGTGATGCTGGTGATGACGCGATTCGACGTGTTCGGGCCAACGCTCGGCGCGGTACCGCTTGGCCTCACCACGCCGGAAATGGCTGCGCTCATGGGTGCGCTCGGCTGCGAGCGCGCCGTGATGCTCGACGGCGGCATCAGTGCGCAGATGCAACTCCGTGACGCACACGGTGTGCTGCAGCGATGGACCGGCTGGCGACGCGTGCCGATGGGATTGCTCGTGCAACCACGGTGACCGCAAGGCGGACCGCATGAAATCCTGGTCCGGCGTACACGCACGAACACACTCGGCCAGTGTGTTCGTGCGTGCCACGGTGCGTCAGGTGGCGTTTCACGGCGTCGACACCGCGAAGACAGGCCAGCGTCTACGCCGGCGCGAGCGCCGCCCTGCTGGTCGGCTTCGATTTCGGCGCATGCACGTGGAGCACACCGTCGTTGAATTCCGCGGAGATACGCTCAAAGCTGATCGGCGTGGGCAGGCGGAAGCGACGATACACTTCATTTTCGCTCGTTTCGATCTCCGCGGAGTCATCGTCGCTGGACGCCGCTGTGGTCGTCATCATTGCATGAATGACGACTTCGGTGTCGGTCGCCATGATCTCGACATCACCGGCACTGAAGCCGGGCAGGGACACATCCACATCATAGGCGCCATCCTGCTCGAAAACGTCGGCGGAGGCCATGCCGAGAATCTCACGTTCTGCCGCGAGCCAATTTTCGAGTTCGTTGCTTTCCTGCTCGCCACGTTCGAGGAACAGTTCGTACGCTCTCTGTCGGATGGCGTCGAATTCGCGCTCGCGGGCGGGGGCCGATGACAGTGTGCGTGCGGTGTCACTCTGGCGCGTGATTTTCACGTCGGGCATGACGTCACTCCTTGGGCGAAATCTCCGATTGGCAGATTGGGCGATTGCATTTTTGTGGGTGTGAGTCACGCAGCTGCGTCGCCGGTGGACCACCACTCTGTCGCCCGGCTCCGGCGCGCGCAATAGGCAAATTCCCGACGCCGCAATCGCTTGCTCGCATGCGCGATAATGGCTGAGTTTGCCCTGCCAGCTGCCTTTGGGCGGAGTCATGCCGCCGCGAGTTCCTTCAGAGCACGCACGAGCACGTCCAGTTCCGTCGGCGTGGTGTACAGGTGTGGCGTGATGCGCGCGCCACGCACATTCTCGCGGTCGATGGCCACCGTCCAGATGCGGTATTTCTCGAGCAGTGTCTTCGCCAGGTCGCCCGGCTTCATCGTGCTCACACCGACGTTCGCGATTCCGGCCGCACGCATCGGATCGGTCGGTGTGTTGACCACGATGTTCGCCACACCGCGCACTTTCGTCGTCCAGTATCGTTGCAGGTACCGCATCCGCGCCTCCTTGCGCGCGACGCCGATACTGTCGTGAAAGCTGATCGCATGACGAATCGCGAGGTCGGTGTGCACCGGATGCGTGCCGGTGTGATTCAGCTTGGCGATGTCGGTATCGGCAAACCCCATGTCGCCGAACAGCGGCCAGAGCCCGGCGATGCGTTCCTGCTTCACGTACAGCAGGCCCGCGCCCAGCGGAACGCCGAGCCATTTGTGCAGGCTGGCGGCATAGTAGTCGGCGCCGAGGTCAGGGATGCGGAAATCGAGATGCGCGAAGGCGTGCGCGCCATCGACGGCCACCGCGACACCTTTCGCATGCGCCATGTCTGCGATCCTGCGCACCGGCAGGATCTGGCCGGAGATGTTCACCAGGTGACTCACGAGCAGCAGCCGCGTCTTCGGCGTGATCGCGTTGGCGTACAGCTGAACGATTTCGTCGTCGGACCGCGGATCGTTCGGCAATGACACGACACGATTCACCATGCCGTACCGCTTCGCCTGCAGCGCGAACTGATCGAGCATCGCGCCGTAGTCCTGCACGGCCATCACCGCTTCATCACCCGCCTTCCAATCGTATCCGGCGATGACCGTATCGAGCGATTCGGTGGTGTTGCGCGTGATGATCAGTTCCGCGGGTGTACATCCGGCCAGCGTGGCGAGCTGCGTACGCGCCGCGAGTTTGTCGGCGGCCTGCACCGTCCGCATGTAATACGAGCCCTGGTAGTTCACATCGCGCACGCTGGCGATGAATGCCTCCAGCACGTCGGTGGACTGGATGGAGTAGAATCCGTGCTCGAGGTTGATGTAGTCGGGCTTCAGGCGGTACTTCGCCCGCAGGGCAGCCCAGAATGTCTCATCCTCGGCGAGGGCGGCGGGGGACAGGGGTTCGTACTGCGCCCACAGGCGCGGACCGAGCATGGCGGCGACGGTCGTGGCGCCAAGGGTGCGGAGAAAGTCGCGCTTGTCCATGAACTCGGGCGGGTGTGGGGGGAGGATGCTGGCATTTTAGCCTCCCGCTCACGGCCGCGAAACGATGTGCATGGCGAGAAGATTCATTCCAGTGTGGCGTCGAGCGCCAAGGTCAGTCATACTCACTCAGGCCTGCCCCCAGCAGAGCCCGGACCTCCCGCGTCTCCTGATCCTTCATGCCGTTCATGACCAAGCATCGCACCAACCCATTGCTCTGCCTCGCGCTGCTTGGCGGTGTCACGGGCTGCGGCAGCGGCGGCGGCGAGCCGACGACGCCAGTCGTCACGGATTCCATCGGCAAGGACATCTTCGCGCGTGGCGCCGAGGTGCTGACGTGGACGCAGGCGCAGAAGGTGGCCTCGTTCCCGGTCATGGACACACTCTTCCCCGCACACATCGCGCGTCGTGGTCCGACGGTGCGTGCGTTGCCGACCGGCCTCCCGCTGACGACGCTCACGCCGACTCCGGCTGCGCAACAGGCACTCGACGACTTCATCGTCTCGCAGCAGGTTGCCGGTCTGCTGATCCTGCACAACGGCAATGTGCGCCTCGAGCGGTATGCGCTTGGCCAGACCGCCAACTCGCGTTGGACGTCGTGGTCGATCGCCAAGAGTGTGACCCAACTTCTCGTCGGCGCGGCGATCAAGGACGGCTACATCAGCTCCATCGATGCGCTGGTCACCGCCTACATCCCGCAGCTGCGCGGTACCGCGTACGATGGCGTGACCGTGCGCCAGATGCTCACCATGACATCTGGTGTGGCATGGAATGAGAACTATACCGATCCGAATTCCGATATCGTGCGGTTCACGCGGTACATCCCCGTGCAGGGACTGGATGCGAACGTCGGCTTCGCGAGTACGCTCCGACGTGAAGCGGCACCCGGCAGCAGGTGGCAGTACAAGACGCCGGAATCGAACCTGCTCGGCTCACTCGTGATTGCGGCCACGAACCGTCCGCTGGCGACCTATCTCTCCGAGAAGGTGTGGGCACCGTACGGCATGGAGCGTGATGCGACGTGGCTCGTCGATCATGTCGGGCACGAGCAGGGTGGCGCCGGTTTCCAGGCGACACTGCGCGACTTCGCGCGGTTCGGCCAGCTGATGCTGGACAACGGCGTCGTGAATGGACAGTCCGTGGTGCCCGCCGGCTGGATCGATGCCGCCACACGTACCCGTTACGGCATCGGTGTGCCTGGCAGAGGCTACGGGTATCAGTTCTGGACGTTCGACGACGGAACGTACCAGGCGCGCGGTCTCTGGGGACAGCTCATTCACATCGATCCGGCGCGCCATCTGGTCGTGGTCGTCATCGGCGCCTGGACCCAGCCCGACGCGTCCGCGTCGCACGACCTGCAGAAGCAGCTCGTTGCCGCAATCTCGGCGGCTGTTGACGTCCAGCCATAGTTGCCGAACGTGATGCGTGTGCCGCACGTCGAAGAGCGTCTCGTGTCGGCGTTGGGTCGCTCGATGACGGGGCTTGCCGCGATCGCAGTGTGCATGATGATCTGGATATTGATCGAGGTCGTGGGTGCCGGCGCGCTTTCGGCGATGCCACCGCTCGAACTGGTCTGGCTGCGTTACCTTGTGCACCTGCTGTTGGTGCTCGCCGTCGTGGGTCGAGGCCCGTCCACAACGCTGTTTCGCACCGCGACGCCGCTGCGTCATGTCGGGCGCTCATTGCTGATGCTCGGCATGCCGCTGTTCTGGGTGCTGGCGGCTCAGCGCATTCCCATGGCGACGGTTCTGTCGATTTTCTGGATCTGTCCGCTGGTCGCCGTATTTCTCGCCGCGTTCGTGCTGCACGAATCGGTCAGTTGGATGACCCTCGTCGCATTGATGGTCGGATACCTCGGCGTGCTCGCCGCGCTGCGGCCTCCGGTGCCGCACAGTGGGACGGGGGTGTTGCTGGCGCTGGGCATGTGCGGATGCTTCGCGCTGTACATTGTCGCGACACGCTGGCTGCGGCGTGAGGAAACGCAAGTCAATCTTTTTCAGTCCGCCCTGAGCGTCTTCGTCGTCCTCACTGTCGTGGTGCCTTTCGACTGGCGTTGGCCAACGCCGTCCGCGTGGCTGGCGGTCGTCGTGATCGGTGTGCTGGGCTATGTGATGCTGTATCTGCTCGATCGAGCCACACACCTCACCACGGTGTCGGCATTCGCGTCCATGCTGTTCCTGCAACCAACAGTGGAATCGATCTGGTTCGCACTGGGTTCCGGGCGCGGCGTCTCCCGCTCTCTCCTGATCGGGGTGTTCCTGGTGACGGTCGCAATCATCCTGTCGATCGCTGCTGCGCGGCGCGAGCCGGCCATGGCATCAGGTCAGCCGGCGTGAGCGAATCGCCTCGGCCCACCGAGCGCCGCGACCTGTTGCGCGAATCACTCGTCGCCATCGATCGGCTGCAGGCGCGACTCGACGCATCCGAACAGGCGCGGCGCGAACCGATCGCGATCGTCGGCATCGGGTGTCGATATCCGGGCGCGCAGAATCCCGAGGAGTTCTGGGCGTTGCTGCGCGATGGACGCGATGCGGTGCGCGACGTGCCGGCGGATCGCTGGGATGCGAATGCGTACTTCGACGCGGATGCCGATGCGCCCGGAAAGAGCACGACCCGACGCGGTGGTTTTCTCGATCGCGTCGACCTGTTCGACGCGCGCTTCTTCGGCATCTCGCCGCGCGAAGCGGCGACGCTCGATCCGCAGCAGCGCCTGCTGCTGGAAGTGGCGTGGGAAACGCTCGAGGACGCGAACATCGCGCCTGATCGCCTCGGCGGATCGGCGACCGGCGTGTACATCGGTATCACGACGTCGGACTACGCGCGACAGCTCGATCTCGGTTCGCCCGGCGGCTCCGATGTGTATGCGGCGACGGGCAACGCGCTCAATGCTGCGGCAGGTCGCATTTCCTTCGTACTCGGCCTGCAGGGGCCGTGCCTCGCCATCGACACTGCCTGCTCGTCTTCACTGGTGGCGGTGCACGAAGCCTGTCAGGCGTTGCGCGCGGGGGAGTGTGATCTGGCGCTGGCGGGTGGCGTCAACGTGATGCTCTCTCCCGTCGCGTCGATCCTGTTCTCGAAGTGGGGCATGCTCGCCACCAATGGCCAGTGCAAGACGTTCGATGCCGGTGCGGACGGTTTCGTGCGCGGTGAAGGCTGTGGCATGGTCGCATTGCGCCGCCTCTCCGACGCGCAGGCGGATGGCGACAACATTCTCGCCGTCATCCGCGGCTCTGCCGTGAACTCGGACGGACGCAGCAGCGGCCTCACCGTTCCGAATGGCCCGGCGCAGCAGAAGGTGATCCGTCGCGCGCTCGAGATGGCGCACATCGCACCAGCTGACGTGGATTACGTCGAAGCGCACGGCACCGGCACCCCACTTGGCGATCCAATCGAAGTCGAAGCGCTCGGTGCGGTGCTTGGCGTCGACCGGTCGGCGGATCGTCCACTCCTCCTTGGCGCTGTGAAGTCGACGATCGGGCATACCGAGTCGGCCTCCGGTGTGGCCGGTTTGATCAAGGTGGTGCTCGCCCTGCGCGAAAATCTGCTGCCGAAGCAGCTCCATTTTTCGTCACCCAATCCGCGAATCCACTGGGGCGACGGCCGGCTGCGCGTCGTGTCGGACGCAACACCGTGGGTGCGCACCGCGCGTCCGCGAATCGCAGGCGTCAGCAGCTTCGGCTTCAGCGGCACGAACGCGCATGTCGTGGTCAGCGACGCACCGCTGAGTGAACACCCGACACCGGTCGTCGATCGACCGCTGCATCTGCTGCTGCTCTCGGCGCGCACGCCGTCTGCACTGCGTGCGATGGCCGCAGACGTACGCGATCGCCTGCGCAGCGGTACGAACGCCTTTGCCGACGTGTGCCATTCTCTCGCGGTTGGTCGCGCACGACAGCCGGAACGACTTGCGCTGGTGGCGTCGGACGCGACGCACGCCGCAGCGGAACTCAGTCGGTATCTCGACGGTGCTGAATCGTCCGTGCGCAGTGGTCGGGCGGAGTCGGGGCATGCGCCGCGACAGGCGTGGCTGTTCACGGGGCAGGGAGCGCAGTGGTCCGGCATGGGCCGCGATCTGTACGACACGCTGCCAGTCTTCCGCGACGCGATCGATGAATGCGCCAGGATTCTGGCGCCACTTCGCGCGCACTCGCTTACGGACGTGATGTTCGGCGCCGCCAGCGTTCCGCCTGGAATGCTCGATGAAACGCATTGGACGCAACCCGCGCTCTTCGCGCTCGAGTACGCGCTCGCTGCGACATTGCGCAGCTGGGGCATGCAGCCGACTGCGGTGGCCGGTCACTCCGTCGGTGAATATGTCGCGGCGTGTTTCGCCGGTGCGCTGCCACTCGACGCGGCGTTGACGCTGATTGCGGCACGTGCCGAGTTGATGCAGGCGCTGCCGAGCGGTGGCGCGATGGCCGCCATCGCCATCACGGAGCCTGCAGCTCGTGAACTCGCCGAAGTGCAGAGTGGCGCGCTCTCGATCGCGGCAGTGAACGGACCGGCGAGTGTCGTGGTCTCGGGGCCGGCAGCGGTCGTCGACGCCGTGATCGCACAGTGCGAGGGCACCGCCGTTCGCGTCAATCGCCTGACGGTGTCGCACGCGTTTCACTCGGCGCTGATGGATCCGGTGCGTGCTCCGTTCGAGCGCACGTTGGCGGGCCTTTCGTTCGCCGAGCCGGGCATTCCACTCATGACCAATTTGACCGGCCAGCCGGCACGTCACGGTGAGCTGTCGACACCAACGTACTGGCTGCAGCAGCTCCGCGGGACGGTGCGCTTCGCCGATGCGCTGCGCAGTCTCGCGACGGCCGGCTGCGACACCTTCATCGAGATCGGTCCGCATCCGGTGCTGCTGGCGATGGCGCGAGACACCGTCGGCGGCGCATCGGATGCGTGGCTGCCGCTGTTGCGTCGCAGTCGGCCGGCATGGCCGCAGCTGCTCGATGCGATGGCCGAATTCTTCGTGCGTGGTGGCCAGATCGACATGCACGCCTTCGACGCGCCGTACGCGCGCCGCAAGGTGTCCACCGCGCATACGGTGTTCGAGCGCGAGCGATACTGGATCGATGGCCGGACGGACGTTGCGCCGCAGCCGACCGCGCCATCGATGCCTCCCGGTGCACCGCTGATCGGTGCGCCGATCGTGTCACCGCTTCCCGGCCTGCAGTTCGCTCGCACGCTCGATCATGTCACGCCGGCATTCGTCGCGGATCACGTGATCTTCGGCACGACGCTTTTGCCCGGCACGGCGTTCATCGAGATCGGTCTCGAGGCGGCACGTGCCGTCGGTCTCCACGGTGCAGTCTCGATCACTGCACTCGAGCTGTCGGCGCCACTCGCGCTGACGTCTCCCGTGCACCTGCACGTGCAGGTGGAACCCGACGTCGATGGCAGACGCGCCGTGCGCGTGATGAGTGCCGTGGCGAGCACCGACTCACCACTCGAGTGGCGTCAGCACGCGACGATGCAGATCCAGGCGGCCGCAGGCATCGCCGCTGATCTCGCGCCGGCTGTCGGTGCCGCCCGCGCGCGCTGCCCTGACGTGATCGACACGGACGCATTCTACGCACGACTCGCCGACGCCGGTCTCGACTTCGGCCCGACATTTCGCGGGTTGCGAGAACTCTCGGTCGGTAGTGCGGAAGCAGTGGGTTCGGTCCGACTGCCGGCCGATGCGATATTCGGCCGTGACGGATGGTTGCTGCATCCTGCGCTCCTCGATGCGTGCTTTCATGTGATCGGTGCGCGCCTCGCTGCCGAAGCCACCGACGATGCGGACGGTGACACGTACCTGCCAATCGGTGTCGCGGAGATCACGCTCGTGCAACCGGCGCTGCACGAAGTGAACTGCCTGGTGACACTGCACCCTGCTGTTGCCGGCCAGGAGGCGCTGCGGTTTGCAGACCTGCGCCTGGAGACACTGGACGGCGCGCTGGTGGCCGTCCTGCGCGGCCTGCAGTTGCGTCGCGCCACAGCCGACAGCGTGCAGCGCGCACTCGGCACGGGCGGCATGCGACAGATGGTGGCGCGTGTGACGTGGACGCCGCGTGCAGTGACGGCTGCGTCGGTCGCGCTCACCGGCCGTGTCATCATCATTCCGGATTCCGGCGATGTTCACCTCGCGCTCGTGCGGTTGCTTGCGTCGCGCGGTGTGTCGTGTGCAGTGGTGACGCGCGCGGCGCTGTTGCGCGACGGCTACGCTTCACTTCGACCCGCGATGGCAGCAGATGACAGCGCGACCTCCCCGGCGTGGGTGATCGATTGCGCGGCGTGTGATACGTCGACCGGGTCGTGGCCAGGTGCGGCGCGTGACCACTACGAGCATCTGCTGCATGTGGGGCAATCGATGCTCGAGTCTCCAGCCACCGGCTTTGCAGTCGTGATCCGCTCCGCCCTCACCGTTGTACCGGCAGACGTGCCTGATCTTTCGCACGCCGCGCTGAGCGGTCTGGCGCGTACGGTCGGCGTCGAACGCGGCGACGCTCCCGCACTGCGCCTGCACGTCGCCGAGGGTGAGAGTGGTGAGAACGTGGCGGCCGCGATCGTCGACGCGCTGTCGTTCGCGAGAACGTCGCCGGAACTCGCATGGCGTGACGGCGCGTTTCTCGTGCCACGTCTCGAGCCGCTGCCGGAGCTGACATCCGCGGCGCGTGATCGACGCTCGCTCGTGATCACCGAGCGCGGCGTGCTCGACAACCTCGCGGTGGTCACGACCCGCCGCCGCGCACTCGATGCGGACGAGGTCGAGATCGCTGTGCGCGCCGCCGGCCTGAATTTTCGCGACGTGCTGAACGCGCTTGGCATGTACCCGGGTGACGCCGGACCACTCGGCAGCGAGTGCAGCGGTGTCGTGACGGCTGTGGGCGCGGATGTCATCGACATTCGTGTCGGCGATGACGTGGTCGCATTCGCGACCGATTCATTCGCGACATACGCGGTCGCGAAGTCCGCGTTGACGGTGCGCAAGCCCGCGGCACTCACGTTCGACGATGCGGTGACGCTGCCGAATGCGTATGTGACCGCGGCGTGGGCGCTGCGTGAGGTGGCGAATGTGCAGCCAGGCCAGCGTGTGCTCGTGCACGCCGCGATGGGTGGCGTCGGGCTCGCCGCCATGCGGCTTGCGATGGCTGCGGGTGCGCAGGTGATCGCGACGGCCGGCTCGATGGAGAAGCGCCGTCGTGCGGTGGAGGAAGGCGCGATCCACGCCTTCGACTCGCGCTCGGTGTCGTTCGCCGAGGACGTGCTGCGTGTGACAGACGGCCACGGTGTCGATGTCGTGATCAATTCGCTGGCGGGCGACTTCATCGATGCCGGAATGCGCGTCGTCGCGCCCGGTGGCTGTTTCGTCGAGCTGGGCAAGAACAACATCTGGAGCCAGCAGGACGCGGCGTTGCGCGCTCCGCATGTGCGGTATGTGATCGTCGATCTGGGCGCGGAAATCGATCGCGACGTCGCTGCCGTGCGACGTGTCTTCGCCGGCCTGGTGGACGACGTCGCGCAGGGTGAGCTGAACCCGTTGCCCGTCGAACGGTTTGCGCTCGACGATGCGGTGTCGGCGTTCCGTCACATGGCGACAGCGCGCCACATAGGGAAGGTCGTGATCGTGCCGCCGCCGCCGGCGGTGAGTGATGGTCTGCACGTGCGGGCGGACAGCACGTATGTCGTGAGCGGCGGACTTGGTGGTCTGGGACTCGTGGTGGCGGAATGGCTCGTCGCCCGTGGTGCGCGGACACTCGTGCTGCTCGGACGCCGTGCTCCCGCGCACGATGCGGACATCGCGATCGCGCGGATGCGGGCCTACGGTGTCACCGTGATCACGCCGGCGGTCGATGTCGGTGATGCGATCGCCCTGCGTGCCCTGTGGCGCTACAAACTCGCGTCATTGCCGCCGGTGCGTGGCATCGTGCACGCTGCCGGGGTCACGGCGGATGCACCGCTCGCCACGCAGGACATCGCGCGATTCGATCGTGTCGCAGCGGCAAAGCTCTCGGGTACGTGGAACCTGCACGAAGTGTCGCTCGATGCGCCGCTGGATTTCTTCGTGCTGTTCTCATCGTCATCGGCACTCTTCGGATCGGCGGGACAGGCGCCGTACGCCGCGGCGAATGCCTTCCTCGACGCCTTCGCCGGCTGGCGCCGTGCGCAAGGACGCGTGGCGACGAGTTACGGGTGGGGCGCGTGGGGTGACGCCGGCATGGCGGCGTCCGCGCCGGACGCCGTGCGTCGGCGATGGACGGAGAGTGGCATCGGGCTGCTCGGTCGCGACGCCGCACTCGACGCGATGAGCCGTACCGCGGCGGGCACTGATGCCGTGCTCGAAGTCGTGGCGCTCGATCGCACGAAGGTGCTGGCGCGTGCGGATGCTTCGATCCGCTCGCTGTTCGGATCGACAGGGACGGCACCCGTGCGAGGTACGAGCGCGCCCGCCGCACCTCGCCTGCTACACGAGCTGCGGGCGGCACATGTGGACGACCGCTACGGCCGACTGCGATCACACGTGCGCGCGCAGGTCAGTGCCGTGCTCGGTCTCGCGGCTGATGCGGTTCCCGAGGACAACGCCGGCCTGTCGGAACTGGGCATGGACTCGCTGATGGCCGCGGAATTGCGAACCCGGCTGCAGCAATCGCTCGAGCACCCGCTGCCGGCCACGATGGCATTCGAACACCCGAACGTCGCTGCGCTCACGGCCTTCCTGATGCTCGCACTCGACTTGCGTCGCGCGACACCTCCTGACGTCGCGACGATTCCTCACGCGACGCCCGTCGATGCGCTGACGGACGTGAGCGAAGACGATCTTGCGCGTCTGCTGGACGCAGAACTCAACGAGGCTGGATTCTGAATGGTCGACGAGCGTGATGTCCCGGACCGCAGCGCGTCGAATGCCGATGCGTTGCGGCGTGCACTGATCGCCGTCCGGGAGCTGCGCGCGCGCGTGGCGCAGGCGGAACGCGCCGCACATGAGCCGATCGCGATCGTGGGCATGGGCTGTCGCTTTCCCGGTGGTGCATCGTCACCGGCACGCTACTGGGAGCTGTTGCGTGCGGCCCGTGAGGTGCTCAAGGAGGTGCCGGCGGATCGGTGGGATATCGAGCAGTTCTACGATCCCGACCCGGACGTGCCGGGCCGCATGTACGCACGCAGCGGCGGCTTCATCGACGAGCCGGTGCAGGAGTTCGACGCGCGGTTCTTCGGCATTTCGCCGCGCGAAGCGGAGAGCCTCGATCCGCAGCAACGCCTGCTGCTGGAGACCACGTGGGAAGCGCTCGAACATGCCGCGATCGCGCCGACGAGTCTCGCCGGCACCGATACGGGAGTGTTCGTCGGAATCGGCACCGTCGACCATCTCAGCCTGAACGCGATCAACGGGCTCTCGCGCGTGATCGATCCGTACTCCGGCACCGGGGCCGGCTATTCCGTCGCCTCGGGCCGCTTGTCGTTCTTCCTGGGACTGCACGGGCCCAACGCCGCGGTCGACACGGCCTGCTCGTCGTCGCTGGTGACGGTGCTGCTCGCCGTGCAGGCCTTGCGCACTCGCAGCTGCTCGTTGGCACTCGCGGGTGGCGTCAACGTCATGCTGTCGCCGCAATCCACGACGTACATGTGCAACCTGCGCGCGTTGTCGGCGCGCGGACACTGTGCGTCGTTCGACAGCAGCGCCGACGGCTACGTCCGTGGTGAAGGGGCCGGCATGCTCGTGCTCAAGCGCCTCGCCGATGCGGAACGCGACGGCGACGTCGTGCACGCCATCATTCGCGGCGGAGCCTACAATCACGATGGACGCAGCGCTGGCCTCACCGTGCCGAACGGCGCCGCGCAGCGTACCGTGATCGTCGCGGCGCTCGCCGATGCCGGGCTGAATCCCGTAGATGTGCAGTACGTCGAAGCGCACGGCACCGGCACGCCGCTGGGAGATCCCATCGAGCTGAACGCACTCGGTGCCGCGTACGGCCCGGGACGCGTCGATCGCCTCAAGGTCGGGTCCGTGAAGACGAACATGGGCCACCTGGAAGCGGCGGCCGGTGTCGCCGGCATCATGAAGTGTGTGCTGTCGCTCGAGCACGAAATGATTCCGCAACAGCTGCATGTGCGGCAGCCGACGCCGCATGTGGACTGGAACGTGTTGCCGATCGAGCTCGTGACGCAACCGGTCGCGTGGAGCGGTGACGCACCGCGCGTGGCGGGTGTCAGCGCATTCGGTATCAGCGGTACCAATGCGCACGTGCTGATCGAAGCGGCGACGCGTGTGGCCGACACGCGCTCGCCGGACGACATGCTGCCGATGCAGGTGCTGCCGCTGTCGGCCATGGATGCAACGGCGCTCAGCGCAATGGCCGGCAATCTCGCCGACAAGCTCTCCGGGTCGCCGCCGCTGGTCGCAGATGTCGCGGCGACACTCGCGACCGGCCGCACGCACTTTCGCGAGCGTGTCGCCCTCGTCGTCGAGGACACGAACGACGCCATCCGCCAGCTGCGGCTCGTTGCATCGCGTGCCGTCGACGGCATCGCGTCAGCCGGTCGCGTGACCGGTGAGGCACCGCGGGTGGCATTTCTCTTCACCGGTCAGGGTGCGCAGTACGCCGGCATGGGTCTCACGCTCGACGCCACGTATCCTGTATTCCGCGCGGCCATCGACCGATGTGCAGCCATTCTCGACGGTCGATTGGACGTGCCGCTCCGCACATTGCTGTTCAGCGAAAACGACGCACGGCTGCAGCAGACGGTGTACACGCAGCCGGCATTGTTCGCATTCGAGTTCGCGCTGTCGGAATTATTGGTCAGCTGGGGTCTCCGCCCGCGGATGGTGATGGGTCACTCGCTTGGCGAATACGTCGCTGCCGTTGTGTCGGGGGTGCTGCCGCTGGAGGAAGTACTGCCGCTGGTCTGCGAGCGCGGACGCCTGATGCAGTCGCTGCCCGTTGGCGGCGCGATGGCCGCCGTGGCACTCGACGAAACATCCGTACGCGAGATGCTGGCGTCCTTTGAGACGCTCGACCTCGCGGCCGTCAATGCGCCGACGAGTTGTGTCGTGTCAGGCGCGGAAGCCGACGTGATGGCACTGATCGAGGCG
Source organism: Gemmatimonadaceae bacterium (assembly GCA_014379355.1). GTDB lineage: Bacteria > Gemmatimonadota > Gemmatimonadetes > Gemmatimonadales > Gemmatimonadaceae > JACMLX01. The sequence goes on from JACMLX010000094.1 coordinate 19,717, forward strand.
GCGAAGTCGCGCGGTGTGCACGCGACGCGCCTGGCCGTATCGCACGCGTTTCATTCGCGATTGATGGAGCCGATCCTGTCGGACTTCCGTCGTGTGGCAAGCGGCCTGTCCGTCCGCGAATCGAATGTCACGCTGATCTCCAATCGAACAGGCGACGTGATCGGTGCGCGCGAACTGGGTGACGCTGCGTACTGGACCGATCACTTGCGAGGCACGGTGCGTTTCGCGGATGGCGTCGCGACGCTGGGCCGTCTTGGTGCCGACCTTGTGATCGAGATCGGACCCACACCAGCCTTGCTCGGACAGGCGCAGGAGTCGCTGCCGGGCACGGCAACGCGCTGGTTGCCGACGCTTCGTCGCGGGCGCGATGAACTGCGCGCGATCAGTGAGTGCCTCGCCGGCCTGTACACCCACGGCGTCGAGATCGCTTGGCGCGCAGTGCACGGCTCGCAGCCGAGCCGGCGTGTCGCCCTGCCGACTTATCCATGGCAGCGGGAGCGACACTGGAGGGCCGGGCAGGTCGTCGACGCTCGTGAGCGTCGCGCGCCGACGGCCTTCAAGCACGTGTTGCTCGGCGGGCGCACGTCATCGGCATTGCCGACCTTCGAAGGCGAGGTCGGCGTTGCGTCGCCCGCGTTTCTCGATGACCATCGCATCGCCGGCGTGCCGCTCTTTCCCGCGGCCGGCTTTCTCGAACTCGCGCTGGCTGCCGGGCGCGAAGTGCATCCCGATCGTTTCGTCAGCCTGCGCGACGTGTCGTTTCAGGAGGCGTTGCGCCTGCCCGACGACGGTGCCGCCACGATGCAGGTCATCCTCGTTCGCAACGCGGCTGGATCGGACGAATTCCGCATCTTCAGTCAGGCATCAGCCGGCGCGAGCACCGCATCACAGACGTGGCGTCTCCACGCGACCGGTGAACTCATCGCGGAGACCGTCACGGCGACATCCGGCGCGCTGGACCTGGCATCGATCCGTGCCCGCTGTGCGACCCCTCTCGATGTCGACGAGTACTACGCCACGTTGCGGCGATTCGGCGGGGAGTTCGGACCCGCATTCCGGTCGATCGTCGCGCTCGCGCGCGGCGCGAACGAAGTGCTCGGCGAAGTCCAGCTGAACGACACCGCCGCTCGCAGCGCGACCAGCTATCGAATGCATCCCGCGCTGCTCGACGCCTGTTTCCAGCTGTCGCCGGCCGCAGTCGGGTTCGAGGATTCGGACAGCGATGATGCAGCCAGCTACGTGCCGGTGCGCGTGCGCGGCTTGCGTGTTCACCAGTTCGGCGTGTCGCACGTGTTCTGTCACTTGACCGTTCCGGCTGACATCGTGCGCGGACAACCGACGCTCACGCATCAGCTGACGATCGTGGACGCAGATGGTCGGCTGGTGGCGGAGGTGGACGAACTCACCACGCAGCGTGTCAGTCGTGCCTCGATGCGCGCCTTGCTCGGGCAGGCCCAGCGCAACGACGGCCTGTATCAGCTCGAGTGGACTGAACAAGCGGCAGGCGCCGTCGATTCACCGGATCCCGGCCGATGGATTCTCGTGGGCGATGACGGTGAAACGCACGCAGCACTTGCCGCGGAGCTGCGCGCGCGCGGTCACGACACGGAATACCTCGTGGCATCGTCGTCGTTCGACGCACAGGAGGTGGAACGCGTCATCGGCCGACCCTCCTCGTTGCCGTTCCGAGGGGCCGTCGTGGTGTGGCCATATGCAGCGCCCGACAACGACGTCACGCTCGACGCGCTATCGGAGTGTCAGCACACGATACTCGCGACGATCGTGACGGTCGCGCGCGCGCTGGAAAAGCACGTCGCGCCGATGTGGGTCGTCACACGCGGGTCGCAGGCCTTCGAGGGTGCCGTACCGGATGTGCTGCAGGCGCCGATGTGGGGATTGGCAGGATCCATTGCGCTCGAGAATCCGGCGCTGCGCTGTGCGCGCATCGATCTCGACCCGATTCCGGCACCTGGGAGTGCCGTAGCGCTGGTGGATGAACTCTGCACTCGCACCGACGAATCCGCAGTCGCGTTCAGGAATCATCGTCGCTACGTCGCACGTCTGGCTCCGGCGGTGCTCGTGCAGGACGCCGGCCGGAACGCCCTGCGGCTCGAAATTCGTGAGCGCGGCCAGCTCCAGAATCTGGCGCTTGCCACCGTCGTGCGAACGCTGCCCGGCCAGGACGAAGTCGAGATCGAAGTTCGCGCGGCAGGCCTGAACTTTCGCGACGTCCTGAACGCGCTCGGCGCGTATCCCGGTGATCCGGGTGCGCTCGGCAATGAGTGCGCGGGTGTCGTCACGGCGATCGGATCGAACGTGACGGCACTGCGCGTCGGTGACGAAGTCATTGCGCTGCCGCAGGGTGGCCTGGCCACACATGTCATTGCCCCGGCAGTGCTCACGGTGCGCAAGCCAGCCTCGATGACCTTCGCAGAAGCTGCGACGATTCCGGTCACGTTCCTCACCGCGCAGTACGCGCTCTCGCGCCTCGGTCGGATGCAGTCCGGCGATCGCGTACTCGTTCACGCGGCCACAGGCGGCGTCGGGATGGCGGCGATGCAGCTGGCACGTCGGGCGGGCGCCACGATCATCGCGACTGCCGGTTCGCCGGCCAAGCGCGCACAGGCGGCGGCCCATGGTGCCTCATTCGTCGCCGACTCTCGTGCGACGGACTTCGACGTCGCGGTGCGCGATGCCATCGGTGACGCCGGCGTCGACATCGTCCTGAACTCGCTCGCCGGCGACTTCATCCCGAACAGCCTCGGGTTGATTCGGCCCGGCGGCCGGTTCATCGAGCTTGGCAAGACCGGAACCTGGGACTCGACGCTGGTCGAACAACGGTACCCGGGTGTCGAGTACCACCTGTTCTTCCTTGGCGAACTCGCGGCACTGCAACCGGACGTGGTGCGTGAGATGCTGCTCGAGATCGTCGCGGACTTCGCCTGTGGCGCACTCGAGCCGCTGCCGATGCATGTCTTTCCGCTATCGCGCGCGGAGGATGCATTCCGCTTCATGGCGCAGGCGAAACACACCGGGAAGATCGTGCTCACGCCACCGTCGCGATCGACGATCGCTGCGGATGCGAACTACCTGATCACCGGTGGGCTGGGCGGCCTGGGATTGGCGGTCGCGGAGTCGCTAGTTCATGGTGGTGCACGTCACCTGACACTGATGGGCCGCAGTGCGCCGAATGACGATGCGCGTCTCGCACTCGATGCGATGCGTGCGACGGGTGTGACGGTCACTGTCGTTGCAGCAGACGTTGCCTCGGAATCGGAAGTGGCACACACACTCGCGTTGATTGCGGCGTCGGGTCATCCGCTGCGGGGCGTGATCCATGCTGCCGGTGTCATCGATGACGCGGTGCTGGCCGATCTCGATTGGGCGCGCTTCCGTCGCGTGTTTGCGCCGAAAGTCAGCGGCGCGTGGAATCTCCAGCAGCAGACGCGTGAACTGTCCCTCGATTTCTTCGTGCTCTTTTCATCGATGGCGTCGGTGCTGGGCGCGGCCGGGCAGGGCAACTACGCGGCCGCGAATCAATTCCTCGACATGCTCGCGCACGCGCGACGCGCGCAGGGACTGCCGGCGCTCAGCATCAACTGGGGCAGCTGGTCCGAGATCGGAATGGCGGCCGGCGTCAGCGACGCACATCGTCGTCGTTGGGACGCAGCAGGGTTCCTGAGCATCGCCCCTGATGCGGGCATCCGCACGATGCACGAGTTGATGGCGCGCGCCGAGGCTCCACGCATCGCCGTCATGCCACTCGATCTCGACGCGCTCGGTGATGATGTGCCGTCGCTCCTGCGTGGCCTGACGGCACGACGTGCAGCGAAGTCGTCGCACTCTCAGGTCCGGAGTGACGAGCTTCTGCAGTCGCTCCGAATCGCACCAGCCGTCGAACGTCCTGCATTGCTCGCGCACATGCTTGCCGAGCAGCTGATGCGGGTGCTCGCTCCCGGGTCGGACTATCGCCCTGACCCCGATCGCACGCTCCTCGAGCTGGGAATGGACTCGCTCATGGCGATCGAGCTGCGCAATCGCATCGCCGCGCATCTGGCGGTCACGGTCACCGTGGGTGATTTGATGGGTGGGCAGACGATCGCCAGACTGGCCGAGACGGTGTGGCGGATGTTGCCGTCGCTCGACGAGGTCGCAGCAGACGAGACGAAGATCGGTGTCGCCGTGACGGACAGCGGCCTTGCGGAGAGCTGGGAGACCGGGTCGCTTTAGGTGGCGTACTCGACAGTGCCACCTCGCCTCGGCCGCCCTGGGTGCCGGGCGGCGTTGACGTGACCTGAAGCTGCCGCGCCGGGTACACTTCCGCGGACTTCGCTGCATCCCTGATTCGACCGCCGCGCGCGGTCGTGGAATTGTGCCCATGCGACTGACACACCTGCTCCCGGCGGCCGCGCTCGCCCTGCTCGCCTGTGACAGCAATCCCTACGATCGGACGCAGATTCCGACGATCTCGATCGTGCCGGTGATTGCGGCACCGCTGGTCGTGATCTCGTGGACGCCGGCCGGCGCACAGCAGGTGCGCGTCTACAAGGGCACCGTGGCCAACGGACAATCGGATCTGCTGGTCTGGTCGATCACGGGCTCGGGGATGAATTCGCTGGTGTCCGGCATCGAATACGGCACGACGAATCCTCCCGGCGGCGCCGTCGACGTCGCAGCCAAGCCGCTCGTCGCAGGCCAGCCGTACACGGTGCAGGTCAGTCGTGTCGATCCGAAAGGCGGTGACTCCGGTGGATTGACGGCCGCCGGGGCGCGGTACCAGAACACGCAGACGTTCACGCTCGCGGCGATCGTCATACCGCCCTGACGGCAGGAAGCGTCCCCGTCCGCGTTACCAGCCTGGACCGTGGTGCGTCCGTGAGTGGCTCCCGGAGTCGGAGCGATGTCGCGTGCTCACCCCGTCATCCCCGTATGGAACCCGCCGAGAAGGCCGCCCGCGAGATTCTCGCGCTCATCGCTGCCACGTATCGACCCACGCACGAGTACGTGGCCGCCGACGCGCGGCGCTTCGGCCATCTCGACATGCGATTCTACGAGCGGACCACGCGCCTGCTCGGGAGCAACGGCTTTCGCACGCTGGCGGACATCGAGGACAGGACGATCACCAACTCGCCGAACGGCGTACTCATGCCGGTGCTCGTCCGGACGATGCTGTCGCGTGACGGCACGGTACTGGCCGGTCTCTACCATCCGCGTATCAGCCGGATCCTCCTGCGCGTGCTGCTGTGGCTCTTCCGCAAGCTGCCGGGAAAGGTGATCGACATGGAGACCGAGTTCTCCGACGGATCGTTCGTCGTCACCAGCAATGCGACGAGCGCTGCAGCGATCGACCTGCCGGCAACGCTCATCTCGGCTGAATTCCTGGCCGCGTCGGTGACGGCGCTCGCCGTCTTCCACCGCCACGCGGCGCGTGTCGCCGCACACCTGATCGCCCGTCCGGGCGTGACCGCGCGCGCGGTGTCCACGCTCGATGAGCTCGTCGCATCGCAGAATCGCATGAACGCCATCAAGGCCGCCTATCGTGGCGAGATCGGCGCGGTGACGAAGGCAGAGCTCGAACGCCTGTCGATGTTCGGCACGTCGGTGGCTGGCGACGTGCACGCTGCAGTAATGCGCGAGCAGTTGAAGCGCGCCGGCTGACGGGCCGATCGTCGGTCGGGAGCACGTCGCGCTGAGGCCTCGCGGGACGTGATCGAGCTCGCTGCGCGCCGCGAGTCTGCGCGGCACGGATGGATCGGAACTTGCCCTCCCGGGGTGTACGCCAGCACGTCACCGGAGAACGCCGGGGCGTACCGCGCGCGAAATCCGCCATACCGTGATCGTCATGTCCCCGAAAATCCGACCGACAGCTGTCGCTTGCCGACGGCACAGTGTCGCGCAGGTGCTGCAGCTGACTTCGATGCGTTCAGGTCTTGTCGCCATGCTCCGATGTGCTGCCCCGCTCGTTCTGAGCGTTCTTCTCACGAGCTGCGGCGCTGTCGCAACCGATCCGCCGTCGCAGCCGTCAGGCGACACCACGGCGCCGACGGTCACGTCCGTGACGCCGGCGAACGCAGCCAGCGGCGTCGCGCTGAATACGACGATCGCGGCCACATTTTCCGAGGCCATCACCGCCGCCTCCGCAACCGGCGCCAGCTTCACGCTGGTCTCGGACCAGGGCACCTCTGTCGCCGGCACCGTCAGCGCCAGCGAGAACACGGCCACGTTCGCACCGTCGACCAATCTCGCCGGCAACACCCGCTACACGGCCACGATTGCATCAACGATGCGCGACAGCGCCGGAAATGCCCTCGCAGCCGACTATTCGTGGAGTTTCAGCACGGGCGCCGTGCCGGACGAGAGCGCACCGACCGTCGCCGGCACATCGCCGCAGAATGGGGCGACCGGTGTGGCCTTCAACACGATCGTATCGGTGACGTTCACTGAACCGATGACGAACAGCACGCTCACGCCCGCGAGCTTCGTCGTTGCGGCCAACGGCGTCACGGTGGTGCCGGGTACGGTGAATGTGATCGGCACGACGGCCACGTTCACGCCGACGGAGGACTTCGCCCCCAGCACGCTGTACACGGTCACCATCACCACAGCAGCGAAGGACGCGTCCGGCAATGCACTCGCCGGCAACTTCGTGCTCACGTTCACCACAGGTGCCACCCCCGACCTGACCGCGCCGACGGTAACCGCAACCACGCCGGCAAACAGTGCCACTGGAGTACCTCGCAGCACGACGGTGAGCGCAACGTTCTCCGAAACGATGAGCGAGGCCACGATTACCACCGCCAGCTTCACGCTGACACCAGTCGCGGGCGGCAGCGCCGTCGCGGGTACGATCAGCATCGCGGGCAATGTTGCCACCTTCACGCCGGCGCTCGCGCTCGCGGCCACGACGCAGTACACCGCGACACTCACGACCGCGGTCATGGATGCGTCCGGCAACCCGCTGGCCGGCGACGTCGCGTGGACCTTCACGACCGCCGCGGCGCCCGATGTCACCGCACCGACCGTCACCGCCAGCACACCAGCGAATGGCGCCACCGGCGTCGCGCTCAACACCGCGGCGTCGGTCACGTTCTCCGAGCCGATGACGAACGCCACACTGACGACGTCGAGCTTCACACTCGTTCGCTCGGCCGGCGGCGCGGCGGTGGGCGGTATCGTGACGGTGACCGGCAACACGGCCACGTTCACGCCGAGCGCCGTCCTCGCGGGCAGCACGCAGTACACGGCCACGGTGACGACGGCGGCGAAGGATGCGGCCGGCAATGCCCTGGCGGCCAACGTGTCGTGGAGCTTCACCACCGGTGCCGCGCCCGATCTCACGGCACCCACGGTCACGTCCACCACGCCGACCAGTGGCGCGACTGGGGTCTCGCGGTCATCGCCAGTCACCGCGACGTTCTCGGAGCCGATGACGAATGCGACGCTCACGACGACGAGCGTCACGATCGCGCCGACAGCGGGTGGTGCGGGGATCGCGGGCACCGTCACGGTGACGGGCAATACGGTGTCGTTCACACCGACGACGGCGTTCGCCGGAAGCACACAGTTCACGGCGACCATCACGACCGCCGCGAAGGACGCGGCAGGCAACGCGCTTGCGGCGAACTACACCTGGAACTTCACCACCGCGGCCGCGCCGGATCTGACGCCGCCGACCATCATCGCCAATACACCGACGAACGGTGCAACCGCGGTCACGCTCAACACCGCGCCGACAGTGACGTTCTCCGAGCCGATGCAGAATGCGTCGCTGACGACATCGACGTTCACGCTCGTCGCGACCTCCGGCGGTGCCGTCGTTGCAGGGACGGTGACGGTGACCGGCAACGCGGCCACGTTCACGCCGGGCGCCAGCCTTGCCGGCAACACGCAATACACGGCGACGGTGACGACCGGCGCACGGGACGCCGCAGGCAATGCGCTCGCAGCGCCGGCGTCGTGGAGCTTCACGACTGGTGCAGCACCCGACGTCACACCGCCGACCATCACCGCCGTCACACCGACCAGCGGCGCGACAGGCGTTCCCGTGAACGCCACCGCGACCGTGACGTTCTCGGAGCCCATGCAGACTGCCACGATCACGACGACCAGCTTCTCGCTCCGACGGACGACTGGCGGTGTCGTGGTCGCGGGTTCGGTGACGCTCACCGGCAACACCGCCACGTTCACGCCGGATGCCGCACTTACGGCCAGCACGCAATACACCGCCACCGTCACGACCGCAGTACAGGACGCGGCGGGTAATGCGCTGGCGGCGAACACATCGTGGAGCTTCACCACCGCGGCGCCGGCGGATGTGACACCGCCGACCATCATCGGCAGCACACCAGCCAACGCTGCGACCGGCGTCGTGACGAGTATTGCGCCGACCGTGACGTTCTCGGAACCGATGCAGAACGCGACGATCACGACGAGCACGTTCTCTCTCGCCCCGACCGCCGGTGGTGCGGCCGTCGCCGGTATCGTGAGCGTCACCGGCAACACCGCCACATTCACGCCCACGGCGGCGCTGGCGACGAGCACGCAGTACACGATCACGGTGACGACCGGTGTCCGCGACGTCGCCGGCAATGCGCTGGCGGGGAATGTTTCATGGAGCTTCACCACCGCGGCGCCGGCTGACGTCACACCGCCGACCATCGTCGGCAGCACACCGGCCAGCGGTGCGACTGGCGTGGTGACGGGTGCGGCGCCGACGGTGACGTTCTCGGAACCGATGCAGAACGCGACCATCACGACCTCCACCTTCTCACTTGCGCGGACCAGTGGTGGTGTGGCCGTTGCCGGTGTCGTGAGCGTCAGCGGCAACACCGCCACATTCACGCCCACTGCGGCGCTGGCGGCGAGCACACAGTACACAGTCACGGTAACGACCGGTGTCCGCGATGTCGCCGGCAATGCGCTGGCCGGGAATGTGTCGTGGAGCTTCACGACCGCGGCGCCGGCTGACGTCACACCGCCGACGGTGACGTCCACGACGCCTGCAGCGAATGCACTGTTCGTGCGCACCTCGACGACCATCCGGGCGACGTTTTCCGAGCCGATGCAGAACGCCACACTCACGACAGCCAGCGTCACGTTGACGCGCGTGAACGGCAATGTCGCTGTGTCGGGAACGGTGACGGTGTCGGGCAACGTGGTCACGTTCACGCCGAATTCGGATTTGAGCGAGAATCGTCAGTACCGGGTCACCATCTCGACGGCGGTGAAGGACGCCGCCGGCAATTCGCTCGCGACGGCGTACACGTGGACGTTCATCACCGAGTCGGACTGACGGCGCCGAACGCGGGATGTGTGCCGATGGGTGACAGCCGTGTGTCCATCAGGTACCAGTGCCCCAGTAGAAGAGCCCTGCGGCCACCAGCACGATCGGTGCGAGCACGATCGCGACGCCGCTAGCCATGCCGCGGCCGGCGGCGTCGTTGCCCACATTCTTGGTGACGGCCAGCATCACGACCAAGAGCGCTTCGAGCGCAAGCAGGATCCAGCCGATCACGATCAGCGGTTTCACGTACGACCATCTCGGGGCAGGAGGATCACGAAAGCCGCTGCGACACGTGCAGCGGCACGCCGCTCCGCGTCAGACGGTTTCGCGGCGGCGCAGGATCATGCGGCGCCGTGATACCGAGACAAAATGGCGGCGCCGGAATTTCCCTCCGCGCCACAATGTTCGCGTCAAGGGAATCTCTTCGCGAATGATGCCGTCAACCTCGGTAACCTGCGGCGAAGCGTGCCGATGCGGCATGCACTCGATCGCGACGCGATTCCCCTGGTCCGAGGTTCCGCATGAAGCCAACGCACGTGATCCTGGGCTGTTCACTGCTGCTGCTCTCGGCGTGCGGTGGCGGTGGAGGCGGGACGACGACACCGCCAGTGAACATTCCGGCGCAGGTGCTCGCGTCTATCCGACTCGGCGCGACGACTATTGCGTTGTCGGCAGGCAGCGTGCAGGTCCTGACCGTCGAGGCCCTCGATGCCTCCGGTCGCGTGATTCCCAATGTCACCGGCTACAGCTTCGCGAGCTCTGCAACCAACGTTGCCGAATTGCAGAGCGGTGGAGGGGTGCTGGGCATCAGCGCGGGAAGCGCGGTCGTGACCGTGTCACTCACGCGTGACGGCGTGACCGCGACTGGATCGGCGACCGTAACCGTCACGGGATCGCTGCCCGTCGCCGCGACCGTCACCGCCGGCAACGCCGACCAGACGTTCACTCCACCAACCGTGATTGTCGCGCGCAATGCGAGCGTGACGTTCGACTTCGGTGCGCTGCAGCACAACGTCACATTCCGTGTGGCGAGCGGTGCACCCGCGAGTGTCCCGAGCAGCACGAACGCCAGCATCGCACGCAGTTTTCCCTCCGCCGGGGACTTTCGGTATGACTGCTCGCTGCACGCCGGCATGACGGGGGCAGTGATCGTGCGGTGAACATCGGGTAGGGTGGGCGGTCGCATGAAGGACGTGCGGACAGCCTCCAACCTTTCACCGGGCTGCGACGTCAGATGTGCGTGCGCGTCTCCGGCGCACTGAGCGATGTCCCCGGTTTCGGTTGGAGTTGCGCGTGCGTCCATCATCTCAATTCCCTGATCGCTCGCCGCGAGTGAGGCGGCGCATTCTGCGCGCGGCGTCGATACTCGTCCTTTGCGCGTGCCGCGACAGGGCCACCGTGCTCGCGGCGCCACCGTGCGATTCCGATTCGCTGGAGTCGGCGCTGTCCGGTGTCCTCGTGGCGATGCACGCGAGAAATGCGGTGCCGGGGATCAGCGTCGGGATTTTCGCGCCGGCACTCGGGCGGAGTGTCACTGCGACGATCGGCGTATCGGATCTTGTCCGGGGGCGCCAGCTCACGCCATCGGATCGCTTTCTCGCGGGCAGCGTCGGCAAGACATTCTTTGCAGCGCTCGCGCTTCGCGCGGCCAGTCGCGGATCGTTCGCGCTCGACGCGCCGATCTCGCGCCTCCTCCCCGCCGTGCGCATCGCGGCATTCCAGTGGATCACGCCGAGAATGCTGCTGACGCACACCAGTGGCATCGGCGAGTACGATGCGACGTTCATGACGTCGCTGCTGGACGAGCCACTCCGAGTGCGGACCACGGATGACTGGCTGGATGTCCTTCGCCGACAGCCCCCCGCGCGAGGGAAGGCCGGTCAGTTCAGATACAGCGATCTGAATTATGTGGTGCTCGCGATCGTGCTCGACGCGCTGGAGCCGGGCGGCGCGTACGCCGCCATCGACCGCGAGCTTCTGCGCCCTCTCGGCATGTCGGGCACCGAAGCGTCCACCCGCCCCTCACTGGATCAACTCGTCACTGGCTACGATGGCCCGGCGAGCATGTTCGGGCGCGATGACATGCTGGTTGATGGATCGCTGATCTACAATCCGCAGTTCGAATGGGGCGGTGGTGGCTTCATCTCGACGCCGTCGGATCTTGCCAGATGGATGTGGGCCTTTCGCGCCGGACGGGCGTTTCCCGATTCGCTGTGGCCACAGGTCGTCGCGCGCCCACCCGGCGTGTCCGACACTTCGCAATCCTGGCGGGGCATGGGTGTGCACGTCGGGCGCAGCGCGCTTGGTGCACATGTCGGTCACAGTGGCTACATGCCTGGCTATGTGAGTTGGGTGCGATGGTACGAGTCACTGGACGTGAGCATTGCGATGCAAGCGAACGCCGCCGATACCGTGCGACTGCGCGACGATGGATTCGACTGGCTCGACAGTATTGCGAAGCGTGTCGGCGATCGTTGCGTGTCGCCAAAGCCGGAATGACGCGGTCGGTCAGTCGCTTCGTGCGGCGTCTGCGACGCTACTTCCAACCCACCAGACCCTGCACCGACGCGAACAGCTTCGCACTGTCGTACCCGACGCCGCGCTTGAATACGAGCTGCATCCGCGTGATTGCGTTCGTGTCCGTCACGGGATCGCCATCGATGATCACGAGATCCGCATCCTTGCCGACGGCGATCGAACCGGTGCGCTGGTCGATGCCGAGAAAGACGGCGCCGTTCAGCGTGGCGATGCGAATCGCCTCGACCGCCGAGAAGCCCGCGGCGACAAGGAGCTGGATCGCGCGCTGGTTGGCGTAGCCGGGCACGACGCCACCGTACCCGGTCGGATCGGTGCCGAGCACGAGTCGTCCGCCGAGTCGGGCGAACTCTCGCTCGAGTTCCATCATGCGGGTGTATTCGCGTTTCACGCGCCCGCTCGTGTCTCGCGCGATGCGCTCCCACGTGGTTTCATACTGCGCCCGGACCTGCGGCAGCATCGCCTCCAGCGCGCCGCCTGGTGCCTTCGGCTGACCCGGCACGCTGATCTCCATCACGGTCGGCGTCGACGTCATCGTCACACCCTTCGCGATGAGGTGCCGCAGCAATTGCTGAACCGCGGGATCCGACACGTCACGCGACGCGAGTGCCGTCTTGCCACCGGCGGCACCGGGGCACTGATCGACGGTCTTGCCTGGCGCAAAATCCGTGGAAGCGAAAAAGCCGTGTTCGAGATTGTCGATGCCGAGGTCGGAGGCCTCGGCGTAGGTCACGGAACAGAGATGCCCTGTGACCTTCACGCCGCGCGCGTGCGCGACGGCGACGATCGCGGCCAGCTCGGCACGGGTGATCTGCATGTAGGCCTTGAAACTCGTCGCGCCCTCGTCGATCCAGAACGCCGCCATGCGCGCCGCATCGGCCGAGTCGCGCAACGTCTTCACACCGGGAATCGGCAGGCCGGGGCCGTTGAAATACGGAGCGGTAACGAAGATGTCCGGTCCCGGAATCTTTCCGGTCGCAATGTTGCGCGCGACGTTGAAGTCCGTGTAACCGCCCATGTTGCCGGCGGTGCGCATGCTGGTCACGCCTCCGGCCAGGTACAGGCGCGGGAAACTTTCCGCGTGGGTCGGGTAGGCTCCGCCACCGGCGACGTAGAACAGGTGTTCGTGCAGCATCACGAGACCCGGGATCACCGTCCTGCCGGTGAGGTCGCGCACAGTGGCACCTGAGGGCACCGCCGTCGATGCGGACGGTCCGTACGCGACGATGCGTCCGTCGCGCAGCACGATCGTCTGTCGTTCGCGTGGCGCCGCACCCGTGCCATCGATCACGCGCGCGTTCGTGAGCGCGATCACGGGCTCGCTGGCGACGATGAATTGCGTCGACTGTTGCAGCAGGAGTGCGACGGTGAGCGCGATCATTGGCGGTGATGTCGGAGAGGACAACGTCTGTGCAGCGACAACGTGCGTCGGCTGTCAGTCGTTGCGCTCCGCAGTCGATCACTCTTCCGTCAGCGTTCATCGCGCGCGTTACTCTTGAGTGCCGAATGCGTCTCCGATACATCACCTGATACCCCAGACATGACAGCGACGGACGCCAGCACCCCTCACTCCCGCCAGTCGAAACCGCGCGTGTTGTTCGTCAACACGCGCAGTGCTCTCGGCGCGGACGTGTCGGTGCATCTGACGCTGATCCAGAACCTGGACCCGGATCGCGTCGACGTCTTCGTTGCCACCAATCGCCACTCCTCCGATCTCGACGCGACGGTCCACGCCATCCGTGCCGCACCGCGCGCGCAACTCATGGTGTGCGACCTCGGACAGGAGATACAGGGCAGAAGCCGCATCGGACGCGCCGTCAGTGCGCTACGGAACATCCCGGCGTTTCTCACGCTGCTGCGTCTGGCCTTGTTGGTGCGTCGGGAGGGAATCTCCGTCCTGCATACCACGGATCGACCCCGGGACGCCGCATTCACCACCTTGCTGTCGAAGCTGACGGGCGCTGCGCTGGTGCTGCATGTCCACGTGAAGTGGACACCGGAGATCGGCCGCGCGGCACAATGGGCGTCACGTCAGGCCCGCGCCGTGATCGGCATCTCGGAATTCACCTGCCAGTCCCTGATTGCCGGCGGCGTCGCCCCGGACAGGGTCGCCAGGGTCTACAACGCCACCGACGCGACGCGATTCAATCCGGACTCGGTCCCGAGCGGCACGATGCGCTCGGCACTGGGCCTGGATCGTCGTGTTCCCGTCGTCGGCATCGTCGGGCGATTCATGATCTGGAAAGGGCACCACGAGCTCGTGACGGCCTTTCGCGACGTCCGCGCCGAGCTGCCCGACGCCCGCCTCGTCATCATCGGGCGGGCGTCGCCGAAGGATGCGGAATACGTGGAGACGGTGGAGCGCCTGATTTCGGACCTCGGACTGGACGCGTCGGTGGACTGGGTGCCGTGGATGAACGACGTGCGGGCCGGGATGGCCGATCTGGACATCCTCGCCATGCCAAGCTTCGAAGAGCCCTTCGGCCTCGTCGTGACGGAAAGCATGGCACTCGGGCGACCCGTGGTCGGATACGCCTCTGGGGCATTGCCTGAGCTCGTCACGGATGAGCTCGACGGCCTGCTCGTTCCGGCACGGGACACCGCGGCACTCGCGAACGCCCTTGTGAGTCTTTTGCGCGACCCTGATCGTCGTATGGCGATGGGCCAGCGTGCACGCCAGCGGGTCATGGACGATTTCAGCCCCGTGCGGCAGGCAGCGGCCGTTACATCACTCTATCTGGCCATCTCCCGTGGAGAGGCCGTTCCCCGTACCTAGCTGAGTCGGGCCCGTATACCTTATATGGACTGCCGACCACTACACTGAGCCCGATCGTTTCGGAGGGGCATGACATGAGCGAATTGAGCTTGACGGGTAAGCCCGAGGCTGTGGCCGTGCGACGCTTTTCGTCGACCGAGCTGGACAAGATGCGCGCGTCGTTCGAGCGGGACGGCTACTTCGTCGTGCCCGGACTGGTACCGCGCGAGTTGCTCGCCAACCTCAATGGGGAGTTGAGCAAGGCGTTCACGGTCATGGAGAAGGAGGGCGCGCTCTTCGCCGGCGGCGGACGGCTCAGCGGTCACTTGAACTGTTTCCCGGGTCAGCAGTCTCGTTTTCTCTATGAGATCCTGAGCGAGTCGGGCGTGATCGATCTCATCAAGCAGATCGACCCGAAAGTCGTGCGAATGCCGAACATCGGCTGCAACTACAACCTGCCGGGCAGCACGACGCAGCATTACCACACGGATTATGACTTCTCTCGTGGCTTCATGATCGCGAATGTCGCCGTGGTCGATACCACGATCGCGAATGGCGCAATGGAGGCGGCACCGGGTACGCACACCAAGTATTACCCGTATTGGCGGTTCGCGCTCGAGCGTGCAGCACGCAACAGCATCCGCGTCGAGATGAAGCAAGGCGACGTCATGGTTCGAACGTCGAGTATGTGGCATCGCGGCATGCCCAACATGACGAACGTTGCGAGGCCGATGCTCGCGATGACGTGGGAAGACGGCGGCAGTCCGCTTCCCGATCCGTTCCTGAAGGACGGCGGGGCGATCAAGTTCTATCCGAATTGGTTCAAGCCCACGACGGTCGGCAGGATCAGGGAGCGGACCACGGTCGCGGCGCCGATCATCTATTCGTCGTATCGGTTTGTCAGCTCGCTCTTCGGAAGCAAGGGCAGCTGATCGCTGCGTCCCCCCTCTCGTTCAACACGATGATCCGCATTTCGCGACGGGTGGGTGCGTCACCGTGTGAAGGTTCCGCGTTCCCTGTCGCCGATCGGTGCCGATCGGCGACGCGACATCGTTCGCAGGCGTCGGATGAGTGAACGCCGCGTCATTGTGATCGGAAGTGGCCCCGCGGGTGCCATGGCAGCACACAAACTGCTGTCCCTCGGGATTCCGGTGCTCATGATGGAATCGGGCCAGGCGCTCCCGAGCGGTCTGCTACTGCGCGTGCTCGACCGAAATCTCGTGCGCCGAATGCCTGAGGCGGAACGTCTCCAGCTCTGCAGCGAGGATGGCAATCCGAACGGTGCGCTCTGGATACGCCATCTCTCGCCGGGAGGCCTGTCAAATCAGTGGACCGGCGCGGTACCGCGATTCGCGGCCGAGGACTTCGTCGAGGGTGAGCGGTTGCACGAGCGGTATCGATGGCCGATTCGATACTCGGACCTGCAGCCGTATTACGAAGAGTCGGAGCGATTGATCGGCGTCAGCGGCGCAGCCGGCGATGTGCCCAATCTTCCCGCCGGCGTGATCACGTACGAGCGTCGACTCCCGCCGGATTGGCGTCCTGTCGCGAGCCGTGCCGCTGCCAATGGGCAGGGCCTGACATCGCTCCCGCTCGCTGACGGACCGCCGACGATGCTCGTGCGTCGCGGCACCGCGTTCAACAGTTTTTCGCTCGTCGTGGTGCCGCTGCTCAAGTCGCCGCATTTTCAGTTTCTTTCCGGCGCGCATGCGCTGGCCTTGGAAGCGTCGCAGAACGATGGCCGGGTGGACGCCGTCATCTATCACGACCGGAACGACGGGCAGGAAAAACGACTGACTGCCTCCGCGATCGTGGTCGCCTGTGGTCCCTTGAATTCGACGAAGCTCCTGTTCGACTCGAGTTCCGCCGCGTTTCCGGACGGGTTGGGCAACTCCGGCGGACTTCTCGGGCAATATCTCCACGATCATGTGCGCGATTGGTGGGCTTGTGACCTCGATCGACCCATTTCATTGCTGTCATCGGCCGCGTACCTCACTCGAAAGCCATTCGCTTCGAGCGCGCCGTTGATTGCCACATCATGGACCATCGGCGTCGCTGACACGACGGATCGCATTCGCAGCCGGGCCGGTCTCAAGAGCAAGTCAGTTGGCGTGCAGGTTTTCGGAACGGTCGTTCCGGGAGAGCGGAATTTCGTGCTCCGCTCGAGCACGCGCAAAGATCCGTTCGGGCGTCCTGAGCTCGATGTACGAATGACGTTCAGCGACGACGATGTGCAGAACGTCCTGGATGCCCGGGAAACGCTCCTCGACCTGTTCCGATCGTCAGGATACTCGCCGGCCGTACGCCGTGCGGAAACCGTGCTCACACCCGGCGAATCCGTCCATTTCGGTGGAACGATCCGCATGCACGAGTCGCGTACCTACGGCGTCACCGATGCGTGGAACAGGTTGTACGACGCACCGAATGTGCTGGTGTGCGATGCGAGTTGCTTCACGACCGGATCGGAGAAGAATCCGACATTGACGGCGATGGCCATTGCCGCGCGTGCGGTGGATCGCCTCGCGCATGATCTCAAGCAGGACACCACGCTGACGGCCGGCGCGAGTCGATGAAACTGCGCCGCTTTGGCAGCTCGGATCTGATGGTGTCCGAGATCGGATTCGGCGGCTCGCGACTCGGCGGACTGCTCGCGAGTGGCACGATCGACTCAGGGGTGGCGACGCTGCACGCAGCCTGCGATGCCGGCATCAATTTCTACGACACGGCCGACATGTATTCCCAGGGCGAGGGCGAGGCACTCCTCGGCCGGGCCTTCAACGGTCGACGGAATCGCGTCGTCATCGCCAGCAAAGGTGGCTACGTGCTGCCCGCCCGTCGTCGGCTGCTCGCGCAGGTCAAGCCGCTGCTGCGACCCGTCGTGCAGTTCCTCGGAATCAAGCGAAAGCACCTGCCGGTCGGAGCGTCAGGGGCGCTGACGCAGAACTTTTCACCCGCGTATCTGACGCGGGCTGTCGAGGCGAGCTTGCAGCGGCTCCGCACCGACTACCTCGACGTGTATCAGCTGCACAGTCCGCCGAGCGCCGTGTTCGAGTCGAACATCCTCCTCGACGCCCTCGAAACGCTCGAGTCGATGCAGCGCGCCGGCAAGGTGCGCTACATCGGCGTCGCGGCCGACACGCTCGATGATGCGGAAGGCTGCGCCAGTCGACGAGCGTTCCATACGCTGCAGGTGCCGGTCGGTCTCGTGGATCCTGACACGCGAGCCCTGATGCCAGCGTGGCAGGAACGCGGGATCGGCGTCATCGCACGCGGCGCATTCGGCGGCGGCATACTGAAGGAATCGCTCACCGAGACCGAGCTGCGAGCGCTCACGCCGAAATGTGACTGGATTCTCGAACTGCGGCAGCTCGCGAAGCAAGGCGGACGATCGGTCCTCGAACTCGCCCTGCAGTTTTCCCTGCGCGATGCGTCCGTGGGGGTGACATTGCTCGGCATGCACACCGTCGATCATGTGCGAAAGAATGTCCGCTATTGTGATGCTGCACCCCTGTCCGATGACGAGTACGCCGCCTGTGTGCAATTGGCCGCTCGACTCGCCGGGCCGTCCGCTCCGGTATGACCCGGCCTCGCTGATTCGCGGTCGCGGGCGTCTCCGTCGACGATGGCTCGGTGACGTCACCGCGGCGTGTCGAAAGACACCGAGACCCGGTTGCTGTTGCGACAGCCGAGTCGTCCTTTCCGAGCTATCGTGGCGGTGCGCGTGTCGATCCGCTCCTGTCGCACCCACTCACCGACGGCCACTGTGCAATTCCCCGTGCTTCCACTCGACCATCCGTGAAAACGATTCCCTCACTGGATGGGATCCGGGCACTGTCTGTCTTGATCGTGTTCGTCTCGCACGCGGGGTTGGGCAAAGTCGTTCCGGGTGGCCTCGGTGTGACCATCTTCTTCTTCCTGAGCGGATTCCTCATCACGTCGCTGCTTCGCCTGGAGTATGCGCGCACCTCGGACGTGAACGTCAAGGCGTTCTATATCCGGCGATTCCTGCGACTCGGACCGCCGCTGATCCTGACACTGCTGATCGCCTACGGACTGGTCATCGCGGGTGTACATCCGGGCGGCGCGACCGCGAGCGGATTTCTCGCGCAGCTGTTCTATTTCGCGAACTACTTCGCGCTGTTTTTCGATCCCACGCACATGAAGGTGCCGTACGGCACGGGCGTGCTCTGGTCGCTCTCGGTCGAGGAACATTTCTATCTTCTCTTTCCGATCGTGTTCCTGCTGCTCGCGCGTCGCGTCAGCGCGAGGGTGATGATGCATGTGTTCATCGTCACCTGCGGTGTCGTGCTGGCGTGGCGACTCTATCTCGCGGCGCAACCAGGTATCGGCGCGGATCGGATTTTTTTCGCGACCGACACGCGGCTCGACTCGATTCTCTTCGGCGCGATATTCGCGCTCGGGTTCGATGTGGCAAGGATGCAGGCGCCAGCGCGCAGCATGTCCGCACGTGACACGGCGTGGCTGGTGTGCGCGGGCCTGACACTCGTCGCAACCCTGGTGATCCGCAATGCGTACTTCCGTGACACGCTGCGTTACACGCTGCAGGGCGTCGCGCTCATGCCGATTTTCTATTGTGCCATCGTCTATGCCGACTCGCCCATTTTCCGGCCCCTGAACTGGGCATGGCTCCGTCGTATCGGCGTGTATTCTTACTCCATCTATCTCATACACTATGTCGTCGTGACGAGCGTGCAGCGGAACGGGCCATTCGGTGGCAACCGGCTGCTGATATTTCTTGCCAGCCTCGGCATCTCATTGCTCTTCGCCGCCGCGGTGGAGCGTTATCTCGAGTCCCGCCTGCGGGTGATGCGACGACGGTTTCACTGAACGTGCGGTGGACGAACACCGAACCCGTTGCGAAATCGTCGCGCTGGCCTCGCGGCTGACACGAGGTATCGCGCGAAGCTCCAGGCTCTCTGCACGGCGTCGTCGTCACTTCATTCGCTCGGGGAACACAATGCGACACAGCGTGAATCGGAACCTGCTGGTCCTGTTTGCGGGGGGAATCCTTGGTGTCGCCTGTTCGGACGGACGCGCGCGAGCGAGCGACCCGCCACCGGAGGCCGCGCGCTCGAACGTGTCACCGGCCCTGCTCGGAGGCGCCGTCGGGAACGCGCCGCAGCGCCCGGAAGCACGTCAGGCGGCCGACATCGTCTTCACGATCGACGCGAGAGATACGTTCCCGATTTCGCGCTTCATCTACGGCGGCAACCACATCTCGCAGAAGTGGTCGGGCGCGTCCGCGCCAACGGAACTCACGTTCAATCGCATGGGCGGAAATCGCGCGACGGCGTACAACTGGGAAACCAACTTCAGCAACGCCGGCGCCGACTATCACTTCCAGAACGACCAGTCTGCGAGCAACTCCTCGCAGCCTGGTGCAGCGGTCGCCACCGAAGCCAACGTCACGTTCCAGCGCGGCCAGGCCTTCATGTGGACGATTCCCATGATCGGCTACGTCTCCGGTGATGCCTGCAACTGCAACGTAGGTGTGAAGGACGCCGATCGCGCGAAGCGGCTGGCAACACACTTCAAGGTGAGCAAGGCCGCCAAGGGCAGCGCCTTCACGCTCAAGCCCGATCAGCGGGATGGATTCGTCTACCAGGACGAATTCGTCAACTGGTTCGAGTCGACCTATCCGGGCAAGAGCACGAGCACGTCGACGCCGATGTTCTTCTCGCTGGACAACGAGCCGGACATCTGGCACGCAACGCACAAGGAAATCCAGAGCGACTACAACGACAACGCGTCGACGCCGCGCATCCTGACGTATTCCGGCTTGATCGATACGACGATCGTGTACGCGAAGGCGATCAAGGCGGTTGCGCCAAAAGCGCTGATCTTCGGTCCGGCCGTCGCCACCTACACCGGCGTCACGAAGCTCGGGCGGCATCCGCATCCGGATCCGCGATACGGGACGCAGAATTTCTTCGACGTGTATCTCGACCGGATGCGTGCGGCAAGCGCGACCGCGGGCATGCGCCTGCTCGACGTCCTCGACCTGCACTTCTATCCGCAGAACGGGACGTCCGCCGGCGAAATCGGCAATGACTACGCGACGCAGGATGCCGCGATGATCCAGGCGCGCGTGCAGGCGCCACGGTCGCTCTGGGATCCGACGTACAACGATGGCAGCTGGGTCACGAACGTCACCAACGGCCCGATCCGGCTCATCCCCCGGATGCGCGATCAGATTGCGGCGCATTATCCCGGCACGAGGCTCGCGATCACCGAGTACTACTACGGCCGCGGCGGCGACATCTCCGGCGGCGTAGCACAGGCGGATGTGCTGGGAATCTTCGGCCGCGAAGGTGTCTTTGCGGCAGCGCTCTGGCCGAATGCCGGCATCTGGGCTGAGCCGTACAAGGGCGACGGGAACAAGGCCTTCGCGTACATCTTCGGCGCGTTCAGGATGTTCCGCAACTACGATGGTGCCGGCGGTGCGTTCGGTGACACCGGGCTCAAGGCAACCACCAGCGATCGCGTCGCAAGTTCGGTGTACGCGAGCCGCGATACGGCGGGCAACATCATCGTCGTCGCGATCAACAAGACCACCACACCACAGTCCGTGAGTCTGTCGCTGAGCAACGTCGTCGGCCTCGGCGCTGCACGCGTGTTCGTGCTCACTGGTGCGTCCGCGAAGCCGACCCGCGCCCAGGATCTGGCTGTGACTGGAAACGCGGCGCTGTACACGATGCCCGGGATGAGTGTGTCGACGATCGTGCTCTCGAAGTGAAGCGACGCTGACGGCAGCTCGACCACCGAGGCCTGTGATGCACATCGGATTGATCGGCGGGATCGGCCCGGCCGCGACAGTCGTGTATTACCAGCGGCTCTGCGCGCGGATGCGACAGCTCGGTGCGCCGCTCGAGCTGACGATCGTGCAGGCCGATATCCGCACGCTCATCACGAACAACCTTGCCGATCTGCGGCAGGAGCAGGCCGCGGTCTATGCGGCCCTCATCGAGCGACTGAAGGCGACTGGCGCGGATTGCGCCGCCATCACATCGCTTGGCGGGCATTTCTGCTTCGACGAGACTGCACGCATCTCAGCGTTGCCGCTGGTTTCCGCCGTGGCACCGCTCGACGAATACTTCGCGAGTGAGGGAATCGCGCGCATCGGATTGCTCGGCACACGCGTCGTGATGCGCACGCGCCTCTACGGTCAACTCCACAAGACCACTGCGGTTGCGTGCGACGATGACATCGAGCGCCTTGGCCAGCTGTACCAGGACATCGCCGTCAGCGGGTCGTGCAGCGCCGAACAGCGCCACGTCTTTTTCGACGCGGGGCAGCGCATGATCACGGAGCAGGGCGCCGAGGCAATCGTGCTGGCCGGGACGGATCTCAATCTGGCGTTCGACGGGCGCGATGCAGGGTATCGCGTGATCGATGCCCTCGACGTGCACGTCGGCGTGCTCGCCGAGCTGGCCGCGGGGATGCGCAGTCTGTCGTGACGGAGTCGCAAGACGAGCTCTGAAACCGTGCGCGCAGAGCCGCTGGCTCGGAGCCGGCGTCCGCCAAGCTGCGGCGCAGCATAATGTTTCCCTCGTGCAGATTCTTCACATCCCCGAGGCCGTATGATCCGCGCGTGCGTCTCGTTTTCGATCGGTGCCATCCTTCTGGTGGCGCCGCTCCGCGCGCAATCGGTGAGCGACTTCGTTCCGGCGAACGCCGCCCATTGCGCCGTCACCGCGCCACCGCCCGCAGCGGGTATCGCCGCGACGCCGGGTGGATTCGTGATGGTTCATCCACGCAACGAGGCGATCGGCGAGCGGTACAGCGGCTGCAAGATCCTGTGGGTCGTGGACGGTGATCGGATGCAGCGCCTGGCCACGCTGTACTTCGACGCAGGCGTGCTCTCGAAGGCGATCGCTCATGATGTCCGCGATCCGGCGGGAGCGATCGACGCGGTCTGTGACGTGAGGGCCGCTCGCTCGCTGATGCCGCGCGGCGGACGTCAGGCCGATGATGCAGCCTGCCGTTCCGTATCGCAGGAAGAGTTCTACGGCCTCCGACTCGCCACGTGGCCGCGGCGATGCCTCACCGAGATCGAAGCCGCGGTGTGCAAGGCTGATCCGCGGTAACGAGGCGATCGGGATCAGGGGTTGGCGGCGAGGCGCTACTTGAGTTGCTCGCCCCCGAGTGGCCACGCAACGGGCCTGAGCGGCGGGCCGGCGGTCAAGCGACACGCTGGTAAGCAGAGCGTCCTTGACGAATCCGCGCCGCATTATACTTTACCAACTGGCTAATTAACCGGATAGTAGAATGCAGGATGCTCTCAGCCGAACTTTCTCCGCCTTGGCCGATCCGACCCGCCGCGCCATTCTGGCTCGGCTCCGGCGTGGTGAAGCAACGGTGTCCCAGATCGCTGAACCGTTCCTGACGCAGATGACGCTGCCTGGCGTCACCAAACATCTCAAGGTGCTCGAGACCGCCGGCCTGGTCACGAAATCGCGCGACGCGCAGTGGCGACCGTGCACGCTGAATGTGGCGCCGCTCACGGATGCCACCGCCTGGATGGAGGAGTATCGCGTGCAGATGGAAGCGAGCCTCGATCGCCTTGGCCTGTACCTGAAGTCCGTCACCAACACCACACTGGAGCCGAACGATGACGACGCAGCTGCCGACAACGATGCACAGACCGTTTAGCGCGAACGACATCAGGATCACGCGCATCTACGATGCGCCAGTGGCGCTGGTGTGGGATGCATGGACCGACCTCGCGCAGGTCGTGCAGTGGTGGGGACCACGTGGCTTCACACTCACGACACACAGCAAGGATCTGCGTCCCGGCGGCAGCTGGGTGTACACGATGCACGGTCCCGACGGCACCGATTGGCCCAATTTCACGCGGTATCACGAGGTCGAACCGCGTGCGCTTCTTGTGTACGATCACGGCGCATCGGCCGAGGATGCGCGCCCGATGTTTCGCGTGACGGCCATCTTCCGCGATCTGGGCGACAAGACGGAGCTCGACATGCGCATGACATTGCCCACCGCTGAAGAAGCGCAGCGGACGCGCGCATTCATCAAGACCGTCGGTGGCAACTCGACCTGGGATCGCCTGGCCGAATTCCTCGAGAAGGAGCGGTCGTCGTCGGAGATCTTCGTCATCAGTCGCAGCTTCGAGGCGCCGCTCACGACGGTGTTCGATATGTGGACGACCCCGGCACATCTCGCGGCGTGGCTCCCGCCGGCCGGTTTCACGATGGCGTTTCAGCGCGCCGACATCCGCGCCGGAGGCGATGCAGCGTTTTCCATGTCGAACGGGGATTTCGTGATGTATGCGCGGCACGAGTACGTGCAGGTGCATCGCCCCGATCGCCTCGAATACACGCAGACCTTCACAGACGAGCAAGGCAACGAGTCGCGGCAGCCTGGCGAGCCGAACTGGCCGGTCACCACGCGCGTCTGGGTGTCGTTCGCTGAGGAAGGCGAGCTGCAGACGCGTGTGACGGTGCGGTTCGATATCGACGGCGCGGCCACCCCCGCTGAAATCGCGGCGTTCACCGCCGAGCGGGCAGGGATGACACTTGGCTGGAACGGCTCGTTCAACGCGCTCGACGACCTGTTGGCAGGCGGAGAGTCCGGTACGCAGGGATCGCGGTGACCCAACGCCGATCCCCGGCCCTGGCCATTGATCAGAATCCCTGACCGTTCATATTGAGTCGAAGGAGACTGCCGGCCCATCCCGCGCTGAACCCGCGAGACCCGGCAGTCGACTGGAAACCGATGTGTCCACGGACGGCTGGCTGACGACTCAAGGCGCGAGAGACACGAGAATGGCAAGTGCGAGGCTTCTGCGCGCGATGAATGCGCTGTACTACCGCGACGCCGGCGGCGAGAAGCGGCCCGCCTTCTTCGATATCGACAAGACGTATCCGTCGTTGCGCGTGTTCGATCGGAACCTGAGCGTCATCCAGGAAGAGTTGGAACCGCTGCTCGGAGAACGTCAGGCCATTCCTCGCTATCACGAGGTCGCGAAGCAGGAGACGTACATTTCCGGCACGTTCGTGCCCGAGAAGTCGTGGCGCGTCTTCATGCTGCGCTGGCTGCCGGGCGGTGGTCTCGAGGCCAACATGGCGAAGTGTCCGCGCACGTCTGCAATGCTCGATCAGGTGCCTGGCGTCATCCAGGCGTTCTTCTCCATTCTGGATGGCGGCAAGCCGATTCCGGCACACGATGGGCCGTACCTCGGGTATCTGCGCTATCACATCGCGCTCAAGGTCCCGGCGGAGAATCCGCCGACCATCCGCATCAAGGATCAGCTGCACACCTGGCAGGTCGGCCAGAGCATCCTCTTCGATGACAGCTGGAACCACGAAGTCATGAACGAAGCCAGGGACATTCGCGTCGTGCTGATCGTGGACGTCATGCGCCCGATGCGGTGGCGTGCCCACGCCGTGAACTGGTTGGTCACACGGCTGAGCAAATTCGACCCGTCCTCGCGTGCGGCCCGCAAGAACCTGGCGGGCTTCCAGCCTCATTGACCGTTCGTTTTCGGTCGCAGAAACGCATCGAAGAACGCGGTCGCGAACGATGATCGCTCGATCGCCGCTTCGTCGAAGCGCGTCGGCCATTGCAGCGCGTCACTGTTCGCGAGCAGGATCAGGGTGAGCCGCTCGGCGGGCGTGTCACCCAGCACCTTGAGGTACAGCGCGGAGTACCGGCCTTCCCAGAGGCCGGTGTGCCACACCACTCGACGCCCTGCATGCGTGCCAAGGAACCATCCGAGGCCGTATGGAAGCACCTGGCCTGACGGCGCTTGCGTGGGTGACCACAGTGCGGCGCGTGACGTCGGCGTGAGAAGACGATCGCTGGTCAGCGCGATGTCGAATCGTGCGAGATCCATGACGCTCGCGATCACACCACCCGCCGCGCCGTCGCCCTGCGGCGGCGGCGGGTCCGACTTCATCACTCCACCGACGGAGTCGATGTGGTACGGTGTGGCCATCACGTCCGCGATCCGCGGCGGGATCGGCAGCCTCCGATTCGTGCGGGCAGCGTTGCGCATGTCAGCGGGCTTGAAGACGAGCGAATCGACCAGCTCCGAAAAGGTGCGACCTGCTACTTCCGCCATCGGCCGCGACGCCCACGAAAACGACGGCGGATTGTACCAGAAACGCGTGCCGGGCTGTTCCCCGTTGGCCGTCATCGACACGACGTGACGCAAGGTGAGCCGGTCGTCCTTGCAGGCGAAGTCACGAAAGAAGACGCCGCCCTCGCCTCGTGTCGCATCGCAGAACTCCGCGAAACCCTGATAGCGACGCATCGGCCGGTCGAGGTCGAGCAGTCCACTCTCGACGAGTCGCAGCGCGACCACGGCTGATATCGGCTTCGCGACCGACGCGACATTGAATGGCGTTTCGGGTGTCACCGGAGCCTTGCGTTCGACGTCGGCGACACCGAAGCCGCGTGCGAGCACGACCGTGGTGTCGCGGAGGACGACGACCGCAAGCCCCGGAATGCGCAAGGCCGTCCGGAGTGAATCGATGCGCGCGCCAAGGTCTCGCGCACTGCTCACATCACCGTCCGCGTTACGCGCCATGGCCGCAGGCCGTACGCTCACGCAGGCAGCACAGAGGAACACTGCTGCCGTGACAGACGAAATTCCGGACGTTGCGGTCATGCAGTTCGTGTACGAGCGCACGCCGTACTGGTTTCAGCGCGTCGATCGCGCCTACCGACAGGTGAACGATGCTGCGTCGTCCGTGCTGCCCGTGCCGTTGTATCGCGCCGTTGTCGGATATGCACAGAGCGGATGTGTGCGCACGACCGTCGTACCGCGCTCCTTGCGCGCGACGATGCGAGATGGCGCCTCGCCTTGCTCCACCCAGCGGCGGATCGTCACCGCCCAGTCCACCTCGTCGCATCCGCTGCCACCCGCGCAGTGCAGCACTCCCGGCATCATGAACAGTCGCGTGAAGGAGGACGCCTGTGGCGTCCGCGACTGCACGGCCGTGAAGTAGTCGATGGTCGAGCGCGCATTGAGCGCCGGGTCGGACCATCCGTGCGCGAGCAGCAGCTTGCCGCCGCGCGCCCGGAACGCCGAGAGGTCGGCATTGGTCGCGGAGACTTCGGCGTCCACCGTCGCGCCATCGCGTGCTGCGCGGGACAGGTCGTATCCGACGTAGCGCCAGGATGAATCGCCGTAGATGAAATACTTGAAGAATTCGGTGCCGAATGCACCTTGAACCGTCGACGCGGACTTGCCGGTGAGCGGGATCAGGTCCGGCAGCGGTCCGACGATCCACGCATGCCATCCGTCCGGTTCGGCCTCGTCACCGAACGGCTGCCCGGGATAACGAACGGTTCCGGCCGCGAGTGGTGTCGTGAAGGTTGCCAGCGCCGCGCGCTGCGCACTCGTCACACAGCCATCTGCCGCGGTCTCGTTCGCGCAGGCCGGCAGCGACGACATCGAGAACTTGCACGTTTCCGGATTCTCGAGCGTGCCATCCCGCACACCATCGCTCGCGTCGCAGGCGTCGGTGACCTTCGCCGCCAGCAGCTTCAGCACAGCGGGTGTGACGACGGGTGCGTTCGCGTCGCCGGTGGCGTACTGCACCTGCAGGTTGCGCACGAAAGTCGTCGTGATCGCGAGGAAATTGTACGCCGGCGCGATCGCGACGATGCCGTCGAAGTCGGCAGGGTACCGTTGCGCTTCCATCAGTGCCTCGCGTCCGCCGTTGGAGCAGCCGATGAAGTACGAGTGCTCCGGCGGCCGACCGTAGTAGGCGGCGATGAGCAGCTTCGTCACCTCGGCCGTCCGGTGCACCGCACGATGGGCGAAGTCGGTGATGCGGCGCTCGTTGTGCAGTGCCCACCCCGCCGTGAGGCTGTTGGCGCTGTGCCCGGCGTCGGTGCCCACGGTCGCGTAGCCTTCGTGAACGCTGGACGAGAACTGGTTGTCCACGGCGCCGACGAAGCCCCCGCCGCCGCCCATCAGGAAGCGTCCATTCCAGTCATCGGGCAGCAGCGCGACGATCTGCGTCTCCACGTCCAGCGTCGCCGCGACGCGACAGTATGGCTTGCGGCCGAGTGCGCGCAACGAGTCGTTCGGCTGCACGGCACGCACGGCAGTGACGCGCGCGTCGGGGAGCGCCAGCTGCATCACCGCGGC
>JACMLX010000095.1 GCA_014379355.1 Gemmatimonadaceae bacterium
CGTGGGTGGGTCTGTCGAGGCCGGTGACCGGTCTCTGGGGCGAACGTTACATCACCATGCCGCCATCCACCACGAGGACCTGACCCGTGATGTACGCCGCATGGTCCGACGCCAGGAACGCCACTGCCGACGCGACATCAGCGGCGTTTCCCAGCCGTTCAAGAGGAATCTGGCTCTCCAGCGCCTTTTTCTGCTCGGGCCCGAGGGCCGCGGTCATGTCAGTCGCGATGAAACCAGGGGCCACGGCATTGCAAAGGATGTTGCGCGACGCGAGTTCCTTGGCCACCGATTTCGTCAGGCCGATCAGTCCCGCCTTGCTCGCGGCGTAGTTGGCCTGGCCGCGATTGCCGATTACGCCGACGACGCTGCTGATGTTGATGATCCGACCGCTGCGTCGTTTCATCATGCCACGTGACGCCGCGCGGATACTCGCGAACGCGCCACGCAGATTGGCGTCGATGACCATGTTCCAATCGTCGTCCTTCAAGCGCATGATCACGTTGTCCTTCGTGAGCCCGGCATTGTTGACGAGGATGTCGAGCGTGCCGAAGGATGCCTCGACGTCGGCCACGAGCTGGCTGACCTGGGCCGTGTCGCTCACGTCGCACGCGAATCCCTTCGCGCCATGCCCGATTTCAGCGGCCGCCGTCTCAGCGCGCGACAGATCCCGGCCGACGATGGCCACGCGTGCCCCGGCGCCGGCCAGCGTCTCCGCAATCGCGCGACCGATTCCGCGTGTGCTCCCGGTGACGAGCGCCACCTTACCGCCGAGATCGATCTGCATCAGGCCGCCTGTAGCGCGAGGATGGCATCGAGATTGGCCGACGTGCCGGCCGGCAGGACGGTGGCGTCGGGTAGAATTTTTCGGATGAGCCCGCTGAGCACGTGGCCCGGTCCAAGCTCCACGAATGTGATCCCGGGATAGTCAGCAGCAATGTGACGGATCGTCTCGGTCCAGCGCACCGGCGCGGTCAGCTGATCACCGAGCAATTGCCGGGAAGCTTCGGCGCCCGACACCGGCAGGCCGGTGACGTTCGCATACACGGGAATGCGAGCATCGTGCATGTCGACATCGGCCAGCGCGGCTTCCCACCCCGGTTTGGCAGCATTCATCAGCGGGGAATGGAACGCGCCGCTGACGTGGAGCCGCATGCATTTTCTCGCGCCATGCTCCCTGGCCAGTTCCATCAGGCGTTCGACGCCGGCGACTTCACCCGACACCACCACCTGACCCGGCGAATTGAAGTTGGCCGGCACGACGGCACCCGCTTCCCTCGTCGCGCGGTCGCACAGCTCGCGCACGCGCACCGTGAGGTCTCCGAGAATCGCCGCCATGGCGCCGGGCCGCGCTTCCCCGGCCGCCTGCATCAGCTCACCGCGCGTGCGGACCAGCTTCACGGCCGTCGCGAAGTCGAAGGTGCCCGCCGACACGTGCGCGGTGAATTCACCGAGCGAATGTCCCGCGGCGCATCGCACGCGCGCGCCCAGTCGCTCGGCGAGCAGACGCCAGACCGCGACGCCATGCGTCAGCAATGCCGGTTGCGCGTTGTGCGTTTCCATCAGCGTCTCGGCTGGTCCATCGAAGCACAGCGACGAGAGCGAGAAACCGAGTGCTGCATCGGCAGCGCGAAACGTGTCGGCCGCGATCGGATACGCGTCGACGAGGTCCTTGCCCATGCCGGGCTTCTGCGACCCCTGTCCGGGAAATACGAGCGCGATATCCATCAGAGTCGCACCACCATCGAACCCCACGTGAAGCCGGCGCCGAAGGCGCAGAGCAGCACGGTGTCGCCGGTGCGCACGCGACCGGACGTGATCGCCTCGTCGAGGGCGATGCCGATCGAGGCCGACGACGTATTCCCGAATCGATTGACGTTCACGTAGACCTTGTCCATGGGGACATTCGCATGCTTGGCTGTCGCCTCGATGATGCGGATGTTCGCCTGGTGCGGGATGAGCAGGTCGATATCCTTGCCTGTCAGGCGCGCGCCGTCGAGCGCCCTGTCACAGGCCTCCGCCATCATGCGGACCGCGTGCTTGAAGACTTCGCGTCCGGCCATCTTCACGTAGCTCGATCGATCCTCGAGCACAGGCAGCGAGAAGGGATGCGCCGCGCCGCCGGACGGGCGCCACAACAGCTCGGCCAGCGCACCGTCGCTGCGCATGAACGCCGAGAGAATACCGCGCTTGCCGTCACCGCGACGCACGATCGCCGCACCCGCGCCGTCGCCGAACAGCACGGCGGTGCTGCGATCCTGCCAATCGGTGATCGCGCTCATCTTCTCCGACCCGATGACCAGCGCCGTCTCGATCGTACCGGCGGCGATCAGTCCCTCAGCCACGGTCAGCCCATACAGCCAGCCGCTGCACGCGGCCGACAGGTCGAAGGCGGTTGCACGCGTGGCACCGAGCGCGGCCTGGATGTCCACAGCTGTCGAGGGGAGCAGCCGATCGGGCGTCGCGGTGGAGAGGATGATCGCGTCGATTTCAGCGGACGTGATGCCAGCCTTCGCCATCGCCTTGCGTGCGGCGTCCGCACCCATGCTGCACGTCGATTCACCGTCGCGCGCAATGTGGCGCTGCACGATGCCGGAGCGCTCGAAGATCCACTGGTGTGACGTGTCGATCCCGATGGCGGCAAAATCATCATTCGTCATGACGTGCCGCGGCACGCTGTATCCCGTGCCGGTCAGTGCCGCATACGGACGTTTCATGTGAATGATCTCCGCGTGAGCCGACGCATCGTGGGCACGGTGCGATGGCGCCGCACGATGTCAGTCCGTGACGCCGAGCCGACGCCCGATATGCTCGGACATCCGCGACTCGGCCGCACGAACGGCGACGTTGACGGCGTTCTTGATGGCACGCGGCGATGACTTGCCGTGCGCAATGATGCTCACACCCTGGACACCCAGCAGCGGCGCGCCGCCGTAGTTGGAGTAGTCGAGATGCGCGAGTCCCTTCATCAACAGGTGCGGATCCGCGTCGATCGATCGTGCAATCATGCCGACGAGTGCCGGCGCCAGCGCCTCGTAGAACTTGAGCAGCACGTTGCCGGTGAAGCCGTCGCACACGACGACGTCGAAGGGGCCGCGGTCGCAGGTGCCGGCGGCGATGTCACGACCCTCGACATTGCCGATGAAATTCAGGTCGGTCTGCGAGAGCAACTGATGTGCACTCTTCACGGCGGCGTTGCCCTTCTCGGGCTCCTCGCCGATGCTGAGCAAGCCGATGGCGGGGTTTTCGCGGCCGAGAATGTCTTCGGCGTACACGAATCCGAGCCTCGCGAAGTGCACCAGCTCTTCCGGGCTGCAATCGACGTTGGCGCCGGCGTCCAGGACAACGACGGTATGCAGCGACGTGGGAAAGATCGAGGCGATCGCGGGCCGCTTGAGCGACCCGTGCAACCCGAGGATCTGCACCGATGCCGCCATCTGCGCGCCCGTGTTCCCGGCACTCACGAAGGCATCGGCGAGACCGTCGGCGTGGCGCCTGAGTCCGATCGCCATCGACGACTGCGGACGGCGCATGACGGCCGTCGGCTTGTCCGCCATGCCGATGATGTCGGCGGCGTCGATCACATCGACGCGCGAGCGATGAGCCGACAACGCCGAATACTCACCCGCGAGGGCGGCATCGAGCGCCGCGACGACATCTGCCTCACGGCCAATCAGTTGGATGCGGTGCTCGGCCCCAAGCTCAGCCAGCGCGAGGAGCGCGCCACCCACCGGTGCGATGGGGGCGAAATCGCCACCCATCGCATCCAGCGCAATCCGGGCCAAGGCTCAGCCTTCCCGGGCCGCGATCCGCTGCTCACCGCCGTAGTATCCGCATTCATCGCAGACACGATGGGGACGCTTCATGCTCGAGCACTGTGGGCACTTCTGAATCACGATCCGCGGCGCAACCTTGTGCGTGTTGCGGAGGCGCTTGCGCTGCTTGGATGTCCTGCGCTTCGGTACGGCCATGGGTCACTTCCCGGTAGTAAGACGAATCATGAGTCGGTTGCGCGCTCTCTGAGCGCCGCCCAGCGCGCATCGCCACTCGATGCGCAGTCACAGGCGGTCGTATTGCGGTCGACGCCGCAGGTCGGACACAGACCTTTGCAATCTTCACGGCACAACACAAAAGGCGGGACTGCAAGGATCCACCCTTCGCGGACTGCGGGACGCACGTCGATACTGCTCGACTTCGCGTTCAACAGGAATACATCAGGGTCATCGTCGAGACCGTCCTCGTCCGATTCGACGAAGAGGCACGAAATCGAATCACCTGCCCTCACCGACACCTCGACGAGGCATCGGGTGCATTCACCAACCGCCGACCCTGCGAACTCGCCGGTGAAATAGAATCGCCCTTCACCGGCGCTCGAGAGACGGCCGTGCACCGTTACCGGCGAACTGGGCCGAATATCTCCATCGATCCACACCGCGTCGTCGGGAGAAATCTCTCCGTCCAACGTCACTGCCTGACCACTGAGATTGCGGATATCCACTGACAGCATAGCCGTGGAAAATACGCATCCCGACGTCAGGGGACAAGTGCCCACGGTGTCGCAACTTAGCTCGCTGCGATCGCCTCTCTCCGACGGCCGTCGTGCGAAGCAGCTCAGGCGAGGTCAGGAAAGAAGAAGGCTGCCTCGACCGCAGCCGCCTCATCCGAGTCCGACGCGTGAATCGCATTCCGGCCCTTCGACTCGGCGTAGAGCTTCCGGACGGTGCCTTCAGCGGCCTCGGCTGGATCCGTCTTGCCGATGGCGTCGCGCAACTCGGCGACGGCGTTGGCCTTGTCCAGCACCATTGGCATACAGGGACCGGAGGTCATGAATTCCACCAGTTCACCAAAGAAGCCGCGCTCCTTGTGGACCTCGTAGAATGTGCCGGCCTGCGCCGTGGTCAGGTGCATCACCCGGGCGGCCTTGAGCACGAAGCCCTGGGCTTCGAGATGCGCGATGATCTTGCCGGCCTTGCCTGCGCCGAACGCATCCGGCTTGATGATCGTGAGGGTACGGGTTCCAGCCATGTGCACGGCTCCAGTGTGGTGCGGGCGCAAACGCGCCAAGGATATCAGGCAGACGCGCCCGGTCACCGAGGTGGCCGGGCGCGTCGATCAAATGTAGTCCAAGCGATCGGTGGCTTACAGTCGAGCCTTGACCAGCTCCACGAAGTCCATCGGACGCTTGGCGATGCCCATGCCGGCTTTCTCGAACGCCTCGATCTTCTCGGCGGCCGTGCCTGCCGATCCCGAGATGATTGCGCCCGCGTGGCCCATCCGGCGCCCGGGCGGTGCCGTCTGGCCGGCGATGAAGCCGACCACCGGCTTGCTCATCTTCGTCCGAACGAATTCGGCCGCTTCCTGCTCGTCGGTGCCGCCGATTTCACCCATCATGGCGACGACCGTCGTCTGCGGATCCGCCTCGAACGCGGCCAACGCGTCGATGAAGTTGGTCCCGTTGATGGGGTCACCGCCGATGCCGACACAGGTGCTCTGCCCGATCCCGGCCTTCGTGAGCAGGTTCACGATTTCATACGTCAGCGTGCCTGACCGGCTGACGACGCCGACCGGTCCGGGCGCGCAGATGCGTCCCGGAATGATGCCGACCTTCGACTGACCGGGTGTGATCAGGCCAGGGCAGTTCGGACCGAGCAGTCGCGCGCCCATCTCCTTCACATACGGATAGACCTTCGTCATGTCGAGCACCGGCACGCCTTCGGTGATGCAGACGATCAGCTTGATGCCGGCGGCGGCCGCTTCCATCATCGCATCCGCCGCGAATGGTGGCGGCACGTAGATGACCGAGGTGTTCGCGCCGGTCGCGGCCACGGCCTGCGCAACCGTGTTGAAGATCGGCACCGTCTCCTCGAACTTCTGGCCGCCTTTACCCGGCGTGACGCCGCCGACGACGGTCGTGCCGTACTCCATCATCTGCTTCGCGTGGAACGAGCCGTCACGACCCGTGATGCCCTGCACCAGCAGTGTGGTGGTGTTGTCGATGAAGATGCTCACGCGGCGGCCCCGGTGGCGAGGGCGACCGCCTTCTGCACGGCTTCATCCATGTCGGACGAGGCGCTGAAGCCGTTCTCGGTCAGGATCTTCATCGCGACTTCTTCGTTGGTGCCCGTCAGGCGAATCACGATCGGCACGGTGAGCGGATTGGCCTTCGTCGCGGTGACGATGCCGTTCGCGACGTCATCGGTGCGTGTGATGCCGCCGAAGATGTTGAACAGGATCGCCTTCACGTTCTTGTCGGCCGTGATGATGCGGAGCGCGTTGACGACCTTCTCCGGATTCGACGAGCCGCCGATATCGAGGAAGTTCGCCGGGTCGCCGCCGTAATACTTGACGAGGTCCATCGTGGCCATCGCGAGACCCGCGCCATTGACGACGCAGCCCACATTGCCATCGAGCTTGATGAACGTGAGGTTCGCCTTGCGGGCCTCGACTTCGCTCGCTTCCTCGCTGCTTTCGTCGCGCAATGCCTCGATCGCTGGCAGGCGGTCGAGTTCATTGTCGTCGATCACCATCTTGCCATCGACGGCGACCACCGTGCCCGTCGGCGTGACGACGAGTGGATTGATCTCCGCGAGTGAGCACCCGCTCTCGATGAACGCCGAGTAGAGCTGCTGCATGATCTTCGCCGCCGCGCGCGCCTGCTTCACGTCCTCGTACAGGAAGAAGCCCATCTCCATCGCCTCGAACGTGCGCAGGCCGTAGCGCGGATCGACGGGATGGTACTTGATCTTCTCCGGCGTGGTCGCCGCGACTTCCTCGATGTCGATACCACCCGCAGCGCTGACCATGAACACCGGCTTCTTCGTCGCACGATCGACGATGATGCCGACGTACGCCTCACTGCCGATGTCCTCGGCCACCGTCACGAGCACCTTGAGGACGGTGAGCCCCTTGATGTCCATGCCGAGGATCGCCGTGGCCTTCTCCTTCGCTGCGGCTGGCGTTGCACAGTACTTCACGCCGCCGGCCTTGCCGCGCCCACCGACGTGGACCTGCGCCTTCACCATCACCGGCACACCGTACTTCACCGCGAGTGCTTCAGCAGCGTCGGGTGTGGTTGCAATGTCGCCATCGGGAATCGGGACGCCGTGGCGCCTGAGGATCTCCTTGGCCTGATACTCATGTAGGTTCACACACGCTCCATCTGCGATCGAGTGATTGCAGCGATTGTGACGTTGGAAAAGTCCCCGCCGCCGTGTGTGACGGACGCGAGGGTGGACGCAGCGCCCGCATCGGGCGCCGGAGGGCCGACGGCAAGCTAACCGTCGGTCGTGCGATCATCGCTGGCTCGAGTCGCGAGGCACACCGAGGGCGCGGCCGAGCGCGTCGAACGAGGCACCGAACTCACTCCACGCACCACGCTGGAGGGCGTCGCGCATCTGCCGGTACATGGCGGCAGCGGTGGAGCCCGGGACAGGCGCCCGGCCGCCATCTCGCCAACTGAGCACGGCCTCCGGAATCGTCTGCGCCACGCCCCGGTGCATGCCGTCGGTGAGCAGGACAGCAGCGATCTGCGTCGGTCGGCCATCACGAAGCGTGAAGTACGGCGTGAGGAATCGCGGTGCGCCGGCGCCAGGCAGCACACGCGTCGCACTGCGTCGCGCGCCGGTGAGACTGCCGGGCTGTCGCAACGAGTCCGACGTCTCCTGTGCCCCTCGGACCACGCCTTCATACGGCGCGCCGTCGGCGCTCGGCAGCCAGCGTGTGCGCCGATCCTCGCCTCCCGGCGCAAGCAGCACGCCACGCACGACACCGCGTGCGTCGATCGCCGCCGCCGTGAGGGCATACGCACGTCGCGCCGGCAGCCAGACCGGCACATCCTCCTCCGTCGCAAAGACGCTGTCCGCCGCCACGCCGTGCACGAGGGAGAGTTCCGTGAGCGGGCCGCCGCGCCGCACGAATCCCGTCGTGTCTTCCTGCACCGCGCGCGACCCGAAATGGGCGGCGATGCCGCCTTCGAGCTGGAGTGCGTCGGCGCGCGGCGGCAGTGCGCGGCGCAGCGCTTCCGGCAACTCGGCGATCGGCAGCAGATGTCGCGCGAGACGCTCGAGCGGACGACGCGCGAGCAGCGGTGGATTGCGTTCCGTGACGAGCGCGACGCGACCCGTGTGGGCGTTCACCAGTGCGGTGGCGGCAAACTGCGCCGCCGAGAACTCGTCGCCGGCGAGCATCACATGTTCGCTCAGCGGATACGTCGCGCTGACGGCGTACAGATCGAGCGCCCAGAGCAGCGAATCGGCGAAGACCAGCGGGACGACGTGGGCACCAGGGTGCAACGATGGCGCGAGCAGCGCGACGCGTTCACGCACGTCACGCACCGTGATGAGCACCGGTGACGGGCCTGGCGTCTCGCCGAACAGCAGGCGCGGATTCTGCTGATTCCATGCGTGTGCGAGTCGCGCCGACGTGCCGGCGATGGACGGCGCTGCGATGAGTCTCGCCCGATCGCTCACGATCGCGTAGCCGCGCCCGGAGTCGCTGACGACGATCGGTGGCAATGTGCGGCCGGTACGCGCGGTCACGTTGCGCAACGGATTCTCGGACGTGATGTCGATCGGGATCGCGCGCCACGTCGGCAGCAGGCCCGGTGCGCGCAGCGCATCGAAGACTACCGCCTCGGGCATGCCGTTGCCTGCGTTCCACGCCAGCAGTGCGCCGAGCCGCCCCGGCGCGGTGTGCGGCACGGTGGCGCGATCCCACAGCGGCGTGGCCGGCAAGGATGCCGTGTCGCCCTGCGCGGCGGCGATCACCCGATCCGATTCGTACGCACGACGCGTATAGGAGGAACCCGCGTCGAGATACCGACGCTCTCGCATGACCGTGTCACCACCGCCGTCGACGCTGTCCGCGAGCAACGGCATTCCCTGTCGCAGCAGGAGCGCCATCAGCAACACGGTCGTGACGGCTGCGATGCCGGCACGCGGTTGCCGGGACCACGCACTCCAGATCACCACACCGGCTGCGGCAAGGCAGATCACCTGCATCACGATGCCACCGGGCAGGCCGACGCGATGATCGGCGAAGCCGAACGCACCCTCGCCGCCGGTACCGTGCACGAGGCGGTCGAAGCCGTCGATGCGGTAGCTCCATGCGATCAACGCGAGGAGCATGGCACCCAGCACCGTGATGTGTCGGCGAGCGTGTCGCGTGACGCGCAGCGCTCGCCCATCGGTGCCGATGCCGCGCGTGAGCACATAGCCGACGATGGTCGCCATCGACATCACGGCGTGCGCCAGCAGCGCCCAGGTGTACGCCTGCAACTCGAACGGCAACCAGGTCGTCCAGAAGGCGAGGTCGTACTGGAAGTACGGGTCCGACTCCCCGAACGGTCGCGCATCGAGCACGTTCGCGAGCGGAGTCCAGTCGTCGATCGGTACGGTGAGCAGCACGCCGATTGCGATCGCAACGGCCCACAACACGAGGGAAATCGTGCGATCGGGCACGGCACCATTGAACTCGAGGTTGCCGACGGTGCCCGGCACGACGACACTCACGAACGAGCGTCGAATGGCTTCGAGATGCGTGCGCATGACGAATGTCGCGAGCGTGCCGGCGGCCAGCTTGAGGGTCAGCGCGACGGTCGTCCGCCACCACCACACATCCCCGAATCCGAGCGCGTCGAACCAGGCATGATCGCCGATCAGCGCGCCCCATGCCCGCCCGATGGCCAGTACCAGCGCCACGCACACGACGAGCGTCAGCAACCCGCGACGACGGATGATCACGGGCGGTGACGGCGCACGATCAGACGGTGACGCCTTGCGTGCGCATCCATGCGTAGAACTCCGCACGGATCTCGTCACGACGCTCCGCGGTCAGCGCCTCGAACCGGCACACGACGATCGGCTGCGTGTTCGACGCACGAATGAGGCCCCATCCGTCGCCGAAGAGCACACGCGCACCGTCGACATCGATGACGTCGTGCGTCTTCCGGAAATGCGCCGTGGCCGCCTCGACCAGCTCGAACTTGCGCTCATCGCCGCAGTCGATGCGCAATTCGGGTGTGCTGAAGTACGAGGGCACATCGGCGAGCAGGTCGCGGACACTGCCGGCGCTGGACGACACGATCCGCAGGATGCGCGCAGCGGCATAGAGCGCGTCGTCATGCCCGTAGAAGCCCTCGGTGAAGAACATGTGCCCCGACATCTCGCCGGCGACTGGCGCATGCAACTCCTTCATCTTGTCCTTGATGAGTGAGTGGCCCGTCTTCCACATCACCGGCACACCGCCCGCTTTCGTGATCGCATCCGGCAGTGCCTGCGAACATTTCACGTCGAAGATGATCGCCTGGCCGCCACCGGTGCGCGCGAACACATCACGCGCGTACAACAGCAGCAGGTAGTCACCCCAGATGATCGTGCCGTTCGCGTCCACGATACCGATACGATCGGCGTCACCATCGAACGCGATGCCGATGTCAGCGCCTTGCTGCTGCACGGCACCGATCAGGTCGAGCAGGTTCTCCTCGACGGTCGGATCGGGATGATGGTTCGGAAACGTGCCATCGCTTTCGCAGAAGAGATACGTCGCATCGAGGTTCATGCGCGCGAAGATCGCCTCGGTGAGCGGCCCACCGGCACCGTTGCCGGCGTCGAGCACCACCTTCAAGCGCCGCGGCAAGGGCCCCGTGCGCTCCACGATGTCGTCGGCGTACGCTGCGTTCAGGTTCTCGGCGCGCACCGAGCCGACATGTGCAGTCGGTGGGGCGTCGAGCAGCTCGCGCAGTCGCTGGATGCCGCCGCCGTGCAACGAGCCAGTGCCGACGCAGAGCTTGAAGCCGTTGAACTCCGGGGGGTTGTGTGAACCCGTGATCTGGATGCCGCCGGCCACCGGCAGGTGATGCAACGACCAGTAGAGCAGGGGCGTGGGACCGACGCCGATGTCGATGACGTCGCGTCCGCGACTCGTCAGGCCCTGCACCAACGCCTCTCGCAGTGCCGTACCGCTCGGCCGGTTGTCGCGGCCGACGGCAACCGGGCCCTCGATCCCACGCTCATCGAGCAGCGCCGCATACGCCTGACCGATGCCTTCAGCCGCCTCGCTGGTCAGGTCGTCTCCGACGACGCCACGAATGTCATACTGCCGAAAGATGCCAGCGGCGATGGTCATGGAAACACGGCCTGGGAATCGAACGGGGCCGACGCCTGCACCTGTGATGCGGCCGCCGGTCGTCCTGGAGTCATTGGGAGAGTGCTGGCCTTTGCCCAGCCAACGGCGGGTGACGGATACACGCCAAGCGCCAGCAGCAGTACGGCAGCCACGGCGATCACGCCACCGGTCATGCGCGCGTCGACCACCCGCGCCGGCGTCGCGTCCTCGACCGGCGGTTTCATGAACATCGTCGCGACGACCGAGAGGTAGTAGCCGGCCGACACGAGGCTCGCGAGCACGAGGATGATCGCCAGCTTGAGTTGCGGTGCGGGAGACGACAACGCGGCACGCAATACGTACCACTTCGCGAAGAAACCCATCCCGCCGGCGACCGGGAACCCCATCAACGAGAGCATGAACACGGCCATCGCGGTCGCGAGTGCCGGTCGCGTGCGCGACAGGCCGGCCAGGTCACTCATCCGCGTGCGTTTCTCGATGCCGCCGGAGACGACGCTCAGCACCGCGTACGACCCGACCGTCGCCAGCGTGTAGGCGAGCGCGTAGAACACGATCGCGGCCACGCCGTTGGCCGAGTGACTGGTGATGGCGACCAGGAGATAGCCGGCATGCGCGATGCTCGAATACGCGAGCATGCGCTTCACGTTCTGCTGCGCCAGCGCGAGCACGTTGCCGACGACCATCGTGACGGCGGCCAGGACCCACGCGGCATAGTGCCACGACGCGTACGCCGGTCCGAGTCCGTCGAGCAACAACCGGGCGAACGCGGCGAAGGCGGCCGTCTTCACCCCGGCGGCCATGAAGGACGTGTACGGTGTCGGTGCACCCTCGTACACATCCGGCGTCCACATGTGGAACGGGACTGCCGCCACCTTGAACGAGAAGCCGACGAACAACAGCGCCAGTCCGCCGATCAGCAGCGGATCCCGGCCAAGATCATGCTGCGTGATCGCCGCTGCCATCTCGCTCAGGTTGGTCGTGCCGGTGGCGCCGTAGAGCAATGCCATGCCATACAGGAGGAAGCCGGTCGAGAACGCGCCGAGCAGGAAATATTTGAGCGCAGCTTCGGCTGAACCGGCGCGGCTGCGATCGAGGCCGGTGAGGATGTAGATCGCGAGCGACATGACTTCGATGCCAAGAAAGATCAGCATCAGGTCGCGCGCGCCGACGAGGAGCAGCATGCCGGCGGCGGAGAACAGGACGAGCGCCGGTGGTTCAGGCGCCGCGAGTGCTGCACCTTCGTTGTACTCCATCGCCATCACCAGCGTACCGATCACGCCGAGCAGGATGACGGCGACGGACGCCCAGCGGAACCCGTCGTACGCGAGCGGGCCGCTCGCCGCACCGAGTGGTGGCGATTGATTCGCCAGCATCGCCGCTGACGCGGCTGCGAGCAACGCCACGACGATTGCGAGCAGATGGGCGCGGCGTGTCGTCTCCACACTCTCCGCCGCGAACACACCGAACAACAACACGCACATTCCACCGATCGAGACGATCAGTTCCGGCAGCAGCAGGGTGCCGAGGTCAAGACCGCCGAATACGAAGCCGTTCATCGCGCGGCATCCTCGACCGCACTCGCCGTGGGCGGTGCCGTGATCGCCGACATGTTCACGCGCGTCACGAGTGACGCGACCGAGTCATCGAGTCGGTCGAGGACGGGTGCCGGTGCGAGACCGAGACCGATGATCGCGAGGACGAATGCGGCCATCACGCCGGCTTCGAGTCCGTTCAGGTCGCGTGCGACCGGGGCGCCGTCCGGGCGCTGGCCGAACAGCATGCGCTGCACGGCCCAGAGCAGGTAGGCCGCTGCGAGGATCACACCGATCGTGGCCAGCAGCACGAGCACCGGGAAATGGGTGAACGAGCCGATCAGCACGAGGAATTCGCCGACAAAGCCATTCGTGCCGGGCAGGCCGGCGTTCGCCAGTGCGAACAGCACCACCAATGCGCCGAACATCGGCATGTCCTTCGCCAGGCCGCCGAGTGACTGAAAGCGATCGTCGCTGATCCGCTTGCGCAGCATGCCCAGCAGCAGGAACATGCCGCCCGTCGTGATGCCGGCATTCACCATCACGATCACCGCACCCTGCAACGATTCAGCCGTGAACGCACTGATGCCAACCACCACGAACCCGAGATGTGCGATGGACGCGTACGAGATCACGCGCCGGAAATCCGGCTGGACGAGTGCGACGAGCGAACCGTACAGCACGCCGACGACACCGAGCGACGCGAGAATCATCCGTGTCACCGGATGCAGCGCAGCCGAGGGAAAGAGCGGATATGCGAGGACCATCAACCCGTACGTGCCGACCTTGATGCCCAGTGCGACGGCCGCGATCGGCGGTCCCTCGCTTTGCGCGTCAGGCAGCCAGGTGTGAAACGGGATCAGCGCACTCTTGACGAGGAACGCGGCCGCGAACGCGAAGAAACAGAAGGCCTGCGCCGTCATGCTCATCGGCTGGTTCGTCGCCATCGTGCGCACCGTGTCATACGTCGTGCCACCGGCGGCCGACGCCACGACGATGACCGCGACGAGCATCAGCAACGAACCGAGCATGGTGTAGATGAAGAACGTCGTGCCAGCCGCGGGTCCGCGTCCTGATCCCCAGACACCGATCAGGAAGTAGAGCGGCACGAGCATCAATTCCCAGCACAGATAGAACAGCAGCAGGTCGGCCGCGAGAAAGATGCCGAGTATGCCAGCGGTCAGCAGCAGGATGAGTGCGTAGTACGACACGGCGCGATGCGTGATCGCCGCACGATCCGTCGCGATCACACTGAGCAACATGAGCCACGCCGTCAGCACGATCATCGGCAGCGAAATGCCCGTCGCCGCGAAGCGAATCCGTGCGCCGAATTCGTCGATCCACGGATAGTCCACCTGCTCGGTCGATCCGTTCGGCACGACCAGCCAGAGGGCGAGTGTCAGGATCGCCGTCACGGACAGCAGACCAATGGTGATGGTGCGTGCCAGGCGTGCGTCGGTGTCGCCAGCGGCACGGGGCAGCAACCAGACGGCAATCGAGCCGACGAGCGGCAGCGCGAAGATCCCAGGGAGCAGCCAGCCCGGGGCAAAGCCGATCGCTGCCAACATGGTGTTCACTGTCCGCCTCGCATCGTGAACACACCGATCAGAGCGACCGCACCGAGCGCGATCGCCCACACATAGCTCCCCGCGAATCCAACCTGTGCACGGGATGCGATGGATGAGATGACGCGGAAGAGCTGCGCACTGCCCTGCACCAGCACCCCGTTGATCAAGCCGAGGTCGAGGCCACGCCACAACACCTTGCGCGACGCGGCCACCGTGGGGCCGACGACGCCACGCTCGATCGCCGCGTCGACGAAGTAGTCGTTCGCGAGCACGAGACCGATGCCCGTTTCCGCAGGGGCGGCGTCCTTCGTGGTGAGCGAGGCCGGCTTGAGCAGGACGAACGCCGTTGCGATACCGGCAACGGCGACGGCCACGGCGATGCCGATCAGGAGGTATTCGGTGTTGTGCGCGAGATGACCCGTGCCAGCGAGTAATGTCGTTGCGCTGCCAGTGATCGGTGCGAGCCACGTCTCGAGCAGACCAGTGCGCCCGACCGGCAACACCTCGGGAAGCTGCAACCAGCCGCCGATGAGCGTCAGCGCACCGAGTGCGACCAGCGGACCGCGCAGCATCCAGGGCGCGTCATGCACCTCCGCTTCCACATCGGCGCCCGAGCGAAACGTGCCGTGAAAGGAATAGCGCATCAAGCGAGTCATGTAGATCGCAGTCAGGAACGCCGTCACCACCGCGAGTGCGTATGCGAACCAGAGCACCACACGTCCAGGAACCGGACCGAGCGACGATTCAGCCAGCGGAGATTCCATGGCGCGTTCGGCGATCGCACTCAGGATCGCGTCCTTGGAGAAGAATCCGGCCAACGGCGGGATTCCGGCGATCGCGAGTGTGGCAATCCACATCAGCGTTCCGGTGGCCGGCATCCTCCTCATCAGGCCACCCATGTTGCGCATGTCCTGTGCATCGTCGTGCCGATGCGTCGCGTGCAAGGCGTGATGCATGCCGTGAATCACCGCGCCGGCGCCGAGGAACAACAGCGCCTTGAAGAATGCATGCGTGACGAGGTGGAACATCGCCGCCGTGTACGCCCCCGCGCCGACGGCCACGAACATGTAGCCCAACTGCGAAATGGTGGAATACGCAAGCACCTTCTTGATGTCCAATTGCTTGAGGCCGACCGTCGCCGCCCACAGCGCCGTCAGCGCCCCGACGAGCACGATGACGAGGCAGGCGACCGGAGCCGCCGAAAACAGCGTCGCATTCCGCACGATGAGATAGATGCCTGCCGTGACCATCGTGGCAGCATGGATCAGCGCCGACACCGGCGTCGGGCCGGCCATCGCGTCGGGCAGCCAGACATACAACGGGAGTTGCGCACTCTTGCCGGCGCAGCCAAGGAACATGAACAGGCAGATCGCCGTCACCAGCGGTGTCGACAGCACCGCGTGCTGTCGTGCGATCTCGGCGAAATCGAGCGACCCGATGTTCGCGAACAGGATGAACATCGCCAGCAGCAGGCCGAAGTCACCGATGCGATTGACCACGAACGCCTTCTTGCCCGCCACCGCGTTCGCCGTGTCTCCGAACCAGAAACCGATCAGCAGGTATGACGCGAGTCCGACGCCCTCCCAGCCGATGAACAACACCGGCAGGTTCGCGCCCATCACGAGCATCAGCATGAACCCGACGAACA
The DNA here is from genome assembly GCA_014379355.1 of Gemmatimonadaceae bacterium. GTDB lineage: Bacteria > Gemmatimonadota > Gemmatimonadetes > Gemmatimonadales > Gemmatimonadaceae > JACMLX01. The sequence continues at coordinate 15,870 of JACMLX010000095.1, forward strand.
GGTTCAGGTACGCGAAATAGCGCGCGAACCCCGCGTCGTCGGCCATGTAGCCGACGCTGTAGATGTGAATCAGGCTGCCGACGCCGGTGATGACGAGCATCATCAGCACGCTCAGCCGATCCACGCGCAGTGCCCAGTCGACGCTGAACGAGCCCGCGTGCATCCAGACGCCGAGTGTGGAGTCGATGGCCGTGTCGTCGCCACCGAGTTGCATCGCGAGTGCGATGGTCAGCGCGAAGGCGAGCACCATCACACCCACGCCGACCAGGCTGACGATACCCCGTCGACCCGCCGGCGTCGACGCGACGCGTTCGCCACGCCAGGACGGCACCAGCGAGAACAACCCGTTCACCACGAAGCCAGCGAACGGCAACAGGGGAATGAGCCAGAGGACCAACGAAGCGGACGAAGAGGAGAACATGCGTGTGTGCGTCTAACCCCTGAGCAGCCGAATGCGGCCGAGATCGACCGTGCGATAATGCCGGAACACACTGATCACGATCGCGAGGCCGACCGCGGCCTCGGCGGCGGCGACGGTCATCACGAAGAGGACGAAGACCTGGCCGCCGACGCCATGTAGTCGCGAGAGCGCCACGAACGACAAGTTCACTGCGTTGAGCATCAACTCGACGCACATGAACAGGATCAGCGCATTGCGGCGCGTGAGCACGCCAAGCACACCGATGCTGAAGAGGATGGCCGAGACGAACAGTGCTTCACGGATCATGTGCGCGCCTCGCCAGCGACCTTGCCGCGCTTGGCGAGAACGACGGCGCCGACCACTGCCACCAGCAGCAGCAGCGACGTCACCTCGAATGCCACCAGGTTGTCGGTGAACAGCGAGTTTGCGATCGGCGCGAGTGCATCGGCATCGACGGGCCTGAGACCGTCCACCGGAAACGGCTGCGCCCGCACCACATACAGAAGCTCCGCCGCCAGCGCCCCGGCGATCGCCGATGCCGCCACGGCCGCGCCGACACTCCGTCGCTCCTTCACGTCATTCTCGCCGAGGTTGAGCAGCATCACGACGAAGACGAAGACCACCATGATCGCACCCGCGTACACGAGTACCTGTGCGGCGCCGAGGAAATGCGCGCCGAGCATCACGTACAATGCGGCCAGTGCAAACATCACGTTGACGAGCCAGAGCGCGGCAGCGACGGGATTGCGTCGCGTGACCATCGCCATTGCCGCGACGATCGCAAGAATCGAGAAGAGCCAGAAGTGAATCGTGTAGTACGTGCCCATCATTCCCCGGCGGGATCGGCGGGATCCCACATTTCACAGACCGGGTGTGTCTGCGCCGTGAGGCGCTCCAGGTCGTACACGAAGCCGTCGCGCGAATATTCCGCGTTCTCGTAGTGGCGCCCGACGTGAATGGCCTCTTCTGGGCAGACTTCCTGGCAGTAGCCGCAGAAAATGCAGCGGAATTCGTCGATCTCGAACACGAGTGGAAAGCGATTGCCGTGTTCGTCCTCGCCGGGCACGAGCTTGATGCAGTTGGCGGGGCACACGGTCGGGCAGAGACCGCAGGCGACACACTTGGCCTTGCCGTCTTCCGTGGTGAGCATGCGATGCGTGCCGCGCCACCGCTTCGACAGCGCCTCCGTTTCCTCGGGGTACTGCGTCGTGACCTTGTGCGGATCGACGAGGTGCTTGAACGTGTGCGCAAGCCCGGACAGCGTCGCACGCACGTAGCTGACCTGCTCCACGGGCCGGTCCATGACCTTCACATTGATCGCCATCAGTCTCCCATCTCGGGTTCCGGTCGCACCGCGGCCGACAGTGGTGAGCCGAGTCGATCCTGCGTGCGGAGCCGGAGCATCTCTGCGGCCGACATCTTCGACGTCGTCGGGCTGAGCAGGCGACCGCGGTCGAAGATCACGAACACCGCAACCAGGACCGCCGCGTTGATCAGGAACAGGACGCCGGTCTGCAACACGCCCTGCTGGATGCCAAGCGCCTGCAGCACGAGCAGCACGGACGCGATCAGCACGATGTAGCCGAGGCTCAGCGGCAGGAGAAAGCGCCAGCCGAGCGACATCAGCTGATCGTACCGGAAGCGTGGCAACGTCCAGCGGATCCACATGTAGAGGAACAGGAAGAAGCCGGCCTTGAGTCCGAACGACACGAGCGTGAGCAGCGTCTTGAGGACGGAGGGGTCCCCGGTGTTGTCCCAACTCGTGAACGGAATGTCCCATCCGCCGAGGAACAACGTGGCCATCATGCCGCTGGCCGTCAGCATGTTCGCAAACTCGGCGATGAAGAACATCGAGAACTTCATCGAGCTGTATTCGGTGTGATAGCCCGCGACCAGTTCACTCTCGGCTTCAGGCAGGTCGAACGGCAGGCGGTTCGTCTCGGCAAAGGCGGAGATCAGGAACGTGAGGAATGCGACTGACAGATTGAGCACGTTCCAGCCGCCCATCGCCTGCTGCTTCACGATCGCGTCCATCGTGACGTTTCCGGCCAGCAACAGCACCGGGATGATCGACAGACCCATCGCGATTTCGTACGAGATCAGCTGCGCACTCGAGCGCAGACCGCCGAGCAACGAATACTTGTTGTTCGAGCTCCATCCGGCGAGCGTGATACCGAAGACGCCCAGCGACGAGATCGCGAGTGTGAAGATGAAGCCGACCGGCAATTGCGCGATCGAGACCGACATCACACCCCACGGCGTCGGCAGCGGTGCGGCGAACGGAATGACCGCCCAGCTCACCATGGCCGTGCAGAACGCAATCGCTGGTGCGAGCGTGAACAGAATGGTGTTCCCCGCACCAGGCGACAGCTCTTCCTTCATGAAATTCTTGAGGCCATCGGCGGCCGGCTGCAGCAGACCGCCGGGTCCTGCGCGATTCGGCCCGTGCCGGTCCTGAATCCAGGCGCTGACCTTTCTCTCGGCGAGTGTCAGCAGCGCCACGGTCACGAGATAGACGCCGAAGAACGCGACCACCTTGATGGCCGATGCGATCGCGAACGCGGTGGGATTGTCGGTGATGGGAGTCATGAGCATGTCGCCCATCAGACCGCCGCCCCGGCTGGGAGTGTCGCAGGAGCTCCCTGCAGGCCGAGCGTGCGATACGTCATGCCGGCGAACGCCGGAACGGTCGCGACGATCGTCGCGAAGACATCGCTGGCAAGCGCAGGGTACGAACCGGCGCCGATCGCGGCAGCCACTTCACCGAACACGCGGTACGTCGGGCGCACCTGCGCCGGTGGCGCCTTCGACTGCTGAAATCGCTGCACGCGACCACGCAGGTTCATGAACGTGCCATCCTCCTCGGCGAAGTTGCACACCGGCAAGGCGACGATCGTCGCGCCCTTCAGCATGTCGTCGAGCACCGTACCGATCACGATGACACGCACGCCGTCCGGCACCGCCGACACGGATGCAGCAGCGTCGGCAACGATCAGAAGATCATTGGAGCCAAGCCCGGCGGTCGGAGAGATCACGTCGGTGAAGCCAAACAGCTCGGCACCCGTGTGATTCGGCGCACGTTCGGCACGCAGCGACAGATCCTTCACACCCGGCAGCGGCGCCTCCGGACCACGCGCGATGGTCATCACGGCGGTGGCGCTCACGTGTGAGGCGATGCGTCCGAGCAGGTACAGCGCTTCGTTCGACAATGCCGGCGATACAAGCACGGTCACACGTGCCGCAGCCGTGATGGCGCTGGCGGCAGCCTTCACCGCCTCGCTCCACGAGGTCGTTACGAGTCCCTGCGATGAACGCACCTGCGGATACTCGAGCCGATCGCGGCGATTGATCCAGCGATAGTTCAGGCGCCCGACATCACACGCGAAATGCTGGTTGACCGACGCGTTCGGGCGCGGGCGAATCCGCACGACGACGTTGTCGCGCGTCTCGAGCATCACATTGCAGCCCTGTGAGCAACTCGGGCAGATCGACGCGGCGCGATCAAGCTCCCAGGCACGAGCCTTGTTCAGGAAGTCCTTCGAGAGCAGCGCACCGACGGGACAGAGATCGACGACGTTCGACGCCCAGGCATGCGTCAGGTCGGCGCCTTCGAACTTGCCGATGTAGGCGCGATCGCCACGCTCGCTCACATTGAGCACGGACTCCTTCGCCACGACATCCATGAAGCGCACGCAGCGCGTGCAGAGGATGCATCGGTTCGGGACGTAGAGCACATCGCCGCCGAAGTCCTCCATCGGATTGAAGCGCTTCGGCTCCATGTACCGGGAATCCTTCCGGCCTTCCGCGAACGTGTAGTCCTGAAGCTCACACTCGCCGGCCTGGTCGCAGATCGGGCAGTCGAGCGGGTGATTGATGAGCAGGAATTCGAGCACACCCTTTCGGGCCTCGCGTGCCTTGGCCGAGTGCACGTGCACGATCTGCCCTTCACCGACGGTCGTCGCGCAGGCCGGCGTGAGCTTCGGAAACTTCTCGACTTCGACGAGGCACATGCGGCACACGCCCGCCACCGGCAACGACGGGTGATAGCAATAGTGCGGAATGAGCACACCAGCCGTCTTCGCCGCCTCGATCAAGTTCGTGCCCGGCGGCACGATGACTTCACGGCCTTCGATCGTGAGTGTCACCATGCCCGGATTCGCCGGCGCTGCGGGAGCCGTCATCTCAGGCCGCCGCCGTGCTGAGGCTCGGGATCATCACCGACGAGCGATTCTTCGGAATCTTGGCCTCGAACTCATGGCGGAATTTCTTGAGTCCGCTGACCACGGGCGTCGCACACGAGTCGCTCAACACACAGATCGTCTTGCCGGTCATGTTGTCCGCGATCTCGAGCAAGGTGTCGAGATCCTTCATCGTGCCCTGGCCGTCACGGATCCGCTCGAGAATCTTCGTCGTCCACGCGGTGCCTTCGCGGCACTGCGTGCACTGGGCGCAGCTTTCGTGTGCGTAGAAACGTGCGAGACGCGCGATCTGCCGTACCATGTCCTGCGAATCGTCGAAGCAGATCACGCCGCCCGAACCGAGCAGGGAACCGGCCGCCTGGATGCCCTCGTAGTCCATGACGGCCGCTTCACACTCCTCAGGCGTCAGGATCGGCACGGAGGATCCGCCGGGAATGATCGCCTTGAACGCGCGACCGGCAGGTGGGCCGCCGCACAGTTCCCAGAGAAAGTCCTTCATCGGGAAACCCATCCCGACTTCGTAGTTGCCCGGTCGCGCGACATTGCCACACACCGAGAACAACTTCGTGCCGGTGCTCTTGGGATTCGTCGGACTGGAGAGCGACTTGTACCAGTCGGCGCCATTGCGCAGTACGTGAATCGCCGCGCACACCGTCTCGACATTGTTGATGGTCGTCGGCTGCGCGAACAATCCCGCCACAGCGGGAAACGGCGGCTTGATCCGAGGATTGCCGCGGCGGCCCTCCAGCGAATTCATGAGCGCCGTTTCTTCGCCGCAGATGTACGCACCAGCGCCCTTGTGCACATGCACGTCGACGCGCTTGCCGCTGCCCATGGCGTTCGCGCCGAGGATTCCCGCGGCGTATGCCTCGCGAATCGCCTCGCTCACACGCGCGATCGGCTCCGTGTACTCACCGCGGATGTAGATGTATGCCGTTTCCGCATAGATCGCGTGCGCGGCCACGGCAGCGCCCTCCACCAGCTGATGCGGCGTCCAGCGCATCAACTCGCGATCCTTGAACGTGCCGGGCTCCGACTCGTCACCGTTGATGCAAAGATAGTGCGTCTTGCCGTCGGGCTTCATGAAGCTCCACTTCACGCCTGTCGGAAACCCGGCGCCGCCGCGACCGCGCAGCCCGGAATCCTTGACGACGTTCTGCACCTCGACCGGGTCGGTCGACAGCGCCTGCTTGAGTACTTCGTAGCCGCCGCGCTTCTGCCAGCCGGCCAGCGTGCGCGCTTCCGGATCGCCGAAGTATTTCGAGATGACCGGCGTCTCTCGCGAGTGCGACGGATGCGGATACCCCATCAGTCGAGTCCCGCCAGGAGGTCCTTCACACTGTCCACCGACACACACTCGATCATCGTCTCGTTCACCATCACGGGCGTCGCGAACCCACACGCGCCAAGGCACTCGACTTCGATCACCGTGAAGCGTCCGTCAGCGGACGTGACGCCGAGTTCCCCGCACTTCGTCTCGCGCAGGAAGGCGCTCACGACATCCTCGGCGCCACACACGTTGCACGGTGTCGTGGTGCACACCTGCACGAAGTGCCTGCCGACCGGATGCTGGTGATACATGGTGTAGAACGTGACCACACCGTTCACGTACGCCGGCGTCAGCTCGAGCGCCTGCGCCACTTCCTCGATGCCGTCGGGACTGACCCAGCCGCGCTCTTCCTGCAGGATCCAGAGCGCCGGCAGCAGCGCAGCCATCTTGCTGGGATATCGAGACAGCAGCGTATCCAGTTCGGCCCGACGTGCACCGACAAACACGGGCCGGTACTCCGCATGGGGCGCATGACCGTCGGGCGCCATCGCGTGAAGACTCATCGGTCGATCTCGCCCATCACGATGTCGATGCTCGCGTTGATGGCAATCACGTCGGAGAGCAGGTGGCCCTCGGCCATCTTCGAGATCGCGGACAGGTTCACGAATGCCGGCGGGCGAATGCGCCAGCGCACCGGCTTCGACGTGCCGTCGCTCACCAGGTAGTACCCCTTTTCGCCCTTCGGACTTTCGGTGGCGACGTAACACTCGCCGATCGGCGGACGCGGCCCTTCCATCACCAGCTTGAAGTGATGGATCATCGATTCCATCTCGCTCGTCGCCTTGATCTTGGCAGGCAGGATGACGCGCGGATCATCCACATTGATCGGTCCGTCGGGGAGGCGCGCGACCGCCTGCTCGATGATGCGCACGCTCTGCCGCATCTCCTCCATGCGCACGAGATAGCGATCGTACACATCGCCCTTGGTGCCGACGGCGATGTCCCAGTCGTAGGTCTCGTAGTCGAGGTACGGAACGTCCTTGCGCACGTCGTACGCCACGCCGGACGCGCGCAGCATCGGCCCGGACAGCCCGTAGTTGATCGCTTCGGACGCCGTCATGATGCCGAGGCCCACGGTGCGTCCGACCCAGATGCCGTTGCGCGTCAGCATGCGGTCGGTTTCATCCAGTGTCTTCGGCAGCGAGCGCAGGAAACCCTTCAGCCCGTCGATCCAACCGGACGGCAGATCGGCCGCCATGCCGCCGATGCGCGTGGCGCTGGTGGTCAGTCGCGCACCGACCCAGCTCTCCCAGAGATTGTAGACCGTCTCGCGTTCCTGGAACGTCCAGAGAAACGGCGTGAAGGCGCCCAGGTCGATCGCCGTCGTACCGAGCCACACCAGGTGCGAGATGATCCGCGACAGTTCCATCGCGATCACGCGCAGCACCGTGCATCGCGGCGTGATCTCGATGCCGAACAACCGCTCCGCGCTGAGCGCGTAGGCGACGTTGTTCCCCATCGAGTTCAGGTAATCCTCGCGATCCGTCCACGGAATTATCTGGTTGTACTGCCGGTATTCGCCGATCTTCTCGAAGCCGCAGTGCAGATACCCGATGTGCGGCACGCAGCGGATGACCGTCTCGCCATCGAGTTCGAGCACGAGTCGCAGCACGCCGTGCGTGGCAGGATGCTGCGGCCCGATGTTGATCAGCATCCGCTCGCTGCCCATGTCCGGCTCGGTCCCGGGCGCGAGGTCGATCGGCATGACGAATCCGGCATCATTGGCCGTCAACGGCATGCGGAACACCTCACCCGTCGGGCTCATCGTCTGCGTGGCCAACTCGACTTCCACCGTGCGTGTCGTGGTCGCCATGGCTCAGCCCCCGGCCTTGACGCGCAGGAGTCTTTCGCGCATGTCCGCAGGCAATTCGTGAAAGGCGTCCGCGACGCTCAATTCCTCCATCGAATACGGCGCTTCCGGATTCGCGGCGAGCGCCTGCGTCAGCTGCTCCGAGCGACTGAAGCGCCCGCGCAACGGAAAATCCTTGCGCAGCGGAAAGCCTTCGGCGTAGCTCTCCCAGAGCAGGATGCGGCGCAGGTCCGAGTGCCCGCCGAAGCGGACGCCGAACATGTCGTACACTTCGCGCTCCAGCCAATTGGCGGACTTGTACACCGGCTCGATGCTTGGCACCTCGAGTTCAGCATTCGGATCGAGCGCCGCCTTGATGCGCAGGAAGCGACGATACGGCAGCGAGCGCACGTGCCAGACCATCTCGAGCGGCATGGCGGCGTCGCGATGCTCGACCGCGGTGACATCCACCAGGTAGTCGTACTGCTGCGTCGGATCATCGCGCAGCCAGAGCGCGATCTCGCGGACCTTCGTCGCATCGATCCACACGGTCGTCTCGCCCCACGTGACATCGTGTCGGCCGATCGTGGCCCCGAACTGCGCGCGCAACGCCTCGACGGAGGGATTCACGTCACCGCCGCGATGTGGCACGGTGCGCGGCGTGACCGGATCCGGTGTGTTCTTCGGCAGCGCCGCACCGGGCAGCACGACGCTCATGGTGCGGACCGCGTCTGATGCACCGAATTCCCGAACGGCTCGGACAATTCGTCGATGCGAGACGCCGGGATGTAATGACGCGACGTCGGATCGATGACGAGTTCCGCGTACTGCGCATCGTTCGACAGCGATCGCTGCTGCTTGACCTTGTCCTGCAACATCAGGATGCCGTGAATGAGCGCTTCGGGGCGCGGTGGACAGCCGGGCACATACACATCCACCGGAATGATCGTATCGATGCCCTGCACCACCGCGTAATTGTCGAACATGCCGCCGGTCGACGCACACGCGCCCATCGAGATGACCCACTTGGGCTGCGGCATCTGCTCGTAGATGCGGCGAATGACCGGCGCCAGCTTGTACGGCACACGACCCGCGCAGATGAGCACATCGGCCTGCCGTGGCGAGTAACTCATGCGCTCCATGCCGAAGCGCGCCAGGTCGAAGCGACTCGCTGCCGTGGCCATGAATTCGATCGCGCAGCATGCCGTGCCGAACGGCATCGGCCACAAGGAATTCGCGCGACCCCAGTTGACGAGAAACTCCAGTCGCGTCGTGACCCAGCCATCCTGCGATGGTGGATCGTACGACACCTGCGACGTCGTCGTCGCCGGACTCAATCCCATTGCAGTGCTCCCTTGCGCCACACGTAGGTCAGGCCGACGGCGAGGATCGCCATGAACACGAGCATCTCGCCAAGGCCGAAGAAGCTCGTCGCGCCATTGCACACGCCGTCCACCAGTGTGCCGCTGCACGACAGGCGACGGAACGCCGTGCCCCACGGGATCAGGAACACCGTCTCGATGTCGAACACGATGAACAACATCGCGACCAGATAGAACTTGACCGAGAAACGTTCGCGCGCGTCGCCGACCACCGGAATGCCGGATTCGTACGCTTCCGACTTCACCACGCTGGGCCGTCGTTGCATCGCCCACTGTGACAAACCGATGATGATGGCCGCGTTCAAGAGAACGAAACCCATCAACATCAGGATTGGGAGGTACGCTTGAAGCCCCATTCGTGGTCACACGCTCGTGAAAAAATTCACTAACCGGTCACGGGCAAGGTAGCCGTCCGCTGGACGTACTTCAACGCTCGTGGAGGCCGGTGTCGGACACCCGTCGCACGAGGGCAATTCGCGCGGCGCAGGCCACGCCCGGCCGGTGGCACCGCGGGTGCGGGTCCGCTACGTTCCCGCGCCATGCCCATCATGAACGACGCGTGGATCCGCCGCATGGCGCTCGACCACGGGATGATCGAACCCTATGAAGACCGACAGGTCCGCGACGGCGTCATCAGCTACGGGGTCTCCTCGTACGGCTATGACATGCGAGTGGCCCGGGAATTCAAGATCTTCACCAATGTCCTCAGCTCGATCGTGGATCCGAAGGACTTCGATCCGAAGAGCTTCGTGGAATTCGAGGGTGATCACTGCATCGTGCCGCCGAACAGCTTCGCGCTGGCGCGTTCGGTCGAGTATTTCCGCATTCCGCGGGACATCCTGACGATCTGTGTCGGCAAGTCCACCTACGCACGCTGCGGGATCATCACGAACGTGACGCCGTTCGAGCCGGAGTGGGAAGGGTTCGTGACGCTCGAGATCTCGAACACCACACCGCTGCCGGCCAAGATCTACGCCAACGAAGGCATCGCCCAGGTGCTCTTCCTGCAGGGCAATGCGCCACCGGATGTCAGTTACCGGGACAAGCGCGGGAAGTACCAGGCGCAGACGGGCATCACGCTGCCCAAGATCTGACCGATCCGCGCTGGCCGGATTGTGTTGCGGGGCCCGCGCCGATCCGGCGTCGGGCCCCGCGTCACAGCTGCGTCATCGACGACGTCACCCGTGGCCGCTCGCCCCGGCCATGTCCGGCGTCTTGGTCGCCATTGCCACGATGTAGTCGCGGTTCATCAGGCCGATCACATCGATCGAAATCTGCTTCGGACACGCGGCCTGACATTCACCGTACAACGTGCAGTGGCCGAAGTGTTCGTCGTCCATCTGCGCGACCATCAACTCCACCCGCTTGTAGCGCTCGGGCTGTCCCTGCGGCAAGCGCGCGAGGTGCGCGATCTTGGCCCCCGTGAACAGCGAGGCGGACCCGTTCGGACAGGCCGCCACACAGGCACCGCACCCGATACAGGCCGCGGCATCCATCGCCGAGTCCGAGTCGCTCTTGGCGACCAGGATCTCGTTGGCATCGCGCGCACCGCCGGTCGGCGCGCTGATGTAGCCGCCCGCCTGGATGATGCGGTCGAAGGCACTGCGGTCGGTGACGAGGTCCTTGAGCACCGGGAAGGCCACCGAACGCCACGGCTCGATCGTGATCACCTGTCCATCCTTGAACGACCGCATGTGCACCTGACACGTCGCCGCTCCCTTCACCGGGCCGTGCGCCACGCCGTCGATCATCATGCTGCAGCTGCCGCAGATCCCTTCCCGACAATCATGCGCGAACGCGATCGGCTCCTTGCCGTCCGCCTCCAGATGATCGTTCACGATGTCGATCATCTCGAGAAACGATGCATCGGACGGAATCTCCTTCGCGGCGTACGTCTCGAGTCGGCCCGCGCTCTTCGCGTTCGCCTGGCGCCACACCTTCAACGTGAAATTCATCACTTGTAGCTCCGCTGGCTGAGCTGCACGTTCTCGAACGTGAGCGGTTCCACGAGACGAGTCGGCGTGGCGCCTTCACCGGTGTACTGCCACGCGGCGACGTGCGCGAAGTCGTCGTCGTTGCGCAGCGCCTCGCCGTCGGGCGTCTGGTATTCGGTGCGGAAGTGTCCCCCGCAACTTTCCTCGCGTTCCAGCGCGTCGCGGCACATGAGCTCCCCGAGCTCCATGAAGTCGGCGATGCGATTCGCCTTCTCGAGTGCCTGATTGAGGTCGGCATCGGAGCCCGGCACATTCACGTTGCGCCAGAATTCCTCCTTCAGCGCGCCGATGTCCTGGATGGCCGTCGTCAGTGATGCGGTGTTGCGCGCCATGCCGCACTTCTCCCACATGATCTTCCCCAGGTCACGATGGAAGCTGTCGGCGGCACGCTTGCCCTTGATGCCGACGAGGCGCTTCATGCGATCGTTCGCCGCCGCTTCGGCCGCGCGCACTTCGGGATGCTCCGGCGTGACCGGCGCCAGCTTCGCCTGCGCCAGATAGTCACCGATCGTGACGGGAATGACGAAGTATCCATCGGCCAGCCCCTGCATGAGCGCGCTGGCACCGAGGCGATTCGCGCCGTGATCGGAAAAATTCGCCTCACCCAGCACGTGCAGGCCGGGCACGGTGCTCATCAGGTTGTAGTCCACCCACAGCCCACCCATCGTGTAGTGCACGGCCGGATAGATGCGCATCGGCTGCCGATACGGATTTTCATCCGTGATGCGCTCGTACATCTCGAACAGGTTGCCATACCGTTCGGCGACCGTCTTCTCACCGAGGCGCTTGATCGAGTCGGCAAAATCCAGATACACGCCGAGGCCGGTGTCACCGACACCGCGGCCCTCGTCGCAGACTTCCTTCGCGGCACGACTCGCGATGTCACGCGGCGCGAGATTGCCGAAGCTCGGATACTTCCGTTCGAGGAAGTAGTCACGCTCGCTCTCCGGGATGTCGCGTGCGCTGCGGGTGTCGCCCTGCTTCACCGGCGCCCAGCACCGGCCGTCGTTGCGAAGCGACTCCGACATCAGCGTCAGCTTGGACTGGAACTCACCGGCCTGCGGAATACACGTCGGATGAATTTGCGTGAAACACGGATTGCCGAACGCCGCGCCGCGCTTGTACGCGCGCCACGCCGCCGTCACGTTGCACTGCTTCGCGTTCGTGGACAGGAAGTACACGTTGCCGTACCCACCCGTCGCCAGCACCACCGCATCGGCGAGGTGCGTCGAGATCCTGCCGGTCGTCAGGTCGCGCGCCACGATGCCGCGCGCCACACCGTCGATGACGATCACGTCGATCATCTCCGTCATCGTGTGCATCGCCACCGCGCCCTTCGCGATCTGCTTCTCGAGCGCCTGGTAGGCACCCAACAGCAGCTGCTGGCCGGTCTGCCCGCGGGCGTAGAACGTGCGGCTCACCTGGGCCCCACCGAACGAACGGTTGGTCAGCAGTCCACCGTACTCACGCGCGAACGGCACACCCTGCGCCACACACTGATCGATGATGTTCACCGAACACTGCGCGAGGCGGTGCACGTTCGCCTCGCGCGCACGGAAGTCCCCACCCTTGATCGTGTCGTAGAACAGGCGCTTGATCGAATCACCGTCGTTCTGGTAGTTCTTGGCGGCGTTGATGCCACCCTGCGCCGCAATCGAGTGTGCTCGGCGCGGTGAGTCGTGATACACGAAACACGACACGCGATAGCCGAGCTCCGACATCGTCGCGGACGCCGATGCGCCGGCGAGGCCCGCACCGACCACGATGACGTGGTATTTCCGCTTGTTGGCCGGGTTCACGAGCTTCATGTTGAAGCGGTGCGAATCCCACTTCTGCTCGAGTGGACCCGACGGGACCTTGGACTTCAGTTCCATATGCTGTGCGCCCGACTACCTGAGAACACCGAGAAGGAAGGCCAGCGGGATGACCGCGAACCCGAGGGAGATCACGATCGCCAGCGCCACCGGCAGGTATCGCTTGAGTGGATGTGCACTCTGCCGGGCCAGGCCGAGTGTGCGCATCGAGCTCCACGCACCGTGATACAGGTGCATGCCCAGTGCGATCATCGCCACGAGATAGAACGCGGCCACCCACTTCACTTCGAATCCGGTCGCGAGGTTCCGATACACCTTGCCGTCAACGAAGTCGGGGTGCACCGTGCCGATCGTGAAATGCAGGATGTGGAAGACGATGAAGACGAGCAGCAGCACGCCACCCCACTTCAGTGTCTTCGATGCCAGTGTGCTGACCTGCGGCTTGCGTCCCGCGTAGTCCACCGGTCGGGCGGCGCGCGAAATCATCGTCAACTGATACGCCGCCGTGATGTGCAGGATCACCGCAGCGATCAGCACCACGCGCGCGATCAGCAGCAGTTCGTGCAAGGGACCATGCAGCAGCGCGCCATAGGCATCGAGCTTCTCAGCGCCCGAGAAGGCCTGCAGGTTCCCGGCCATGTGACCGATCACGAAGCCAAGGCCGATCAGCCCCGTCACGCCCATCACCACCTTCTTGCCGATGGTCGAGCGCCAGAACGTCAACAGCATGTTCATCGAGCAGGGTGCTCCAGAACTGGGTCAGGAAACTTTCGTGGCGGGTCAGGCCGCTCGCCCGAACCCGCCACTCGAAGAACGTTCAGATCGTGAGCGCTGCCATCGGCTCGCGGACCGCCTGGGCGCTTTTTTCGAGGGCCGCGCGCTCATCCGCGGACAGCTCGACCTCGATCACTTTCTCGAGCCCGTTGCGTCCGAGTTTGCATGGAACGCCGAGGTAGAGCCCGGATAGGCCATACTCCCCGGTGAGCCACGCGGCGCAGGGCAGGATGCGCTTCTGGTCGTTGACGATCGCCTCGACCATCTGGACCGCCCCGGCCGATGGCGCGTAGTACGCCGAGCCGGTCTTGAGATACTTGACGATCTCCGCGCCGCCGTCACGCGTGCGCTGCACGATCGCATCGAGCGTCGGCTTGTCGAGCAGCTGCGTGACAGGAATGCCGCTGACCGAGGTGTAACTGACGAGCGGCACCATCGTGTCGCCATGACCGCCGAGGACCATCGCGCGAATGTCCTTCACCGACACATCCATCGCCATCGCGAGGAAGGCGCAGTAGCGCGCCGTGTCGAGCACACCGGCCATGCCGATCACGCGTTCGCGAGGGAACCCCGTCACCTGCTTTGCGACATAACACATCACGTCGAGCGGGTTCGACACCACGATCACGATCGCGTTCGGTGACGTCGCCTTGATCTGCTCGCAGACCGCCTTCATGATGCCGGCGTTGGTGTTCACGAGATCATCGCGCGACATGCCCGGCTTGCGCGGGATGCCGGCCGTGATCACGACGATGTCGCTGCCGGCCGATTCCTCGTAGCCGTTGCTGCCGATGACGAGCGAATCGAAACCCTCGATCGGCGCACTCTGATACTGATCGAGTCCCTTCCCCTGCGGGACTCCCTCGGCGACGTCCACCATCACCACATGGCGCGCCAGTTCCTTCTCGGCAATGCGCTGGGCGGCGGTCGCACCGACATTGCCGGCGCCAACGACCGTGATCTTGTTCACCATTTCGTCAATCGATCTGAGAGGTATGCGTCAGGCGCATCGAGCCTGCGATGCGGGTAACCGTCACTGTCGAGTATCAGCGGAAACCTAGATACCAACAGCACTCCCGACAACGACGGGCATCGTGCGCCTAACCACCCACCTGGCTCAACGCTCGCAACCCACCAACCTGCATCTGCAGCAGCGAATGCTCCCGTGGCTTGCCGGCCAGCGCTTCACGGAACAGCGGCTCGAGTGGCTCACCCGCGCGCAGGGCATCGCGCAGGTTGACTTCGTGGTCGCCGAACAGGCACGTGCGCAGGCGTCCATCGGCCGTCAGGCGCACCCGGTTGCAGGTGCCGCAGTACGTGTGCGTCATCGGCGTGATCACGCCCACAGTGCCCGCAGCGCCCGGGAACCGGTAGTACGTCGCCGGTCCGTTGCCGCGTGTCGGACCGTCGGCCGCCGTCAGGGCATCGACGGCAGACGCCCGGTCGAGAATCTCGGCCGAGGGCACGACGTGATCCCATGTCAACTCGCGCATGTCGCCGACCGGCATGAGCTCGATGAAGCGGACGTGCCAGGGTCGATCGAGCGTCAGTCGCGCGAAGTCGGCCACTTCGTCGTCATTCACCCCGCGCATCACGACCACGTTCAGCTTGATCGGTGACAACCCGGCATCCTGCGCTGCCACCAACGACGTCACCGGATCGAACGGGAAATTCCGGCGGGCGATCGCCACGATGCGATCCTCGCGCAGGCTATCTGCGCTCATGTTGATGCGATCGAGCCCGGCGTCACGCAGCGGCCGTGCGAGCTCGGGCAGCTTCACACCGTTCGTCGACAGCGCGATGTCGGAGACGCCTGGCACCCCGCGCAACTGCGCCACGAGGGACGTCAGCTGCGGACGGATCGTGGGCTCACCACCGGTCAGGCGAATGCGTCGCAATCCCAGCGGCGCCAGCTGCGTCACCACGGCGACGATTTCTTCATACGACAGGATGTCCGCCTTCGGCAACCATGGCAGCCCCTCGAGCGGCATGCAGTACGTGCAGCGGAAGTTGCAGCGGTCGGTGACCGAGATACGCAGGTATTCAATACTGCGGCCGAACTGATCGGTGAGCGTGACGTCACTCATGACGCCACCACGCTGGCGCGTGATGCCGTCGGATCGATCCACTGACGCTCGCCGTCGGCATAGTGCTCACATTTCCAGATCGGCACGCGACGCTTCAGTTCCTCGATGATGAAGCGGCTCGCATCCATCGCCTGGGTGCGACGCGCATGTGCGACCGCGATCGCGACGCTGACGTCGCTCAGGCCAAGCGTGCCGATGCGATGCTCGACGGCCACGCGAACGCCATCGAACTGTGTCTGCGCTTCGACGGCGATCCGCTGCAGCTCGTCGCTCGCCATGCCCGCGTACGCGGTGTACTCGATGCCCGTCACATCCCGTCCGTCGTTGACGTCACGGACGGTGCCAAGAAAGAGCGTCGTGGCGCCAGTCGCCTCGGACGTCACCTCGCGGATGAGCGCCGGGACATCAATCGCATCGCTGACGATCGCGGTGCGGATCATCCGCCGGCCACCGGTGGGATCACGGCGATCTCCTGCCCTGCGGACACGGCGACGTCCCCGCGCGTGTAGCGCCGATCGACGGCCACGAGCGGGGACATCGGCAGCACATGGCCGCCCGGGAGGGCGCGCAGCGCGCCGACCACGTCCGCTGTCGTCGCTGGCTCGGCGACCGTGACGGACACGCAGTTGGCGCCGAAGGCGTCGGCGTACGACGCAAAAAGTAGAACCTGAAGCTGAGTCATTGGGTCAGGTCGCGGTGACATCTAAAGATAGCGCGGTCGTCCGATGATCGTTCCCGAAACGACGACGGGGCGCCCGTGAGGCACCCCGCATTCGTCATTCGGCGCGTATCTGCAAGCATGACTTCGACTTACTCGTCGTCGTCGTCATCGTCCTCGGGAAATCCGCCTTCCGGGACTTCCTCGCCGGCAACCATGGCGCGCAATTCCTTCGACGGCTTGAACACCGGTACCGGACGCGCCGAGACCTCGACCGGCTCACCCGTCCGCGGGTTTCGCGCCATGCGCGTCTTGCGCTGACGGATCTTGAATGTGCCGAAACCACGCACCTCGATGTTCTTCTGGTCCTTCATCGCGTCCTTGATCGCGTCGAGGAACGCATCGACGACTCGCGCGCAATCCTTCTTGGAAATCAGCGGCCCGGCCGTGCGAGAAATCTGCTCGGTGACCCGCTCCACCAGATCGGCTTTCGTCATGGACGCCCTCAAGGAGTCAACGCCCGGTTGGCACCGGGCTCGGGCGCGAAGCTAGCGACGTAGAGCGTTGTCAGTCAAGAGGTTGGCTAACTTCAGGCCCGATCGCGGAGGGCCGCCATGAACTCGTGGAACACCGGTCGAGCGTCGTGCGGACCCGGCGCCGCCTCCGGATGATACTGCACGGCGAACACCGGCAGCGTCCGGTGACGAATCCCTTCGATGGACCCGTCGTTCAGGTTCACATGCGTCACCTCAAGCTCGGTCGAGCCCGCTACAGCGGTCGCCGTGCCGGCGACGGAGAACCCATGATTCTGAGCGGTGATCAGGACGCGCCCCGTCGACAACTCCTTCACCGGCTGATTTCCGCCGCGGTGCCCAAACGGCATCTTCACGGTATGCCCGCCGAACGTGAGGCCGATCAGCTGCTGCCCGAGGCAGATGCCGAACATCGGTGTGCCGGACTCTGCCACACCTCGGATCATCGCGGGCGCGTACGGAATGGCAGCCGGATCGCCCGGACCGTTCGAGAGAAACACCCCGTCCGGCTTCATGGCGAGGATGTCGTCCGCCGTCGTCGTACTCGGCACCACCGTCACCTTGCAGCCTTCGCTGGCGAACAGGCGGAGCATGTTCGCCTTGATGCCGAAATCGACGGCCACGATGTGGTGCGCCGTATTCTCGGCGCCATACACGTAGGTCTCGCGAGTCGCGGCGGTTGTCGCGAGGTCCGCCCCTTCCATGCGCGGTGCGGCCGCGAGGAGCGCGCGCGCGGCGTCCGATGGCCCGTCGCCGGCGCAGATCACGCCAAGCATGACGCCCGCGCTCCGCAGATGTCGCGTGAGTCGACGCGTGTCCACATCGTGAAGGATCGGCACGCCAGCCGACGTCAGCCAGGACTGCAGGTCACCGGTCGCGCGCCAGCTCGAGTAGTGTCGTGAAAGTTCTCGCACCACCACACCCGAGACCTGCACCTTGCCGCTTTCCGGATCCTCGGTGTTCACGCCGTAGTTGCCGATCTGCGGCGTCGTCATGACGACGATCTGGCCGTTGTACGAGGGATCCGTGAAGACCTCCTGATAGCCGGTCATGTTCGTCGTGAACACGACTTCGGCAACCGTCGGCATCGTGTCCGCACTGACGAGACCCTGAAACGTCGAACCGTCCTCGAGGAGCAGTACCCCGGGGACGGTTTCGACTGCCAGCGGCGCGTTGCCGCTGCTCACTTCTTCGCGGGCGCCGGCGCGGCCGGAGCAGGTGTCTGGGCGGCCGGTGCGGCC
>JACMLX010000096.1 GCA_014379355.1 Gemmatimonadaceae bacterium
CGTGACATCCGGCAGCGGCGCGGCGTCGCGGGTCGTGCGCCGCGCATACGTCGAGAAGCGCCGCAGCTCCTTTTCGTCGGCATCCCACACGATACCGGTGCCGTAGCGCGGCAGCACGTCCGTGATGAATTCGGCTGGAATCAGCACGCCGCTGATTCCACCCTTCGTGACGGCGACGCTCAGCTGCTCCATGCCGGCCGATGCCAGATCGACCGTGCGCTGGCCGACCACGAATCGCGCCACGACTCCACACGCGTCGAGCGCGATGCCCGTCCTCGACGTCTCGACGGTGCCGCCAAGCGCGCGCGCCACGGCGGCGATCGGCAGGTAGCGCGCGCCATTGCTGGTGACCCACGGCACGACGACATCGCGCGTGCCGGTGCGCACGTGCAGGCCGTCGGCCTGTGCGCCGACGGACGACGACACCGCGAGGAACAGCGCGACGGACAGCGCGGTCGGCAGCCACGTACGTCGCGACGTATCGCCCCGCGCGATCATTTCTTCATCGCCCGCGCCATCGCGCGCACGTCGTCCTTCTTCTTCAGGTCCTCGCGCTTGTCGTGCAGCTTCTTGCCGCGTGCCAGCGCGATGACGACCTTGGCGCGCCCGTTCTTGAAGTAGAGCTCGAGCGGCACGATGGTCAGGCCCTGACGCGTGACCGCGCCGATGAGCTTCTCGATTTCCGAACGATTCAACAGCAGCTTGCGCGTGCGCGTCGGCTCGTGCGCACTGTAGCCGGCCTGCTCGTACTGCGAGATGTGAAGGTTGAGCAGGAAGATCTCGTCACCGTTGATCACGCCGAATGCATCGCTGACGTTCGCACGGCCTTCGCGCAGTGCCTTGACCTCCGAACCCGTCAGCATGATCCCCGCCTCCCACGTGTCCAGAATCTGGTACTCGTGGCGGGCGCGACGATTCTTGGCGATCGACTCGATCGCTGGCGCGTCATCGGCAGAAGGGCGCGACATGTGCTCGGAGAAAAGGACGGACACGAAGGCTGGAATGTGATGCCAGTCCAGCATCACAAGTTAGGCCGCCGGCAGAGGTGCTACAACCAATGTCGGCACAACGACTTGCGTGCATCACAGCGTTGACACGGCGCGAGCGGACGCCACGGGTGGGACCACTGGGCGGTCGAAGTCGTAACCCGTGACTCTCCGGTTGTTGCACCTCGTTGACACAATCGCCCGCGCTCGGTATCCTCATCGCTCTGCCGAAGTGGTGGAACTGGTAGACGCGCTGGCTTCAGGAGCCAGTGGGCGCAAGCTCGTGGGGGTTCGAGTCCCCCCTTCGGCACTACAGACGAATCGCGGCGTCGGACATTGTCCGGCGCCGTTTTTCGTCGTCAGCGACGCGAGATCGGCATGGCGCTCGGCGCCACGTCGTCAGGAAGGTCGACGGTGCCGAACTCCTGGCGGAGCGCCTCGTTGCAGCGATCGAGTTCTTCCGATACCCAGGATGCCGCCCAACTGCTCTGATCATTGCCAGGACGCCCGCCGGCGAACCCGACGAGCGCTTCGCCGATCTGGCCCACCGGCGTGCGCGAGGCGCCGCGCTGCCCCATCAGATCGCGATACAATCGGAGACGCGCGTTGAATTGCGCGGCCGAGGTGGCACGCATCGCTGGCGCCGCAGACGGATCGTGTTCGACCGCCTTCGCCAGTGCGTGCCCGACCATCGACGCCGTGCGATCATCGAGTGCATCACGTCCCGCGATCAGCAAGCCGACCGCGCGCCGCAGATAGCGCAACTCCCAGCGCGCATGATCGGCGTCGAGATCGCCGAGGTTGGCGAGTCGATCCACCGCGGCAGGTTCCGGCTCGGTCATGAGCGTGGACACGAACGATGAGGCGCGACGTTCCCACTCGCGCTCCATCTGCTGCGTCGTCCATTTCGAGTTGGCGCTCACCCGGCCGACACCACTGGCAGCATGCGACGGGCCAGTTCCGGCGGCGCGTCGAGCTTCACGCGCACGCGTACCGTTTCCTCGTTCGCGAGCAGGTCGGCGAGGCGAATGCCTTGCAGCACTTCATCGATCTTCGCTTGCAGCAACGCCCACACGGGACGAATGCTGCACGACGTGGAGTCGGCACACCGGATCTCGTCAAGCGGACTGCTCGTGCAATGCATGTCGAACGTCTGCAACTCGGACGCGGTCACGACGTCCTTGACGGTGATCTCTGTCGCGGGTCGTGCGAGCACGTACCCGCCGCGCGCACCCCGTGTGCTGTCGACGATGCCGGCGCGACGCAAGCGAAGCAGGATCTGTTCGACGTAGTCCACGGGGAGCGACTCACCGGCGGCTATGGCCCGTCCTGTGACGGGGCCTTCGCCGGCCCGACGTGCCAGATGCAACGCGCTGATGAGGCCGTACTCGGCCCAGGTGGTGATCCTCACGCGCGGAGGATGGCCCGGCGCGGAGCGGCGGACAAGGGGCGCGCGACGTCCGGTCGCGCATGCGTGACACTCATCCGCCCGCCACTGCCGCGTGTTTGCCTTCCGGCACACCGATCTCCGTCATCCTGCGCAAATCGAGGACGCCCGCGATTTCGTCGGCCGGCAGGACCTGATCGCGCGTCACGAGATCACGGATCAGGACGCCCTCCTTCACGGATCGCTTGCTGAGCTCCGCGGCACGGGCGTATCCAATCTGCGGCATCAGCGCGGTCGCGAGCGCGGCAGACCGCTCGACCCAGTACTGGCACATCGCCTCATTGGCCGCGATGCCGTCCACACAACGCTCGTGCAATGTCGTCATCGCGTTGGTGAGAATGCGCATCGCGAGCAGGATGTTGTGCGCGATGACGGGCATCATGACGTTCAGTTCGAGCTGGCCATGTTCCGCCGCGATGGCCACCGTCGTATCACATCCGATCACCTGGAAACACACCTGATTGACCATCTCGGGAATCGATGGATTGATCTTGCCCGGCATGATCGAAGAGCCCGGCTGCACGGCAGGGAGCACGATCTCGTCGAGGCCGGTGCGCGGACCGCTGACCATCAGCCGGAGGTCGCTCGCGATCTTCGACAGATCGAGCGCCAGCCCGCGCAGTGACGCACTGAACGCTGCCGGATCACCCATGCTCTGCATCAGCTGGATCCGGTCGGCGCCAACGCGCAACGAATCGATGCCGGTGATGGCTTTCAGGTATCGATTCATGAGCGCCGGATACTTCGGCTCGACGGTCACGCCGGTTCCGACCGCGCTGCCACCGATGCCGAGATCGTTCAGGTAGTCCGCCGACTCGGCGATGCGGCGATTGCATCGGTCGAGCGTGCCCGCATACGCGGTGAATTCCTGACCAAGTCGGATCGGCATTGCGTCCTGCAGGTGTGTGCGACCAGCCTTCACGATGTGATCGAACTCGCGGCCCTTTGCCGCGAACGCATCCCGCAACCCGGCCACGGCCGCGTGCAAGGCCGGCAGTTGCCGCAGCACCGCGAGGCGGATGTTGGTCGGGATCGTGTCGTTCGTGCTCTGCGCCATGTTCACATGGTCGTTCGGATGCACCGGCTCGTACGATCCGCGTGTGCCGCCGAGAATCTCGTTGGCACGATTCGCGAGCACTTCGTTCACGTTCATGTTGTGCGACGTGCCGGCGCCGGCCTGGTACGGATCGACGACGAACATGTCGCGATGTTTCCCGCCGAGCACTTCATCTGCCGCCGCGATGATGGCGTCTGCGCGCTGCGCATCCAGCCTGCCGGTATCACGATGTGTCATCGCGGCCGCCTTCTTGATCCAGACCTGCGCGACCACGAATGGCTCGAGTGGCAGCAGGCCCGAGATCGGGAAGTTCTGCAGCGCACGCATCGTCTGCACGCCGTAGAGCGCGCCGACGGGCACGGCGAGCTCGCCGAGCGGATCCTTCTCAACGCGCGTCTCGTTCATGATCGGTGCCGGTGTCGGGAAACGATAGGATGTGTATCGCGTGCTGTCAGTCGGTCGACGGTGCGGTGCGCGCTGCCAGCGTGGCGCCGACGAGTGCGATCAGCGCGAAGACCATCGCAACGCCAAGGGCCAGGACACTCAGTCCATGCAGCTGCCCGAAGGTCACGCGCAACGGGTCCGTGGCAGCGAGCGCCTCGACGCTGGGGCCGATGCGCTCACGAAGCGCAGCGATCCTGGGGCCGATGACGACTTGTGCGACCGTGCATCCGGCAAGCGTTCCAATGGCACCGATTCGCCGCAGCACGCTGCGCGGCGCGCCACGCGGCGTGAGCACGAGCGTCATGACACCAACGATCATGCCGCTGATGAACAGCACCGGCAGCACCTGACCGACGAGCGCACCCGCGAGGGAGCGCGTGGGCAGCACGCGAAATGCCGCCGGAGCGACCGTGCTGACGACAATCAGCGCGGCGCCGCCCCACAATGCGCACAACACGACAGCAACGAGCGCGCGCAGCTGGTTGCGCGCGACGGCGCCGACCGGATCTGCCGCGTCACGTTCGCGCCGCCGTCGCGCGGCAATTGCAGCGACAGGTGCGGTCATGTGTCGTCGCCTCCCGGGGCGTCGGACGGCGCCGGGCGCACGGGACATCGCGGTGCGTCGACGCCCTTCGCATCCGCCACGGTGAATGGGTGCGGACGCAGCTTCGAAATGTGATCGGCCGTTCCCGGCTTGCCGTGCGCATCGACGCCACGATAGTACAGCTTCTGCCACTTGTCGCTTGGCGACGTCGGCGGATTCCGCGCCATCTCGTGATGGAACGCGTCGCGCGATTTGCTCCAGGTGTCGAACTGTTCCTTCAGTTCAGGCGCATCATCGATCGGCGCGAACGTCGGCTCCACCGCGGCGACCACATTGCGTTCGACGGGGAAGACGAAACAGAACGGTTCATTCTCATCGAAGCGAATCCAGTGGTGGGCGCGCGTGAAGCGCCAGTTCATCGTGAATGTGTACGGCGACCAGTCCGTCTCGACGAGACCGGACAGCGGCGCGATACCATCCTTGGCCACATTCGGCGATCCACTGACCCACAGACTCCATCCCGGCGACGTGCGCAGGATGCCGGCGACGTGAAACGTGACCGTGCCCTGACCGAACAGCGCGACGGGTACCTCGTGACTCTGATGGACGCCGATGACGCGGATCTCGACATCCGACGGCAGCGAGCCACCGTTCCATCGCGCTTCGAACGCACATGGACTGAGAATCTCCCAGCCGTGCGCGTTCGCGATGTTGAGCGGAAGGCACCGGTACGCGAACGATTCCGGCGTCGCGTCCATCCACGCCCGGCGCGACGAGGCCGCCCGAATGCGCG
Organism: Gemmatimonadaceae bacterium; assembly: GCA_014379355.1. Taxonomy (GTDB): domain Bacteria; phylum Gemmatimonadota; class Gemmatimonadetes; order Gemmatimonadales; family Gemmatimonadaceae; genus JACMLX01. The sequence goes on from JACMLX010000096.1 coordinate 5,272, forward strand.
GTTTCCATCCTGGATACACGTAGCACGTCAGTTCCATGAACCAGTCGCCTCGCGTCAGGTGAAAAACGTTGCGTGATCAGCGTCGGACGGAGAGCCGCCATGCCGCGTCATGTACTGCCGGCGCCGCGGGGTCGTGCAAGGCCCACGAGAAACGGGTTGGTCTGCACTTCGACACCGACGGTGGTCGATGGACCGTGTCCCGGATGCAGCGCCAGGTGCGGCGCCCAACCCGACACACGCGCGAGTGACGCCTGCATCGCGCGCGGGTCCGCGAGCGGAAGATCGGTGCGTCCGATGGAGCCTGCGAACACGACGTCACCGATGAACACGTCGTGCTCGCCGACGAGGGCCACGTGGCCCGGCGCATGTCCCGGCAGATGCACGATGCGGAACTCGTGCGCTCCGACGGTCACGACATCGTCCTCCGACCAGCTGTGATCCGGCGCGGGTGGCGCCTCGATCGGGATGCCGTAGGCGCGACCCTGCGTCACGACGGCGTCATACAATGGCCGGTCGGCGTCGTGCAGCCAGATCGGCGCCGTCGGAAACACTCGGCGCACACCGGCCACGCCGCCGACGTGATCCAGGTGTCCGTGCGTGACCCAGATCGCATCGAGGTCGAGCCGGAGGTCCTGCAGCCTCGTCGCCAGGCGATCACCGTCCGCGCCCGGGTCGACGATCGCTGCGCGACGCGATTCGTCGTCGAACACGAGATAGGCGTTCGCCTGGAACGGTCCGACCGGGATCGCCTCGATGCGCAGCGCCATTCAGGCCACCGACGCCGCGTCAGCGTCGGCAATCATCACCGGTGCGACCGCGTTGTCGAGCATCGGCGATTCGCCGATTCCGTGATGCGCGAGCCACCGCTCAGCCTCGAGCGCCGCCATGCATCCCGTGCCGGCCGATGTGATGGCCTGACGGTAGTAGTCATCGATCGCATCGCCGGCCGCGAAGACACCCTCGATGCTGGTGACCGTGCGCCACGGTGCCGTCTTGATGTAGTTGAACGGCGTCAGCTCGAGCTGGCCGCCGAGAAACGCCGTGTTCGGCGTGTGGCCGATGGCGACGAAGAGGCCGCCGACTTCGAGCTCGCGCGAGGCGCCGGTGACGGTGTCCTCGAGTGCAAGCGCGGTGATCGGATCATCACCCAGCACGTCCGTGACGACGGTGTTCCACTCGATGCGGATCTTCGGGTGCGTCATCACGCGATCCGCCATCACCTTCGATGCGCGGAACTTGTCCTTGCGATGGATGACGAACACTTCGCTCGCGAACTTCGTGAGATACAGCGCTTCTTCCATGGCCGTGTCACCGCCACCCACGACGGCGAGTCGCTTGCCGCGGAAGTACGGCGCGGCGCCATCGCACACGGCGCAGGCGGACACGCCGCCACCGATCTTCGCGAGGCGAAGCTCGTTGTCGAGACCGATCCACTTCGCGGCGGCACCAGTGGCAACGATGACTGTGTGCGCGGTGACCGGCGCACTGTAATTCGGCGTCAGCACGAACGGCCGCTGGGACAGGTCCACCGACGTGACCAACGCACTGACGACGCGTGTGCCATGATGGACGGCCTGCGCCTTCATGCGATCCATCAGCGCAGGACCGCTGATGCCCTCAGGAAATCCCGGAAAATTCTCGATGTCGGTGGTGAGCATCAGCTGCCCGCCGGGTATTTCGGTGCCGACCGGTTCGCCTTCGAACACCACCGGATTGAGATTGGCGCGCGCCGCATAAATCGCGGCGGTCCACGCGGCGGGCCCGGAGCCGATGATCACAATGGCTTCAGTGGGTGACGCGCTCATGACGCGGGTGCTCCGTAAGGGTCGATTGCACTCCGGCGTCGACGTGCCGAGCCGGGCTTCTGTTGATGAATCTAAGGCGTTCAGCGACCGCTGCTGGCCCCGGCCGATCGGTCGGCCTCACCGCGTTCACTCACGAGCTCGGCGAGCGCGCCGTGACAGTGTGAGACCGACGCGACGAGAAGTCTCAGGTGCGCACGGTCTGCGTGCGCCATGATCGACGCATCAGCCGCGAGTGCATTGGACACGTCGAACATGCCGACGCCGAACGCGCGATGCGACGTCTGAAACAGCGCCACCACGTCGTACGGAGATCCGAGCCGTGCGGCGTCATCCACTGCAGTCCGGACTGCGGCAGGCATGGTCCAGTCGCGCGGACCGCGAGTCTCAGGACAGCGCGGTGGTTCGATGCAATTGATCGGGCACATCCACGTGGCGAATGATGCGTAGTGTGCCAGGTCCGGGGCATCCCGCTGCCAGGGCGTCTCCATCACGGTGGACATCGGGACACGCTGCACGCGCGCGTCGGGCCGGTGCACGCGCACTCGCGACTCGATCCAGTCCGAGAGCAGATGCGGCATCAATGGCGATGGTACGACCGCGTCGTGTTGCGCTGCGTGAAGCGAAACGATCGCGTTTTGGAACCACTCCGTGAAAAACGGCTGCCAGTCGGAGGTGACGACGGTGATCGGCAGGCCGCGATATCCACGCTCCGGCACCGGCATACCGGACGACGCATCCGAGCGCGCCAGAGACCAGCCGGCCGCCTGCATGCCAGCCAGGTCATCGACCGCAATCGCGTGCACCAGCTGCGCCACCGCGCATTGCGCATCACGATCCACCACCACGATCCGGTCGAAGCGCAGTGCGCCCGCGGCGCGAGCGCGCGCCAGCTGCCGCACGTAATACCCGCCGTAACACCCGCCACCGCAGACGACGATCGTGCCGTAGCTCACGTGCGAACGTGCCGACCGCCGTCGACGATGAGCACCTCGCCGGTGACATACGATGCCTCGCAGAGATACACGACCGCCTGCGCGACATCCTCCGCCGACCCCAGGCGACCGAGGGGCGTGGTGCTGACCAGTTTCACTGCCGCGTCCTCATGCCATTCGTCCGGCAGGAGCACGGCGCCGGGCGCCACGGCGTTGACACGAATGTGCGGCGCCAGCGCTCGTGCAAGTCCACGTGTCATCTGCACCACGCCGGCCTTGGTGATCGCATGCGGCACGTACGTCGGCCAGGTTTCGTAGGCCGCGAGATCGGCGATGTTCACGATCACACCGCCATGCGCGCGCAGCAGCGGTGCGGCCGCCTGCGCGATGAAGAACGGTGCGCGCAGATTCAGCGTGAACATCCGCTCCCACTGCGCAGGCGTGACCTCGCCGATCGGCGTGCGCAGCATCATCGCCGCCGAATTGACGAGAATGTCGAGTCGCCCGAACGCGTCATGCGCCCGCGCCGGCAGGGCCTGTGCGACGGTGACGTCCGACAGGTCACCCTGCACCGTCGCGACGCGCACGCCATGCTCGCGCAATTCGTCGACGGTCGATTCCGCCTCGGCGGCACCGCTGTTGTAGTGCACGACGATGTCCGCACCACGCGTTGCGAGCGCAACTGCGATCGCCTTGCCGACCCGGCGCGCGCCGCCAGTCACCAGCGCCACCTGTCCGCGCAATGTGGTCATCCGCGGTGCGTCCGACATCGCCTAGGCCGTGCGCACGCGCCGGAGCAGCGCGCGCTCGACCTGTGCATCCATCCACGGCGCGGGCACGTGCATGCATCCGAGCGGACGGAACCCATCCAGTGCACCATGCCAGTCGGAACCACCGCTCTTGAGCAGCGTGAAATACTCACAGAGTGTGGCAAGACGCGCGAGGTCTTCCGCGTTGTGACTCGGATGCCGGACTTCAACGCCGTCCAGACCGAGCGCCGCGAACCGTCCGATGCGTTCCTTGTTGCCTTCCGACTGCGGATGCGCCCAGATCGCGACGCCGCCCGCCTCGTGAATGAGCGCGATGCCGTCTGCGATCTCGATGCGGAGTTTGCCGACGTTGGCCGGTTTTCCGTCGCCCAGCCAGCGATCGAAGGCATCACGCATGTCTCGCACCCATCCGCCGGCCACCAGCGCCCGTGCGACATGCGGCCGACCGACGGCACCGCCAGCCGCCTCGTGCTGCACCATCGCCATCGTGACGGGCAGCCCCAGCTTGTTGAGCTTCGCGACGATTTCGACCGCGCGATCGACGCGCGCCGCCTGCACGGCAACCAGTTTCCCGGCGAGTACGTCCGTCTTCTCGAGATGCAGGCCGAGCAGATGGATCTCGCGCGCACCGTCGATCGTGCTCAGCTCGATGCCGTGCACGAGGTGAATGCCCACGGCATCGGCAGCGACCTGCCCTGCTGCCAATCCGTCGAGCGTGTCATGATCGGTGATCGCGACCGCCTGCAGATCGGCGGCTTTCGCCAGGGCGATGAACTCTTCCGGCGTGGCCCGGCCATCCGACGCGGTGGTATGCGCGTGCAGATCCACATACGGCCCCTGTGGAGCCGTGGGATCCGTCACGACCGGTAACCGCCCTCGGGCGCGCGCACGCTCGGCTGCGAGGTGCCGAGCAACCGAAGCAGCGTCGCATCCGAGAGCGTCTCGAACGACGCCTCGCGCGAACGTGTGCCGCCCGGGGAATATCGCGTGAATCGTACTTCCGGCGGCGCGTCGTCGATGCGCGTGAAGACGAGGCTGAATTCGTCGCCGACGTACTGCGTGATGAAGCCTGACGGCGCGACAGCCCAGACGACGCCATCGCGGGAGACCGTGCGTGTCGTGATCATGACAGCGAGATCTCCTGATAGATGCGGTTGGCGTCGAGCACCAATTCGGTGGCACCGGCAAGTGCGGACTGCAGAGTGTCACGATCCGGAGCCTCGGTGAATTCGATGAAGGCGCCGTTCAGGGCAGCCTCCTCGAACACCCAGAAGTTGCAGCCGGCCGACGTGTAGTACGCCTTCCGCTTCCGGAGCTTCTCCATGTACCGCGCGCGATCGGGGAACGGCACGATGGTTCGCTTCATGACGAGCGAGCGTGCCACCGTCAGACCGTCGGTTCGGGCAGGCTCTCGAGCGACCGCTTCAGGTCCGCCATGAAGCGATCCGCGTCGGCACCATCCACGACCTTGTGATCGAAGGAGATCGAGAAATACGCGCAGGTGCGGATCGCGATCGTGTCTTCACCATCCGGTCCCGTGATCACCTTGGGCCGCTTCTCGATCGCGCCGAGTCCAAGGATCGCGGTGGTACCGACCGGGATGATTGGTGTGCCCATGAGGGAACCGAACACGCCCGGGTTCGTGATGGTGAACGTCGCCTGCGTGACGTCATCGGGCTTGAGTGCCTTCGAGCGTGCGCGCGCGGCGAGATCGTTGATGGACTTGGTGAGTCCGCCGAGCGACAGGTCATCGGCACGCTTCACGACGGGGACGATGAGGCCCGTGGGGTCGAGCGCGACGGCGATGCCGATGTTGTACTGCTTGCGGTAGATCATGTCCGTGCCGTTCACCGCCGCGTTCATCATCGGGTGCCGCTTGAGCTGTGCGATCACGGCCTGCACGATGAACGGCAGGAAGGTGAGCTTCTGCCCGTTCTGCGCCTCGAAGTCCTTGCGCATACCCTGGCGAATGCGCGCCACACGGGTCAGGTCGATCTCGAAGAAGCTCGTGACGTGTGCCGCGACGCGTCGCGCCTGCGTCATGTGATCCGACGTCAGCCGGCGGATCTTGGAGAACGGCTCGACGACGTCGCCCGGCCAGACCTGAGCGGATTGCACGTCGTGTGCAGTCGACGCCGCGGGCACGACCATCGCACCAGGCAGCGACGTGACCGGCGGTGCGACGGCGGGGGCCGCCGGCGCGGTGTCGAGATGCGCGAGGATGTCACGCTTCGTCACGCGACCTGCGATGCCCGAACCGTTGATGTCGGCGATCGCGACGCCGTGCTCGGCGGCGATCTTGCGCACCAGTGGCGAGGAACGTGTGCGCAATCGCTCCTCGAGACTGTCAGCCGCGACCGGCGCGGCCATCGGTGCCGTCGACGGCGCTACCGTCTCGACGGCCGCGGGCGGCGCGACGTTGACCGACTCGGACGCGGGCGCAACCACCGGATCGTTGGACACGACGGCCGCCGACGCCGCATCCGTCTCGAGACGCGCCACGATTGCCTGCACCGGCACCGTCACCCCTTCGGCGACGATGATCTCGACCAGGATTCCGGCGGCCGGCGATGGAATTTCGGCGTCCACCTTGTCGGTGGAGATCTCGAAGATGGGCTCATCGCGCTTCACGGCGTCGCCCGGCTTCTTCAGCCAGCGCGACAGCGTGCCTTCGGCGATCGACTCACCCATCTGCGGCATTACGATATCAATTCGAGCCACTGGCTCACCCTTCAGTCGAGAGTACGGGACCGGTCATGTTCGGCGTCGCCACGCTTCAGGCGCCACACCGAGATCGTCGGAAGAATAATCATGCCAAGCACACCGCCACGGGCGGCCCAGGTCAGCCAGTTACACGTAGGTAAGCCTTCGCACTGCGGTTCGTTGAGCGCCTGCGAGATGGTCTTGGCGATCAGCACGGAAATCATGCCACCGCCGAAGAAGCCGATGAAGGTGGTGAAACAGCCGACACCGATGTTGCGGTAGCGCCGGTTCGTCCTGTCCTCGTCGGCAACGACCGACGGTACGGCAGACTGCGGTTCGGTCACGATCAGTAGCGAGCGAGATGTCGGGCCACGGTGACGATGTCACTCACTTGTGGCAGTACAAAATCTTCGAGCGGTGGCGAATACGGCAGCGGCACATCGTGCGCCGTGACGCGGAGCACCGGTGCATCGAGCCATTCGAAGCAGGTCTCATTGATGCGCGCGGTGATTTCACCGGCGATGCCGCCGGTGCGTGTGTCCTCGTGCACGACCATCACGCGGTTCGTCTTCTTCACGGTCGCGACGATCGCGTCGTCATCCATCGGGAGCAGCGTCCGGAGGTCGATCACCTCGACGGAGATGCCGTCCTCCGTCTGCAACTGCTCCGCAGCCTCGAGCGCTTTCCAGACCGTCGCCGCGTACGTGATGATCGAGACGTCAGTCCCCTCCCGCGCCACGCGTGCCTTGCCGATCGGGACGACGTGATCCCCGTCGGGCATGACATCCTTCACACGACGATACAGGTACTTGTGCTCGAAGAACAGGACGCAGTCGTCGTCGCGAATCGCCGCCTTCATCAGGCCCTTGGCGTCGGAGGCCGTGGCCGGATAGACGATCTTGAGGCCGGGCGTGTGCAGGAACGCGGCTTCCGGGTTCTGCGAATGAAATGGACCACCGCGCACGTAGCCGCCGCTCGGCCCGCGCACGACCATCGGGCAGGGCAGGAACGCACGATACCGGGCCGTCGCGACATAGTTCGTCAGCATGTCGTAGCCGCACGAGATGAAGTCGATGAACTGCAGCTCCGCGACCGGTCGCAGGCCCATGTGCGACGCACCGGCAGCCGCCCCGATGATGGCCGCCTCGGAGATCGGCGTGTCGATCACGCGCTGGTCGCCGAACTTCGCCTGCAGTCCCTCGGTCACCTTGAATGCACCACCGTACGCACCGATGTCCTCGCCGAGACAGAAGACATTGGGATCACGCTCCATTTCCTCGAACAGCGCCTCGCGGATGGCCTCGAGGTACGTGATCTCAGCCATCGTGCGTGCCCCAGCTGGCTGGCCGCTCGTGGATGTCGACGGCCGCGCGCACACCCTCGCGATACCAGTGCGGTGCGATGGTCGGCGGATCGGCGTAGATGCCGTCGAGGGCGTCGAGGGCGTCGGGCATGGGGCTGAGGTCCGCTTCGTCAGTCGCTGCGTCGATCTCACGGCTCACCGACGCATCGATTTCCGCGAACTCGTCGGCCGAGACCGAATCGTGCGTGGTCAACCATGCGACGAACCGATCGATGGGATCGTTGTGGGCCGCCCACCATTCGATTTCGCCGGTCGGCACGTACGATTGATTGTCGTGTTCCGCATGGCCCTTGCGCCGATACGTGATCAGCTCGACGAGCGTCGGTCCGCTGCCGGCGCGCGCGCGATCCACGGCCGCCTTCGTCACGTCGTACACGGCCAGCACGTCATTGCCATCCGCCTGCACACCGGCGATGCCGTATCCGAGCGCCTTGTCCATGAACGAGTTCGCGGCGGTCTGTCGGCCGGTCGGCGTGGAGTACGCATAGCCGTTGTTCTCGACGACGACCACCAGCGGCACCTGCTGCACGGCGGCAAAGTTCACGCCTTCATGGAAGGCGCCGGTGGACGTTGCGCCATCGCCGATGTAGACCAGCACGACGCGATCCTCACCACGCATCTTGAACGACAGCGCGATGCCGGCCATCACCGGTATCATGTCGCCGAGGTGGGAAATCTGTCCGACGAACCCCCGTTCCAGATCGCCGAAGTGAATGTTCAGCTCACGCCCGCGGGTGGGTGAGTTTCCCTTCGCCATGTACTGGCGCAGGATCTCGAGCGGCGTCGCACCCTTCACCAGCATCGAGCCCATGTTGCGGATCAGCGGTGACATGATGTCGCGCCGCTCGAGCGCGAAGGCGCTGCCCACGGCATCTGCTTCCTGCCCGAGTGAGCGGAACAATCCGCCGATCACCTTCGTCTGCCGATAGAGCGCGACCAGGCGTTCCTCGAGCGTGCGCGTCATGCGCATGTGCCGATAGAGCGCAAGGCGCTGTGCGCGATCCAGCTTGTCGGCATGCGGACGGGGTGCCCGTGCCAGCGCAGCGTCCGCACCGGGCGGCGCTGCGAGCATCGCATCCAGGTCGAGCGAATGCGCCGGAAATTCCACGTCAGTAACCTGCCGCTGGCGCGTGATGCGGGTCCGCTGCGCGGTGCACACGATTGAAGAACTTCTTCACGTTCTTGTCGAGACGACTCTCGCCGATCTGGTCGGTGAACGCCTCGACCAGCGTGTAATGTCCGCCGTCGCTGCGCACCTTGAGCTGCAGGGTGCCAAGCTCGCCAGTGAACGTGCGCGATCGCATCGTGTCGGACGTGCCCCGCAGGCCGAGCGCCTTGAAGTGCTCGTCGGCGAGCGCAATCACGTCTGACGGAAGGATCGAGGTGCGGTGAAAGAGTCGCATGGGATCAGCGCGCGTTGCGGACCGACTGCAACCAGTCCATGGTCTCGAGCTTCTTGGTCGAGTCGCGACGGAACTGCAGACCGATGGCCCACTCACCGGCCGTCACGAAGTTGAGCTTCGCGTAATACGTGCCGGGCTCGGGTCCGCGCTCGAGGCCATCGTACACCTTCACGCTATCGTGACTCATGGCGTAGATGCGGCCCTGGCCATTCTCGACGGGCGCACCGGATTCCTTGTCGGCGACCACCACCTTCACGATCACATCCTCCCGCGCAAACGGCGGACGCGGCGACAGGCGGATGCGGAAGGTGAGATCATCCGTCCACATGCGCGTGTCGATCGCGGCCTGCGGATCGCGGGCGGTGCAGCCAACGATGATCGCCAGAGCGATCATCGCCGTGAACCCACGCTGCACCAGACGCATCAGGTGTAGTACTCCAGGCCAAGGTGCGTGATCTGCTCCTCGCCCATGAGGAAACGGAGCGTGTTCTTCAGCTTCGTCTGCTGGATGAACAGATCGTGTTCCGGCTGCAGTCCCGGTGCCACCATCGGGCTCTTGTAGTAGAACGACAGCCATTCCTGGATGCCCTTCATGCCGGCGCGCTGCGCGAAGTCACTGAACAGCGCCAGATCAAGCACGATCGGTGCCGCAAGGATGGAGTCGCGACACAGGAAGTTCACCTTGATCTGCATCGGGTATCCCATCCACCCGACGATGTCGATGTTGTCCCAGCCTTCCTTGTTGTCGCCGCGCGGCGGATAGTAGTTGATCCGGACGACGTGGGAGAAATCCTTGTACAACTCGGGATAGACGTCCGGCTGCAGGATGTTGTGCAGCACCGACAGCTTCGACTCTTCCTTCGTCTTGAACGACGCCGGGTCATCGAGCACTTCGCCATCGCGATTGCCAAGGATGTTGGTCGAGTACCAGCCGGCCAGTCCGAGCATGCGCGCCTTGAGGCCCGGCGCGATCACGGTCTTCATCCAGGTCTGGCCGGTCTTGAAGTCCTTGCCGCTCACCGGCACCCCGTTGTCGTGTGCCAGTTGCAGCATGCAGGGCAGATCGACGGTCAGGTTCGGCGCGCCGTTGCAGAACGGCACCTTCTCCATCAGCGCGGCGTACGCATACAACATCGAAGGGGCGATGGCCGGATCGTTCTCATCCAGCGCCTTCTCGAATGAGGCCAGGGTCTGGTGCTGTGGGCCGGGCTGGATGAATGCTTCCGTGCTCGCGCACCACACGATGACGAGACGATCGCAGCCGTTGTCGGCCTTGAACTTCCGCATGTCAGCGCGCAGCTGCTCCGCGATGTCACGATACGTCGGTCCGGTCTTCACGTTGTTGACGCCGAGCAGCCGTGTGACGAATCGCGCCTCGAACGCCGCCGACATCGGCGTGATCGCCGAGAGGAAGTCCTTCAACGGTTCGAGGTGATCGGACGACAGGACGCCGGCCTTCTTCGCTGCCGTGTACGCGTCATCACCAATCGGATCCCAGGCGCCGAACACGATGTCGCTCAGTCCGGCCAGCGGCACGAAGTCCTTGATCAGCGGCGACCGATGCTCCGTGCGCTTGCCGAGGCGGATCGTCGCCATCTGCGTGAGTGACCCGATGGGCTTCGTGTGGCCGCGACGGATGCTTTCCACTCCCGCCATGAACGTGGTGGCGACGGCGCCAAGGCCCGGCGTCAGGATACCGAGCTTGCCAGTGGCGGGAGCGATGGACGTCGGACGAGTGAGCGAACCGGACACGAGGTGAGGTCTCCAGGGGGAAGAGCGGCGCCGTCAGGGCGCAACGGGAGCAGGAACATCGTCCGAGCGCGACGCAGCGGACGCGGAGGGTGCACTGGATTGGCGCGATGCGAGCACGGGCTCGCTGGCGGCCTCAGCCGCACGCGTCACGTTATACACGAACAGGATCCGCTGGATCGCCGTGATCCACGCCGTGACCGACAACAGGGTGACGATACCGGCCAGCACCCACCCATTCAGCGCCAGACCGAAAAATGCTTGCGGCGCAGCCAGCAGCGCGACGCGCTCCGGTCGCTGCATGATGCCGACTTTGGCGTCGAGGCCCAGCGATTCGGCCCGCGCGCGGGTGTACGACGTGAGGAAGGTGCCGATCAGGCCTGCAATCGTGATCGCGAGCATGATCGGACTGCGATGGGCCGCATTCATGCCATAGAACATGGCCAGGCCGCCGAGCACGAAACCGTCCGCGACGCGATCCAGCGTCGAATCGTAGAAGGCCCCGAAGGTGGTACTGCGGCCCGTCCGGCGTGCGACGGTGCCATCGAGCACGTCGAACAATGCGGTCAATCCGAGAAACCATCCCGCCGTCCGAATGTGTCCGCTCGCGAAGATGCCACCGGCCACCATCGTGCAGATGGTGCCGAAGGTGGTGATGAGATTGGGACTGACGCGGTACCGCACGAGCAGATCCGCCACCGGCGCGATGACACGCAGGTATCCAGCCTTGATCGCGTCCCAGAGGGCGAGGAGCATGGAGATGGACTGGCGGAAACGGCAGGAAATACGGCGATACCAACAAGAAAGCCCCCCGGCATCTCCGCCGTGAGGGCATGCGGGGCTTCGTCACGCTACTGCAACGCAGACAGCGAAGTTTAGACGACGGTCACCGAGGCAGCAACGGCGGCGGCGCTCCAGCCGTCGCGATCGCCAGCACAGCCACAGTCCGACGGCGTATCACCGCACGTAGGAATATGTCCGACAAACGCGAATACAAACGTCTGGCGCCGATTGGCGTCACGCGCCGATCCTCGCGCCCGGACAGCATCGGTAGCCTCCTGATGTCGGAGGACGTCACACGGTGTGACGCGCCGGCCGACGTGATTCCACTGGAGACTACCCGCCCATGCTCAACAAGTACCATTTTCTTGCCGCCCTCCTGCTCGTCAGCGCGCTCACGGCGTGCGACGAAAGCATCTACGATACGACGAATCCTGCACCGCTCCCCATCACGACGGCCGACGTGGTGACCGGGTCGGGGGACGTCACGACGTCCGTGGCCAACTTCCGCATCGTGCTCGGCGAGCCCCGGAACGGCGGGACCGTCGGGCCGGCAACCAGCGGTCGCCGGGAAGTCAACTGGGACGGTGTTCCCTCCCAGTTCAACAACGCCGACAACCGGTTCCCGGCGGACTTCTTCAACACGAACGTCAAGCTCGGGCTGGTCCTCAGCACATCCGGTAGTGGATTTCGAAACGATACGACTCTATTCGGCGACCTGAGTCCGGCGCTGGTCGGGGAATTCGCCGCCTTCAGCCCGAACAAGATCTTCTCGCCGAGCGGAGCGAACGTGATCGATGTGCAGTTCCGTCGTGCCGGCGAAGCGACGACCGGGGTGGTGGCGGGGTTCGGCGCCGTATTCGTCGACGTCGACGTGGCCAATCGCACGACGCTGGAATTCTTCGATCGCGCCGGGAAGTCGCTGGGAACCCTCATCGTGCCTGTACGGAGCGGCGCGACGGCACTCAGCTTCGCAGGGGCACGGTTCCCGTCCCCATTGGTCGCGAGCGTCCGCATCACGCTAGGCACCGGTGCGCTGATTAGCGGGCTCAAGGATATCTCATCGGGCGGCACAGTCGACGCCGTGGCACTCGACGACTTCCTGTACACCGAGCCGCAACCGTTGTGATGTCCCGTGCGCCGCGCGCCACCCGATGGTCGTCGCGTATTCTGCAGGGCCGTCTCGCATTCATGACGCCTTGCGCGTTCTCGCCAGCCGATCTGGAACGAATCGCCACGATGCCTCCTGACTCTTCGATCCCGGCTCTCGGGGACGCCACGCTGCTGGAGCTGTTTTTCAGCCAGTCGCTGACAGGTGCCTTCTTCATGATGATCGACGAACCGGTGGCATGGGATGCGCCCGGTGCAGACCACGATACGCTGATTGAATACGTGTTCGCGCATCAGCGCATCACACGTGTGAACGATGCGATGCTGGCGCAGTTCGGCGCGTCGCGCGACAGTTTCCTCGGCAGGACCCCGGCGGATTTCTTCGCGCACGACCCTGAGTCCGCCCGTGCACGATGGAAGGCGTTCCTATCGGCGGGTCAGTCGCGCTACGAAACGGACGAGCGGCGCCTGGACGGGACGGCGATTCGTATCGAGGGCGAGTACATCGTGCTGCGCACGCCGGATGGCCGAGTCGCCGGCCACTTCGGTGTACAGCGGGATGTGACGGAGCGTCACCGGGCGGAAACGGCGCTGCGTGAATCGGAGGCGCGATATGAAGCGGCGTTTCGACTCTCACCGTTCCGGTTGACGATCAATCGGCTCGACGATGGCCGGTTCATCGAGGTCAACGACGCGTTCCTGCGTGACCTCGGCAGGGACCGCGGTGACGTCATCGGTCGCACGTCCGTCGAGATGGGCCTGTGGGCAGACCCGACCTTGCGTGACCGTTACATCGAGCGACTGAAGCGTGAGAAGACGATCATCGAGCTCGAATTCGCCGGCTACGAACGCCACGGGCGGCGCGAGATCACGCGGCTGTCATCGACGCTGATCGAATTGCAGGGCGTGCCCTGTGTGCTGACGATCGCACACGACGTGACCGATCGATACCATGCGGAGCTGCAGCTCGAGTCGTCCCAACAGCAGCTGCGCGCACTCTCGAGCCGTCAGCATCAGGTGCGTGAGGAAGAGCGTCGATCGATTTCGCGCGAGATTCACGACGAGCTCGGACAGGTGCTCACGGGCGTGAAGCTCGACGTCGCGTGGGCGCACGCCCATCTGCCACCGGATGCGACGCGCGCGCACGCCCGGTTGGCCGAGGCCCTCGAGCGCATCGCTGGCGCGCTCGAAGTCGTGCGGCGCATCGCGACCACATTGCGACCGGCGGTGCTCGACGACATCGGCCTGGTCGCCGCGATCGAATGGCTGGTGCAGCAGTTCGCGAAGCGCACCGGCGTCCGCACGACGCTCGACGTGCCGCCTCGCGATCCGCCGCTGAGCAGCGACGCGCGCACGACCGTGTTCCGGATCGTGCAGGAAGCATTGACGAACGTTGCCCGTCACGCCGAAGCCCGTTCCGCGCACGTGGTCTTTCGCGTCGTGCCCGATTCGTTGACGGTGTCGGTGCGCGACGACGGCCGCGGCATCACGGATGGCGAGATGGCGGATACACGCTCACTTGGCTTGCTCGGCTTGCGCGAACGTGCGATCGCCGCCGGCGGCACACTCACGATCCGGGGACGCGCCCGTCGTGGTACGACTGTCACACTCCACCTTCCGATCCCGACGGACGCCACGTGATCCGCCTCTTCATCGCGGACGATCATCCGATCGTACGGGCAGGCCTGTCAAGCATCGTTGCCGATGCCGGCGACATGATCGTCGTCGGCCAGGTGTCGAACGGCGACGATCTGCAGGTCGCGTTGCGCGCGATGGCCGTCGACGTGCTGCTGCTGGACGTGTCGATGCCGGGACCGGGGGTGATCCCGTTGCTGGAAGTCCTGCGCACGTCGCACCCGTCCGTGGCGGTGCTGGTGCTGAGCGTGCATCCGGAGGAGCAGTATGCGATGCGTGCGCTGCGCGCCGGCGCGCGCGGGTACCTCACGAAAGATCACTCGCCCGGTGAACTGGTCGCCGCAGTGCGGAAGGTGCACGGCGGCGGGCGATATGTGAGTGCCACGCTGGCGGAGCGCTTGGCGGCAGATCTCAGTGCGGGCGCCGATGGCCTGCCGCACGACCGGCTCAGCGATCGCGAATTCGAAGTGCTGTGCCTGCTCGGCTCCGGACGCAGCGTGACCGAGATTGCGGCGTCGCTCGCACTGAGTGTGAAAACGGTGAGCACGTATCGCGCGCGCCTGCTCGAAAAGATTCCCGCCAGTTCGAACGCGGAACTGGTCCGTTATGTCGTTGCCCATGGCCTGATGCGATAGCCATCAGCCCGTCGACGTCCGCGCCCCGGGACCTCCCGTGGTGCCGCGGCGCCTTTCCCGGAGAAATTCATGTTCTGGTTCAAACGCGCTGGCCAGGTGCTCCTGGTCGGTCTCGCCCTTGGCGCGCTCGCCCTCACCGTCGTATACGGTTTCGTGGAGTGGCAGATGCGTCGACCCGTCACGCTGCCACCGCAGGCAGCGCTCCGCGTGTCGCTCGATTCCGTCTCAGTCGCACGTGGTCAGCATCTCGCAACGGCGGTTGCCGGCTGCACGGGATGCCACGGCGAGGATCTCGGTGGCCGGACGATCGTCGACGTGCCGCTCGTGATGCGATTGACCCCATCGAATCTCACCACCGGCGAGGGAGGCATGCTCTCGCGATACGACGACGCGGCGCTCGAGGCGGCGGTCCGACATGGTGTGGCTGCGAATGGGCGTCCGCTGCGGTTCATGCCGTCGCACGAATTCTCGGATCTCGCCGACGATCACGTCGCGGCGCTCATTGCGTACCTGCGCACACGTCCTCCCGTCGATCGGCGTATGCCGCCCACATCAATCGGCCCGATCGCCCGAATACTCGCGGTGACCGGCAAGCTGGTGCTCATCCCATACGACCGGATCGATCATGCGCGACCACATGTCGCGCGCGCGCCGGAGGGCGTCAGCGCGGAGCACGGTCGGTATCTCGCACAGGGCTGCAAGGGCTGCCACGGACCCCAGCTCAGCGGCGGGCGTATTCCTGGCGCACCGCCTGACTTTCCACCGGCGCGCAACATCACGCCGACCGGTATCGGCACGTGGAGCGACCAGGATTTCGTTCGCGCGATCCGCACCGGGCAACGACCGAACGGCGCGGCCATCAGCACGCGGATGCCGTGGAAGGACTACGCGCACATGACCGATGACGAACTGCTCTCCATCCGACGCTATCTCGCAACCGTTCCAGCTCGCGCGACGGGCTTGCGCTGACCGGCGCATCGACGCCACTCACGACCCTTCGGTCCCACCATGACCATGTCCCGACTGGCCGACCTCTACCTGCACGTCGGCCGAACCTTCGAAATCGCGTCCGAACAGCGCACTTTCGATGACGTGCTGCAACATTTCGCCCAACTCGCCGACGACGCGCTCCTGCTGACCCGGATCGGGCGCTCGGCAACTCTCTCGCTGCACTCCCGTCACTTCTCGTGCGTCTGGTTTTCTCTGGCCCGACACGACGCGTCGCCGGATCAGGACGTGCGTGCCGCTCA
>JACMLX010000097.1 GCA_014379355.1 Gemmatimonadaceae bacterium
ATCCGGAAGTGCGCGGTGAGCTTGAGTACTGGGGGGACTGGTTCGTGAACACCACCGGCGTGGATGGCTTCCGTTTCGATGCGGTGAAGCACGTGGACGCCACGTTCTTCCGTGACTGGATGCACGCCGTGAGTGCGAAGACGGGCAAGGAACTGTTCGCCGTAGGCGAATACTGGAGCTTCGACATCGATGCGCTGCTGCGGTTCATCAGCGTGACGGAAGGTCGGATCACGCTCTTCGACGCGCCGCTGCATCACCGGTTTCATCTCGCGGGAGCGGGCGGGCGCGACTTCGACCTGTCGACGATCTTCGACGACACACTGGTGCAACGCATGCCCACGCATGCCGTGACGCTGGTGGAGAATCACGACTCACAACCGCTGCAGGCGCTGGAGAGCGTGGTCGAGGAGTGGTTCAAGCCACTCGCATATGCCTTGATCCTGTTGCGCCGCGACGGATATCCCTGCGTGTTCTACGCCGACTACTTCGGCGCGGAATATTCGGACCAGGGTCGCGACGGCGAAACCTACGACATCCGGCTGGCGCCACATCGCTTCCTCGTCGATCGCTTCCTGCTCGCGCGGCAGCGCTGGGCGTACGGGGAGCAGTGCGACTGGTTCGATCACGCGAACTGTATCGGCTTTTCGCGACTGGGGGACGATGAGCACCCCGGTGGACTGGCCGTCGTGCTGAGCAACGGCGATGCCGGCTTCAAGCGAATGCGCGTCGGCGCAGGGAATGCGCCGTATCACGATCTCACGGGCCATATCACCGACGTCGTGACGACGGATGCGCACGGCTGGGCCGAATTCCATTGTCCTGCCGGCAGTGTCTCGGTGTGGGTGCCGGGCGAGGCCGGTGACGGTGGCTGAGGCGGAGCGTCGTCGACGGCCGACGTCCTCCATACGATTGTCACCGATGGCCCACCCGGAGAATTGATGTTCGCTCGATCGTCACTGCTTTTCGGCCTCCTTGCCGCAGTGATGCTGTCCGCCTGTGCGTCCCGTGACGCGACGGCACCCGCGCCGACGCCGCCAGCCAACGATGGTGCGAACCTGCGCGTGACGCGCGTGCAATTCACGCAGGGTGCACAGGACGAGCACGGATCGATTCCGATGGTGGCGGGCCAGCCGATGGTCGCGAATGTGCTCATCGCGCGCACCCGCGAAAGCGCGACTTCGGTGCCTGTCGTGCTGCGACTCTACCGGGACGGCGTGCTGCTGCGCGTCGATACGACGCGGTCGGCCGGTATCCTGGGGCCGAGCGTGAATGCGGCCAGCCCGAGCGCACAGATCCTCGTGCCCGGCATCGTCGTGCGTGACTCGTTGTGGTGGCAGGTGGAGATCGATCCGGCAAACACCACCCCAGACTCGACGCGCGGAGACAATCTGTTCCCCGCCACCGCGCCCGGCGTCGTGACGAGCGTCGTGCTGCCGCCGCTCGACGTGCGTTTCGTGCCGATCGTGCTGGCACGACACGATGGACTCTCGGGCAACGTGTCGGTGCTCAATCTGGAGCAGTATGCGTCGGGTGTGCGCGCGATGCTGCCGACCGGCGCACTCAGCGCAACCATCGGTACACCCATCACATCCGAGTCGAGTTTCGGCACCGCACCCGATGGCGCCGCACCCGGCTTCTGGCTGTCCGTGCTGCAGGATGTGGATATCGCACGGGTGCTGAGCGACACGCCGCAGGCCGTGTGGTACGGCGTCGTGCCGATTCCCGCCGGCTTCAGCAAGATCACCAACGGCGGCTACGCTTTCGTTCCGACGGGCCCGACGCGGACCGGTAGCGGCACCCGTACGGCCGTCTCGCTCGAGTTGTCGCCAATGTTCGGCGCATCGTACGGTCGCGATCTCGTGGCACACGAACTCGGGCACATTTTCGGACGCAGTCATGCGCCGGGATGTGGTGCACTTGCGCCGATCGACACCGCCTATCCCGGAGCACTCGGCGCGATCGGTACGCCTGGTCACGACGTCTTTGCCTGGGCCAGCGGCCTCACCATCGCAGCCCTGCCGCATGCCGCGAGCACGGGCGATGTGATGTCGTATTGCTCACCGGTATGGGCGAGCCCATACACATGGAGCGCGGTGTTGCGCTGGCGTCAGGCGGCAGCGAGCGTGGTGACACGCACCGCGCGCACACGCGCGACGCTGATCGCGGGCACGATCGCCGCCGATGGTCGGGTGACGCTGCGTCCCGCACTGGATGCCGAGGTGCGCGTGCCGCACGCCACCGCGGACGGCGACGTCATGGTGGAACTGCGTGACGCCGCCGGCGCGGTCGTCGGTCGACAACTGGTCGCGTCAGCCGCGATCGACCATGGCGGGGGTATTCGTCACTTCCTCGCCGTGATACCCGCTGCGGGCGCGGCCGCACAGGTCGTCGCGACCACTCGCGCCGGCGCGAGCGCACACGTCATCGCTCGGGCATCGTCCGACATCGTCACCTCGCGCATCACACCTGGCGGTGCCAGCGAACTGCTTTCAGCGGCTGGTCAGGCACTGCTCGTGCGCGACGACCACAGCGGGGAGATGCTTGGCATCGGCTGGAACGGTCGAATCACGATCCATCGCAGCAGCGGATACGTCGTGACGGTCAGCGACGGCGTGCACAGTCGTCGCGCCACGGTGATTCAGCGCTGAGTCCTGCGTCGACCGGTCACCTTCCGGGCGGACCGAGCGGGCTTGGAGCGCAGCCCGAACGCTGCGCGGTGTAGGTGATGCTGCTGATGCGCCACTCGCCTTTCGCGCGCACGAGCATGAACACATCGGTGCCGCAGTGCGAGAACGTGCCGTCGACAAAGAAATCGTACGGCGCGTGCACCTGCGCCACACTGCCGAAGAGCAGCACGGTGGGTGACCACATGCGCTCGAGCAGCTTTTCCTTTCCGCCAGGCAGCGTGCGATAGAACGTCGTGTCCGACTGCATGCGCGGGCTTGCCGTCGGCGGTGCGGGATCCATGACGGCGATCAACTGCACGCCAGGCAGGAATACCGTGCGCGCGAGTGCGGTGTCACGGGTGGAGATCGCACGCAGCGCCGTCTGCGCCGCTTCGATCACTGCGACGCTGTCGGAGCGCTGGGCGGCAAGCGGTGCGCCTGAGGCGAGCACGCAGACGGTAGCGAGCGCCCAGCGACGCCACGCGGTCGCGCTTGCATGCTTTGAATCGGAGATGCAACGCGTCATGGTATTCGCCGTGGTGAGAGTGGCTGCTGCTGAAAAACCGGTTGTTGTCGCACGATCGCTTCCCAGAGGCCCTGCAGGTACATCGCGCCAAGCGCGCGGTCATGCAGCCCGTACCCTGCCCGGCCGGTCTCGCCCCAGATCATGCGGCCGTGATCGGGTCGCATCGGCCCGTCAAAGCCGATGTCGTGCAAGGCGGCGAGCACTGCGAACATGTCGACATCACCGAATGCGCCGGGATGTGGCACCTCCTCGAAGTCGTACGCACCTGTTCGTAGCACATTGCGACTATGCGTGAAGTGAATGCGCCCCTCGAGCGCGCGCACCATCGCGGGCAGGTCGTTGGCGGCACTCGACCCGAGTGACCCGGTGCAGAACGTGATGCCGTTGGCGGGATCGTCGTGAAGGCTCGTCACGCGCTGCAGCGCCGGCCCCGACGTGATGATGCGCGGCAGCCCGAAGATTGGCCATGGTGGATCGTCGGGATGGAGCGCAAGGTTGACGCCACACGCAGCGGCCACCGGCACGACGCGCTCGAGGAAGTACGCGAGATTCTCCCAGAGCCGTTCAGCGTTCACGCTGCGCCATGCGTGCAGCAGCTCCGACATGGCCGTGGCGTCGTACGTCGTGGCCCACCCGGGCAGGTCACCGGTACCACGCGACAGGTCCACGTCATCCAGTGCCGACTGTGAGAACGCGAGGGCCGTCGATCCGTCATCCCGCAACAGGTGCAGGTCGGTCCGCATCCAGTCGAAGACGGGCATGAAGTTGTAGCAAACGACCGGCACCCCTGCGGCACCGACCACGCGCACACTTTCCGCGAAGGCATCGATGAGGCGGTCGCGTGACGGCGCGCCGAGCTTGATGTCCTCATGCACCGGGATGCTTTCAACGACGGCAAAGCGCAATCCGGCCTTGTCGATCCGCTCCGCATGCGCCTCGATGCCATCGGTCGTCCACGCGGTCCCGACGGCGACATCGTGCAGAGAACTGACGATGCCGTTCACACCGGGCACCTGGCGGATGTACTCGAGTCGCACCGGATCGCCGGGCCCGAACCAGCGCATGGTCATCTGCATCAGTGTCCTGCACGTTGCGTTGAGGTGGTCACGGGGTCATATCATGGGCTCGCCACCGCACCCTGCCAAGGCCTCCGCGTCAGCCGGTCCACGACACGACATGTCCGTCTCGATTGTTCGGGGTTATCGCTGGCGCATCTGCGCCCTGTTGTTCTTCGCGACGACGCTGAACTATCTCGACCGGCAGGTGCTTGGGATTCTTGCGCCGGATCTGCAGCGCACACTCGAGTGGAGTGAGGTGGACTACGGCAACATCGTGGCCGCATTCAAGCTGGCGTACGCGATCGGATTGCTCGGCATGGGCCGTTTTCTCGACCTGATCGGGGTGCGCCGCGGCTACGCAGCCGGCTTGACCGCGTGGAGTCTCGCGGGAGCGGGTCATGCGCTGGCGACCGGGGTCGGATCATTCGCCATTGCACGCGGCGCACTCGGCATTGCCGAAGCGGTGAATTTTCCTGCGGCCGTGAAGACGATCGCCGAGTGGTTTCCGCGGTCGGAGCGGGCGCTGGCGGCCGGGGTGTTCAACTCGGGCACGAATGTCGGTGCGATCCTCGCGCCGCTGGTGGTACCGTGGCTGGCGGTGCGCTACGGCTGGCAGTCCGCGTTCATCGTGACGGGACTGATCGGACTGACGTGGTTGTTCTTCTGGCTCACGATGTACGCGCCGCCGGCGGAGCACCCACGCGTGTCGGCGGAGGAGCTGGCGTTCATCCAGGGTGATGGTGTGGTGGAGCCGGCGCCGCCGTTGCCCTGGCGCACCCTGGTCAAGCGTCGCGACGTCATCACGATGTGCCTGATGAAGTTCGTGACCGATCCCGTCTGGTGGTTCTTCCTGTTCTGGCTGCCGAAGTTTCTCAACGAGCGGCATGGCGTATCGGTCATTGCACTCGGCGTTCCGATGATCATCATCTATCAGGTGTCGTCGATCGGGAGCATCGGCGGTGGCTGGCTGTCGAGTCATTTCATCCGGCGCGGCATGACACTCGACAAGGCACGCAAGACGACGCTGTTCATCGCGGCGCTGTTCGCTTTGCCAATCGCCTATGCGTCGCGCACGGATTCGTTGTGGGTGGCGGTCGCGCTCGTGTCGCTCGGCACCGCCGCGCATCAGGCGTTCTCGGCCAATATCTATGCGATCATCGGTGACGTGTTTCCGCCCAAGGCGGTCGGATCGGTGGTCGGCATGTCGAGTTTCTCCGGCGCGCTGGCGGGCGCGATCATTGCAGAAATCGTCGGCTGGATGCTGCAAACCACCGGCAGCTACGTCCCGGTCTTCGGCATGTTCAGCGTGGCGTACGTGATCGCATGGCTCATTATCCGATGGGGGATACCGGAGATCGCGCCGGTGGCCATCCAGTAAACTCGAACCGCGATGTGGGTGTCTCACCGCTGGCGCTGGAACTGACTGGCGCGAGCCGGCGTAGTCGCAGCATCGCAAACTGCTTTGGATGGAGAGGTCACGGAGGCCGGGGAGTGCGCCAATGGCGCGAGCCGGCGTGATTGCGGAGCATCGCAAACTGCTTTGGATGGAGAGGTCGCAGAGGCCGGGGAGTGCGCCAGGTGCAACCTCCGCGCTTTTGGAAGCATCGGTTTTTTGTGAACTGCAGTTCCAGAATATTTCGGCAGTGTTGCGCGCCACGCCGGACGTTGCGAATGGCGCACTCTCCGGGCTCTCCGTGACCTCTCCATCCAAGGCAGTTTCGATGTCGCACGCTACGCCGGACGTTGCGAATGGCGCACTCTCCGGGCTCTCCGTGACCTCTCCGTCAAGGCAGTTTCGATGTCGCACGTTACGCCGGACGCCGGATCAGATGACTTTCTTTCCCTACACTCTTCTCGACATGCGTGACCTCAACTCCGCTCTGATGCGCTTCGGTGTTCTCGCGCTGGCCGTGCCTGCGACACTGATGGCACAGGCCCCGAAGTCGGCACCGGCCGGCATCCGACGCGGCACCGCGCCGACCACCTCGCTGCCGCTCAAGTTCGTCGGCCCGCCGACGACCGGTGCGATCACGGCGCGCGACCTCATGTCGCGTCTCTATCGCTTTGCCGATGACTCGATGATGGGCCGTCTCGCCGGCACGCCGTGGAACGACAAGGGCACGGATTTCATCGCCAGTGAACTGACGCGACTGGGTCTCGAGCCGGCCGGCGAGAACGGGACGTATTTCCAGAACGCGCTCGTGCGTCGCGAGGTGTCTGACGCGTCGGCACTGACTGTGGGTGGCACGTCGTTCAAGTTGTGGACCGACTTCGTGCCGCGTGACCAGGGCACCGTGGATCGTCCGGTCAACGGCGCGACGGCCGTCTTCGGCGGCACGTTCGGTGACACGGCGTCGTACCTGCCTGTCGAGCAGGCCGCAGGCAAGGTGGTCGTGATGCGGACGGGCCGCGGTGCGGACGGCAAACCCGATCACAATCGCATCAATCGCTTCCAGCTCACGCAGCGATACATGAAGGCGGCGGCGATCGCGGTCGTGGGCGTCGACTACATGCCGGCCGGGTACATCGACGCGACATACCGGATTTTCGGTGTGACCGAGAAGCAGCCGGCCGACACCACACCGCTGCCGCTCTACTTCTATGTCACGAACGCCGCCGCGCGCGCAATGCTCGGCGGTGACGTCGATTCAGCGAGGACCGGCGCGACGGGAGCGACGGTTCAAGCCGCCGTGCGCATCGCCGAGAAGGAGGCGCCGGGTCGCAACGTGATCGCGATCCTGCGCGGCTCCGATCCGACGCTACGCAACGAGTACGTCGCCATCGGGGCGCACAACGACCATATCGGCTTCTCGACCGAACCGGCCGAACACGACTCGGTCTATGCGTTCATGCGCATCGCAGCACCGCAGGGCGCCGACAACGCACCGCCCAAGCCGACAGAGGCCGACTGGGTGCGCATCAATGCGCTCAAGGATTCGCTGCGCAAGGCAAGCCCGGCACGCATGGATTCGATCTACAATGGCGCCGATGATGATGGGTCGGGCTCGATGAGCGTGCTCGAGATCGCGGAACGATTCGCGACCGCGAAGACACGACCGAAGCGCTCGATCCTCTTCATCTGGCACGTCGGCGAGGAACTCGGCCTGTTCGGGTCCGAATATTTCACCGATCATCCGACGGTGCCGCGCGAATCGATCGTCGCGGAGCTGAACATGGACATGGTGGGTCGCGGCGCGGCCACCGACTACACCGGTGTGACGAAGGCCGGCGATGCCATCCATGGCGGTGCGGGCTACGTGCAGCTGATCGGTGCCCGGCGCCTGTCCACCGAACTGGGTGACATGGTGGAGCGCGTCAATCGAGTGCAGCAGCTGGGATTGCGCTTCGACTACAGCCTGGACGCCGACGGCCATCCGCAGAACATCTACTGTCGCAGCGACCACTACGAATACGCGCGCTACGGCATCCCGATCGTGTTCTTCACCACCGGTGGGCACGCCGACTATCACCAGGTGACCGACGAACCGCAGTACATCGACTACGATCGCATGACGCAGATCGCGAAGCTGGTGCAGGCATCAGCCGTCGAAATCGCGAACCTCGGCCATCGCGTGGTCGTGGACAAGCCGAAGCCGGACCCGCATGGACGGTGTCAGCAGTAGCGGCCATCAGCGCGGTGTGTATCGCGCATCGCAACAACGATAGGAGGAGAGGTCACCGAGCTCTCGGAGCGTGCCATCGGCGAGCGTCAGTGCATTGCAAGGTGCCGGCCCTGTGTGAACCGCAGTTCAATACAGTCAGCGATGCACCGAGCTACTCAGTCGCAAGCATCCGGCACACTCCGTGACCTCGGAGGCCTCTCCCTCTACTGAAAGCTCAAGACGACGTGCAGGCGGATTTTCGGCTCGTGAGCGGAAATCATGACGCACGAGGCGGCACGAGGTCGTGTGCCTGCTCCGCGTGCAGCTCGCCCCACTCCTTCATGGCCGCGAACATCGCGTGGAGCTCGAGCCCCACGGGCGTGAGGCGGTAGTCGACGCGAGGGGGATTGCCGCCGAGTGCGACGCGTTCAACGACTCCATCACTTTCGAGCTCTCGCACCTGTCGGACGAACACGCGCTCGGAGCATGAACCCATCCGGCGGCGCAGATGGCCGTAACTCAGCGGGCCCGGAAGGAGATGATAGACGATCATCGTCTTCCACCGGCCGCCGATGACGCGCACTGCGCGTTCGATCGGACATGACGCTGCAGCAATTCGTGGAACGGACATCCGGCAGTCTCCCGTCGGCGCCTGGTGCAGCGCCTGCTGACATTTTCGGCAGTTCTTGAACGGTGCGCGAGCTTCGGCGAGCGTTGGCTCTCGAGAATTCACCTCAGGGCGCCACGGCAGGAATCTATCGCGACAATGCCGGTGATCCCGCGTTGTATGCCATGGCGCCAGATCCCGACCGGAGCCCGCATCATGCCCGAACACAAGAAACTGCTCGACGTCCGCGCGACCGCAGTCGGTGGCCGCGACGGCAGCATCGCCACGGAAGACGGCAAGCTGACCGGTCGTCTCGCATTTCCTCCGCAGCTTGGCGGTGACGGCAACGGCCTCAGTCCCGAGCATCTGTTCGCTGCAGGACATGCGGCCTGCTTCGCCACATCAGTCAAGTTTGCCGCGAAGGCCGCTGGCCTGACGGTGACGAACGTGAGCGTCACGTGCACCGTGAGCGTGCTCCAGGAAGCGGACGGCGCGTTCCGGCTGGCC
This sequence comes from Gemmatimonadaceae bacterium, assembly GCA_014379355.1. Classification (GTDB taxonomy): domain Bacteria; phylum Gemmatimonadota; class Gemmatimonadetes; order Gemmatimonadales; family Gemmatimonadaceae; genus JACMLX01. The sequence goes on from JACMLX010000097.1 coordinate 8,967, forward strand.
AGTGCGCTGGCCGTCACCGCGCCGGAACTGCCGCCCGACCGCGCCGACGAGGTGCTCACCAGAACGCACGGGATCTGCATGTACTCGCGAGCCCTGGCCGGTCATGCGGATGTCACGCATTCCTTCGTGTCGTGAGGCGGCGCTGAACACTGCGTTGGGTGGAGAGATCACCGAGAACACGGAGTGCGCGGACGGCAGCCTGCCGAGTTCCGCGCGACGTCGAGAACTGCGTTGGACGGATAGGGCGGAGAGGCCGGGGAGTGCGCGGACGGCGCGGGTCACGCTTTGCGGAGCACCATTTTTTTGTGAACTGCACTTCCAAAGCAATTCAGCGATCTTGCGCGTGACGCCGCACGTTTCCAACGGCGCACTCCCCGGCCTCGGCGGCCTCTCCACCCAAGGCATTCCCGATCTTGCGCGTGACACCGAACGATGCCGTCGGCGCACTCCGTGATCTCGGCGGTCGCACCATCCAACGCAGTTCCGCGCTCGCGAAGAACTCTCAGTTCCCTTGCGGCAGGCACCCGTCCAGCAGTGCGTGCCTCGCCGATTTCTGATCGCCGATGATCTTGTAGAATTCGGCGAAGTACTCGAGCACATCGCGCTTGCGTCTCGCGTCGAGCGCCGGAAGCGACGCATAGATCGCCTCGATGCGGGGGCGCGCCGCGATGAAGCGGTCGAGCACCGGCTGCCACTCCGCCATCGTGCGACAGGGGCCGCGATACAGGCGCTCGGTGGTGCTGCGAATGCCGAGTCGCGCGTCGGGAAACGAATACCGCGCGTTGACCGCGCCACTCCAGTCGAAGTCGAACGCGACCGGGCTGATCGTGCCCGTCGAGTCGCGCAACAGGGCGATGTTGTGCAGCCCCGTGATGGACCAGTCGGTGTTGGCCACCATGTACTCGAACAGCGAGGTGATCGCGAGTTGTGATGGCTCGAGATCGCGGAACAGCGCACCGTGGCTTTCATCGATCTCGGCGCCGAACTTCTTCGCGACTTCCTTGTCGTCCTCGATGAAGAAGGCCCACGAGACGACGTCGTTCATCGTTCGCGCCTTGTCGTGATACGTGATGCGCGCCAGCCGGGTGCGGAAGTACTTCGGACTGACGATCTGGTAAACGCGATACAGCGCATACTCCGCCAGGATGTACTGCTGGTAATCGGACGTGCTGGGCCGGCAGTTGGTGGTGATCTTGAGGTTCGCGTTGCCCTGGAACAGCGTCTCGCGTGCATCCTTGCGCGCGAATTCCAGCTTCAGCGGCGGGAATTCGCAGTTGCGTGCCTGCCGACGAAAGTGACCGCGCGCACGAAGCGTGGCGGGAAACGTCGTCGACACGCCGGCGGCGTCGCGATAGGTGAGTGTCGCCGGGTGCGGCGTGAATTTCGTGCTGTCGCGCTCGCGGATCAGCGCCTTCAGTTCCGTCTCGATGGTGACATCGAGCGGCATCGTGTCGCGGAACAGTCCCTGTGCGTGGACCGCGCCCGCACACAGCAGAAACACCAATCCGACGGCGCTGCGACGCATCATTTCTTCATCTCCACGTTGCGGACGTCACCACGCGACAATCCGCGCAGCGTTTCACCGACGATACCCGGCGTGACGCCCTCGGTCATCGCCACGCCATACTCCAGCACGCGCAACCCATCCGGACCCTTCGCCTTGCCCATGTACTTCCAGCGCGCGAAGAGTTCGTCGAATGCCGCTTCGCAAGCGACGCGCGTGCCGTCGATGTCGCTCGTGTGCACGCGCAACATATGCGTGTAATCGGGGCGTTCATCCTCGGCGGCATCGGGCGCGTTGCGCTTGCGACGCCGCCAGGCACGATCCGCGAGCGCCTCCAGCTGCTCCGGCGCGAGATCCTTCAGCACTTCGTCGTCGAGGCGCGCGACGAACATGCCGGTACGGTTGGCACTCTGCAGCACACGATCGAGACGCTGACCGGCCTGTTTGCCTTCCAGCGACGGTGCACGACCGAAGTCCGACATCCAGAGCCAGAGAATCAGCGCGTTGTAGATGATCGAGATTGCGAAGGCGACGGGCGGCTCCACCGCCGCGGCGAGGCCGATGCCCGTCACGACGAACACGTTCGCAGCATCCTTGCTGTCGTCGAGTGTCGTGCGAAAGCGCACGGCGGTGACGATGCCGGCGAGTGAGAACGCGAGCTCGAGCGAATGTTTGACGAGCACCACGATGCCGGCCACGATCACCGGCAGGATGATGAACGTCTGCACGATCGATTGCTGGTATCCTTTCTTGTGTCGCGTCCAGGTGTAGATCCACGTCACCGGCAGGGCGGTCACGAAGGCGGCGACCATCGCAATCACGGTCGGGATCAGCGCCGGTCCGGACACCTGCGCTCTGGACATGACGGTGCTCTTGCCCATCCCAGTCGCCAGCTGCCCGAGCGATTCGTCGCCGAGCACGCCCCAGTCGGTGGGGGCATATTCGCGGACCAGCCACCACGCGGCGGCCGAGGCGATGTACCAGGCAACGGTGCGCAGAACGACGCGCAGGAGGGGGCGTTGGGCGTCGTGCTCGATCATCGACAGCGCGGGGAGGAAGTGGGCCGACACGGCGAAGGTGCCGTACGCGCCGAAGAAGGGCAACTGGAGACACGTCGCCACGAGCAGGCCGGCGGCGATGTTCCGGTGTACAGTTCCTCATGCTCCGACGCACTCTCGCCGCCGTCCGGGCGGCCACGCTGCTGGCCGGTGCCGCGGCCTGCGCACACGCCCAATCGGTGCCATCCGGCGCACCGGTGCAGGTCACGACCGCGAAGCCGACGCTGGTGGTGTTCATCACCATCGACCAGCTGCGCGGCGACTACTTCACGCGCTTCGGCCGACAGTTCACCGGTGGCCTGCACCGCTTCGACGTCGCCGGCGCACACTTCACGAATGCCTTCCAGGATCACGCCAACACCGAGACGGCGCCCGGCCATGCGTCGACGATGTCGGGCCGATTCCCGGTGCACACCGGCATCGCGGCCAACGCCGCCGGCGTGAACGATCCGGCCAGCCCCCTTATCGGCTCCACCGATCCTGGCGCATCTCCGTTCCGGTTTCGCGGTACCACGCTGCTCGACTGGATGCGCAAGCGCGACGGGTCGACGCGTTTCCTGTCCGTGTCGCGAAAGGATCGCGCCGCGATTCTTCCGATCGGGAAAGTGAAGGGCGACGTGTACTGGTATGCCAGCAACGGCACGTTCACGCAGAGCACGTATTACGGCGTCGAGCTGCCGAAGTGGGTGAAGGAATTCAACGCGCAGCAGCATCCGCTGGACTACGCCGGCTGGACGTGGACGCCGCTGCTGCCCGATTCTGCGTACGCGGAGCCGGACAGCGTGCCGGTCGAGTCGCTCGGCCAGCAGTACATGTTTCCTCACGAGATTGCGGACGAGCCGACGCTCGCCGCCGGTACGCTGCCAAATTTTCCGGTGATGGACGAACTCACGCTGCGGTTCGCGCTGGCGGGAGTGAAGCAGCTGCAACTCGGGACGAATCCGAAGCGCACCGACCTGCTCAACATCTCGCTCTCCACGACCGACGCTGTCGGCCATCGCTACGGCCCGGACTCGAAGGAGCTGCACGATCAGATGCTTCGCGTCGATCGATACCTCGGCGCCTTCGTCGATTCACTGTTCGCGATCCGGGATTCGACGCGCATCATCCTCACGCTGACGGGCGACCACGGCATGTCGCCGTTCCCGACTGTGTTGTCCACCGTCACGCCGAATCCCGGTGCGCGGGTCGTGGATGTCACACCGCCATTCGATGCGATGCTGCTGCGCCTGGCCGCACTGGGTGTGGACACGAACCAGGTGGCACTCGGTGACGGCGGCCTGATGATCGGCGACACGACCTCGTTCGTGAAGGCGAAGCTGTCAGTCGATTCGGTGGCGCGTGCGCTGGCGGAGGAGATGCGCGCGATTCCGGGTGTGAATCGCGTCGACATGCTCATTGACCTGGCGAAAGCCGACACCGTCAAGGACGTCATCGCCGTGCGCTGGCTGCACATGTACGCACCCGGTGGCACGGTACGATTCGTGACGACGCTCGATCGCTTCAACTATCAGGCCGGCGTGCGGTATGCGACGCACGGCACGCCGTGGGATCAGGACGCATGGGTGCCTGTGATTTTCTGGGGCGCGCCGTTCGTCGCGGGCAAGTACGACACGCGCGCCCGCGTCGTGGACATGGCACCGACACTGGCCGATGTGCTGGGCGTCACACCGATGGAGAAACTGGACGGCGTGGTGTTGCGGCGGGCGGAGCGTCCCTAGGCGACGGTTGATACATGCATGAGCGAATGGAGCACAAACGGATCAATGTCTGCACCGTTCGGCCAGACAATCGTCCCGGCTTCGTCATCCACTCTCAGTTGCGCAAACACGGACGTGTCTCGAAGCTCCGCGAGAACGCCCATGCAATCCTTGAGGATTGGCTCAAAATCGACGACACCGGACGACCCATCGGTGAACTCGAGCGCGACGCGATACCTATCGAGCACCTTTGCACTTGTCATATGTGCCAGCATGGCTACTCCAGCGGTGCGACTGGAACAGGTGGTGTACCCTTCCGGAGGCGCTCTCAATTCGCCTCACGCTCGTTCTGATGTAGGGTAGCCCACTCGCGTACCATCGCCAAGGCGCGCGGCGGCAGATCGCCGAAAATCACGTCGAACGGACTAATCCGTATCACCGCCGTGGAACCGCCGCAGTGAGCGTGAACGTGCGGTGGATTGTGATCGAGGTAATACATACGAATCACAATACCGAAGAAGCGGGAAATTTCGGGCACAGTGGCGTGCGGCTCGCATTGGAGTCGCTTCCACAATCCGCAGGCTGGTCAATGAAACGTCACGGCCCGAGCCCAGACGAAGTACCATCGCGCCGCAGCAGCGTCGTCCCTACGTTCCACCCTACGCCACCTCGCCCACGCCCCGCTCCCGACTGCAAATGTCCAACTCCCGCCTTTGGCTGTTCGGCGCGGCGACTGTTTTCGCCACCGCATGTGTGTTGCCGGCACAGGACGCGCCGCTGCTCACCCCGGACCGATACGTCCGCCGCGCCGCCGAAGTCCCGATGCGTGACGGCATCACGCTGCACACGGAGATCCTCGTGCCATCCGGCACCACGAGGCCACTGCCGATCCTCTTTCGCCGCACACCGTACGGGGCGCCGAATGTGGGTCCGCGGAATCTGGAAGGCGGCTACCGCGAGCTGGCAGAGGAAGGCTACATCTTCGTGGTGCAGGACATTCGCGGGCGCTATCGCTCGGGCGGCACGTTCGTCATGCAGCGTCCGCTCCGCAGCGCCGACAGTCTCACCACTGGTATCGACGAGACCACCGACGCGTACGACACCGTCGAGTGGCTGCTCAAGAACGTCCCGAACAACAACGGCCGCGTCGGCATGCTCGGTGTGAGCTACGACGGCTGGACGGCGGCGATGGCGATGCTCGATCCGCATCCGGCACTGAAGGCGGTCAGTGAACAGGCGTCACCGGCCGACATGTTCATCGGTGACGATTTCCATCACAACGGTGCGTTCCGTTTGAGCTACGGGTTCGAGTATGCATACCTGACCGAGGCGACGCGCGAAAACTCCGAATACAAGTTCAATCCCGCCGACACCTTCGAGTGGTACCTGCGGGTCGGCGCACTGCGCAATATCCAGGAGAAGGTGATGCGCGATACTGTCCTGCCGAGCTGGCGGGATTTCTCCACGCATCCCAACTACGACGCCTTCTGGAAGCGGCAGTCGATGCGGCCGTCGCTGACACGTGTGACGGTGCCGACGCTGAACGTGGCCGGCTGGTGGGATCAGGAGGATTTCTATGGTCCGGTCACGATCTATCGCGCGCTCGAGGCGCATGATGCCAACAATCGCAACACGCTGGTGGTTGGCCCGTGGATTCATGGCTCGTGGGGCAGCCAGACCGGTGACTCGCTCGACGCCATCAAGTTCGGATCGGCGACCGGCACCTACTACCGGCAGCAGGTGCAGGCGCCGTTCTTCGCGTTCTACCTGAAGGACAAGGGGGCGGCGCCGATCAAGGAGGCGCTCGTCTTCGAATCGGGCAGCAACACGTGGCGCACCTACGATGCGTGGCCGGCCCCGGGTGCCACGACACGGTCGCTGTATTTCCACGCGAACGGCAAGCTGTCATTCGATGCGCCGACCGCGCGAGACACCAGCGGCGTCGATCGCTTCGTGAGTGATCCCGCCGATCCGGTGCCGTATCGCAAGCGGCCGATCGAGGCGACGTACGCCTCCAGCGGCTCGAAGTGGTACACCTGGCTCGTCCAGGATCAGCGCTTCCTCGGCGACCGCAAGGATGTCGTCACGTGGTCGACCGAACCGCTGACGGAGGATGTCGTGGTCGCCGGCGACATCGCGGCGAAGCTGTTCGTCAGCACGACCGGACAGGACGCCGACTGGGTCGTGAAACTGATCGACGCCTACCCGACGAACACCAGCGTCGACGAACGGCATCGCGGCTATCAGCTGATGGTCTCCAACGACGTGTTCCGCAGCCGGTTCCGCGAAAGTTTCGAGGTGCCCAAGCCGATGGTACCGAACGCCGTGACACCGATCACCATCGACCTGCACACGCAGGCCTATCGGTTCCTCAAGGGACACCGGATCATGGTGCAGGTGCAGAGCACCTGGTTCCCGCTCATCGATCGCAATCCGCAGACGTGGGTCCCGAACATCTTCGAGGCGGCCGACGGCGATTTCAAGGCGCAGACGCACAGCGTCTGGCGGACGGCGGCGGCACCATCACACGTCGAGATGCAGACGGTGAAGCCGTAGGTTCGTCGCGGTGCGTCGGCGCTGCGGGTGCGCCGTCACTTCGCCGACGAATCCGGCGTGACCGTGAAGCCGCGCTCGGGATTCAGGCGATCGTACCGCAGCACGCGCGTCCGTGATGCCGAGTCGATGTCACTGAACTTCATCTGCATCTGGTCGGCCGTCCAGTCGATCGTGCCAGTGATGTACGTGTTCTGGAGGCACGATTCGACCAGCTGCGATTTCGAGTGCCGGATGCGCCACGCGAGCAATTCCACCCACACGATGGCCGTCTCGGAACCGGCGCCGCAGTGCCCGGCACCCATCGCGTCACGCTTCGATGGTCCCTTCACCACCAGCAGCAGATACGAGGTCGAGAAGATATTCTGCGAGTCGAGCACCTCGACGGTGTCCATGTCGACACGCACGCTGTCCGGCAATGTGATGCGATGACGCGTGCGGCCGTTCGTGATCGTGATGACATGACCCGTCGCGGATACACGTGCCGCCTGCGCGTGCAACGTCGGTGCGACCGCGGCGAGGCAGAGGGCGGCCGCGATACGGCACGCGACAGATGTCATGGTGCGACACGCTCGCCCGCCAGGAATCGCGATATCGCCTGATTCAGGAATGCCTTGTCCGCCGGATTGGCGGCCGCGCCGGCCGGATGACCCCACAGCGACGGAATCGGCAGCATGGTCACGTGCGGAATGAACTGTGCCTCGTACTGCGCATCGGCCAGCGGAAAGTAGAGATCCGTTGCCGACGGCATGTACAGGAGCGGTACCACGATTGATCGCAGCGCCTTCTCGACGTTGCCGTCGAAACCAGGCGTCGTGCCGACGTCGTGCCGCTCCCAGGTGTGCGCTTGCAGGATGTAGTTGTTCGCGTCGGCACTGAAGCGAGTGCGAAAGCTGTGCATGTACTGCTCGAACGTCGTGCCCGGGGCGCTCGACGTGCGCCACAGCTCCTTGCGCCACCACTCCTGCGAATACAGCCATCCGGCCCACACCATGCCGAACGCCTGCAATCCCTGCTTTGGCGGCGTCGTGTAGTCGCCACCCATGAACGCCGGATCGGCCGTCAGGGCGTCAATCTGGCCTTCCAGACGCACGATCCCGTGGCCATACGTTTTCGCCGTGCCGGAGGTCGCGACGATACGATCTGCGAAAGTCGGATGACTCACTGCCCACTGAAACGCCTGCTGCGCGCCCATCGAGAAACCGATCACGGCGCGCAGGTGCGGCACCTTGAGATCCTCCACCAGCAGCCGGTGCACCGCCTCGACGTTATCCCGTATCGTCGTCACGGGAAAACGCGGGCCATGCAGCGGTTCCGGCGTGTTGCTTGGCGACGACGAAAACCCGTTCCCGAACAGCTCAGTCGCGACCAGAAACAGTTTCGTCGTGTCGAGCGCGAGCCCGGGACCGATCAGCCACTCGTAGCCGTGGTGCGTCGCCATGTAGTGCGAAGGCAGCAACACCACGTTGTCGCGCGCCGCATTCAGGCGGCCATAGGTGCCATAGACGACCTTCGCGACTGGCAGCACGACGCCACTTTCGGTGCGGAAGTTCGTGATCGCGAATTCGTGATGGTCGGCGCGATCGACACGCGCGGGCGCAACTTGTGCCGGCAGTGCCGCCGCGCTGATGAGCGCCAGCATGCTGCCGAGAAGAAACTTCAGGGTCCGACGAGACATCGGTGGCGGGTTGGAGGAGGTGCGCCGAGACGATCGGGTGGGCCACCTCTCTCGAGCGACACCATGGAACGATGTCGCATGCGCCGGTCTGCAGCAACGGGCGAGTCACGCACTCACGTGCCAATCCTGCGGCTCGGCCATCGGGACAATTGCTTCAGGAAGAGGTGTGCGGATGCAGCCGGCGACCGATGTTGAATTGCGCGATGTGATGGCTGGGCATGTGGGGTGGCGCGCGGGCTTGGGAGAGGGTCCGTGCCGATGCGATCCGTGCAAGCGATCAGGCGTTGCGTACCGCCGCTGGTGGCCGCGTCGCGAGCACGACGGCGCATGCCACACCGCTCGCGCACGTCGCCGCGATGTCCACCCAATCGAAGCGCAGTCGCGTTCTGCCGCGCTGCATGAATTCCCA
>JACMLX010000098.1 GCA_014379355.1 Gemmatimonadaceae bacterium
CCATCGCCCGCGCGGCGCGGACCGCCGCGGAGGGTCAGGCTGTCGGTGACGCGTGCGACGGCAGCCGTGTCAGCAGCGACGTCGCGCGCGGCGCCGAAGAAGAGATCGCGACGCAGAAACGCCGACGCTGGAATTTCCAGCTCCAGCGCTTCGGTGCTGTCGGACCCGTGCGACGCCGAGAGCAGAATCGTCCCGCCAGCGGGCGCGCCGCACAGCGCGAACCAACCAGTCTCCTGCGTGTCGTACGTGCGCCGTGCGATGCTGCGCTTGAGCCCGCCGACCCCGATCGTCAGATCGGCCCACTCCACCCTGACATTCGACGACGCGAGTGCCGACCGCGTGGTCGCGTCGCGCACGACGCCGATGATCAGCGCCGATGAGTCGATCACCGCTGTGGCACCGCAGATCGCCAGCCGGAGCGATCGGGAGGACGGCAACGCGAGATCGACGCGCATGTCCGCATCGCTGACCTCGACCGTGATGGCGCGCGGCGTGCTCTCGACCCCGATCGAGTCGAGCATCGGATGCAGGAAGCCGACCAGATATCGGCCCGGTCGCACGTCAGCGAAGCGGAAATGGCCCAGTGTGTCGGTGTCGACGGTGCGCGCCGGCGCGGACACGCTGTCCGCGTTCACCAGTTCGACGCGTGCCGCCGTGAGCGGTTTCAGTGCGATGCTATCGAAGACGATGCCGCTGACACTCGCCGCCTGCCCTGCGCGTGGCGCCTGCGCGGTGGCGACGCGCGGGAGATGCGCACTGAGTAGCGCAATGACGCCCACCGCGAAATGATGAAGTCGCGCCTCGCGGTACCATCGGCGTGTCGGAGACGGCGCGTCCATCTTCAATACGTAGCGTGACGCGTCAATCGTGTCCAGTTCAACGCTTCCCGACGCTGCGCCGCGCCCGATCCGCCTCCCACTCATCAAACGGCCCATCGAAGTCCACCAACCGATTGCCTTCGAATGACCACACCCGCGTCGCCACCTGCCGCAGGAACGCGCGGTCGTGACTCACCAGCAGCACGGTGCCTTCGTACTCATCGAGCGCGTCCTCGAGCACCTCGATGTTCTCGACATCGAGATGGTTCGTCGGTTCGTCGAGCACCAGGAGATTCGCGCGTGCCAACGTCATCCGTGCGAGTGCCATGCGCGCGCGTTCGCCGCCGCTCAACGTGCTGATCTCGCGGAACACCTCGTCGCCACTGAAGCCGAACGCGCCGAGATGATTCTGCACCGCACCGCGACTCCACGTCGGCCGATGCTCCTGGATCACATCCGCGAGCGACTTGCGCAGCGGAAGATCCGAGAGATCCTGCCGGAACCACGCCGGCGTGATCGAACCGCCAACGCGCACCTCACCATGTGCCGGCGTGCGATCACCGAGGATCGTGGCGATGAATGACGACTTCCCCGCTCCGTTCGGACCGACGAGGGCGACGAAGTCGTTGCGCCGCAGGACCGCCGTGAAGTCCTCCACCAGCACGCGTCCCGGGACCTCAACGCGCAGATCCTTCATCGTCGTGACCTGATCGCCACCGCGCTCCGACACGTCGAACCGCAGCGACATCGCCGCCGGATCGCCGGGCGGCGGTGCGAGACGCGGCAGGCGTTCGAGGCGCTTGCGCTTGCCCTTCGCCTGGAAGGAGTTCACGCCCGCGAGGTTGCGACGGATGTATTCCTCTTCCTTCTTCACGTACGCGCGCTGCTTCTCCAGTTCCCGCTCGCGCGTGAGTCGTCGTTCGGCACGTTGCGGCACGAACTGGCTGTAGTTCCCCTTGTACGATTCGCTCGTCTTCGCCTCGATGTGCACGATGTTCGTGCACACGGCATCCATGAACGCACGATCGTGCGACACGACGATGACCGTCTCCTTGGCCTCGCCGAGCCATTCCTGCAGCCAGGTGGTGGTATCGAGGTCAAGGTGGTTGGTCGGCTCGTCGAGCAGCAGCAGGTCGGCAGGCGCGATGAGTTGCGCGGCCAGACCGACACGCCCGCGTTCACCACCAGACAGTGTCTGGACCAGCCGCGTCTTCGATTCCTCGGCGTCGAACCCAAGGCCCTGCAGCACGGCGTCGACGCGGGAGTGGTATTCGTATCCGCCCAGGTCGGCGAACCGCTCCTGATCGCGCCCGAACCGTTCGAGAAACTCGTCCGTGACACGCTCACTCATCTCGCCCAGCTGCATCGCCTGTTGCGCGATGTGCTTCTCGAGATCGATGACGTCGCGCCACGCCGCGGCACCCGCTTCCCACACCGTGGTGGCACCCTCGAAGGCCCGATGCTGGTCGAGCAGCGCGTGGCGAAGTCCCGGCTTGCGTGCGACGCTTCCCACGGTCGGCTCGTACTCACCCGTGATGATCTTGAAGATCGACGACTTGCCGGCGCCGTTCCGACCGATGATGCCCCAGCGTTCGCCGTCTGCGACGGTGAAGGTGATGTTCTTGAAGAGTTCAGTCGCGCCGAATGACAGGCCGACGTTCGAGACGGAGAGAAGGGTCACGCTGGGCTGGAAGGGGACCGGAAGCACGCCGGATGGCGTCCCTGCATGCGTGAAGGATACTTCGCGCGTAAACAGCACCTCCACTGCCGGACTTCTGCGTCGATGACGAGGATGATCGTACGACTCGGACGAAGCATGGAAATCCCTCGTCAATTCGCCGTGGCGATGACAGCCCCGTGCAGCGGTGGACGTCCGGTGTCACTGCGCCAGCGTCGCTCGCTCCGGTGCGAGTCGGCCGACGCCGATCACTGCGCAGACCGTGCACACCACCAGCCAATATCCGATCTCGCCGTAACTGGTCGCACCTGACGACAGATGCAGGGCCGAGAAGAGCAGCATCTCGCCTGCAATCACTGCGGCCGAGATCACGGCGAGGCGCACGCGCGACTTCTCGAACAGGGGCACGACCAACCCGATCGCGCAGAGCAGCTCGATGCCGATCAGGAGCATCCACACACCGTGCGGAATGGATCGAAGCGAGGGCACGGTGTTTTCACTGTTGGACAACTTCCACAGCGCACCTGCCGCAGTGTGCATGGCGAGCAGGATCTGGAGTGCAGACAGGAGCAGGTTCATGTCGTCCTCGCAAGAGTGTCGATCAGGCGTGTCGTCATCAGGTTCCATCCATACCGCGTACCGCCAAGTGCACCGCGCTGGCCCGGCAGCACAAAACCCGTGTGCGCGAGCGAGAGGAGGGTGCCCGTTGCCGTGGGTCGCAGGGTGAACGTGACCACCGTGTCGAGGCCGCGTTCATCGGCGACGACCCACGTGTACGACAGCTTTCGAAGCGGCTCGATCTCGAGAATGCGACAGTTGATGGTGCCGTCCCATCCTGGACGCGGATCGGTGCGCAGCTGAAATGCCGCGCCCAACTCGATGTTCAGTCCCACGACAGGCAGCAGCCACTCGGACACGAGCGCCGGATCCGTCAGCGCCCGCCACACCTTCTCCGGCGTGCTCGCCAGCTCGATCTCGAGATCCACCGCCGCTTCGTTGCCCGCGCTCATGCGTCACCCATGTTGGCGAGCAGTGCCTGGAGGCGATCGAGATGTTCGGTCCAGAAGACGCGGTGATACGTGAGCCAGTCGACGAGCGGCCGTAGCCCTTTCGGCTCCACGCGATAGTAGACGAGACGTCCCTCGCGTCGGCCATTGACGAGGCCTGCGCGCCGCAGCGTGGCGAGGTGCTGCGACACCGCGGGCTGCGAAATGTCGAAACGCGCCGTGAGGTCTTTCACCGCGGCCTCACCTCGCGCCAGCGACTCGAACAACGCGCGACGACTGGGGTCGGCCAGGGCGTCGAAGATGCGATCGGAGGCCTGCGCTGCGGTCTGCATGGTCAATACATAAGTGCCCACTTATGTATTGTCAAGCGTGTTGCTCGACCGATCGCTGAAGCACCAGCGGCGACGGACGTCGCGTGCACGCGATCTGGCTGAGCTTTTCGAATGACGCTGATTTGTGCGCGTACTCAGGAGGAAAGCACGGCGACGGCCTCCTTCGCTCCTTCATGTTCCGCCCAGCCACGCGGCGTACCACCGTAGGTGGCGTCGGTGATCGTACGATCCGCACCACGAGCGAGCAGGCACCGCACCGCCGCGACCTTGTTCCCTTGCGCGGCGAGATGCAGCGCCGTGACACGGTTCCCGTGTGACAATCCGCCGAACGTAGTTCGCTTGTTGACGTCCGCGCCGTGGTCGAGCAGCCACTCCAGGGCCGTCACTCGATCATTCGCGGCCGCCCAGACCAGCGCCGTCCCGCGATACGGCTCACCGTCGATCATGGCACCGTGAGTCAGCAGCGCGTCCATCACTTCCACCCGATCACTCTTCGCGGCCCAGACGAGCGCCTCATCGAGAATCTCCTGACGATCATGCGTCGGGCGCCACGACGGGAACCCGCTGTGTGGTCGGTAAAAATCACGTCCGGCCATCGCACTGTCGGTCAGCGTGCCATCGGTGTGGAAGCAGGCCTCGACGAGATCGGGCCGACCGATGCCCGCCGCGATGCGCAGGTTGGCTGGCACGATCGCCGCAGCGGCCAGCGATGTCGCAACCTGACGGTGACCCCAGAACAGCGCGACTGCGAGCGGCGTACCGCCCGACCCATGTGCGATCGCATACGGCGACGCGCCGCGTTCCAGGAGCAACGCCGCCATCTCGGGATCATTTCGATACGCGGCCTGATGCAACGGCGTCCACCCGCGATCGTTGGCCGCAATGGCGGACGCGCCGGCATCCAGCAACAGGCGCATCGCGTCGAGTCGGTCCGCGCGAACGTCACCAGTCTCCAGCTCACGAGGCGTCGGACACGGTAGCAGCGACGCAGCGAGATTCACCAGCGTATTGCCGTTCGTTCCCGATGCGTGCACGACATCCGGATGCGCGTGCAGCACCGCACCGACTCGCGCCCATTCGCCACGACGACCCGCTTCGAACACCGTCAGAAAGGGCTCATGCTCGGCCATCGCCGGCAGCTTCCTCAGATACGTCGCGAACGCGGACCACGAGTCGAATCCATGCTGTCTCGCGTACACCAACTGCGCGTCCTGCGCGGTGAAGGTGGACTGCCGGATCGCCGCATCACTTGCATCGTGATAGGCCGGATGCCACTGCCGAACCTGATCGAGGGCGTTCGACAATCCATCCGCCACGACCGCGACCAGGCCTTCGGCGCGATCGCGGAAGTACGAGAGCTCACGGACGAAAATACGGGACGGATGGCTGGGCATGACAGTCGCCGGGAAAGAGACAGGTAATACAGTAGTGGATGCCGCTTCACCGTTCGCTGATGCATCGCCGCGTGGGACGCGAACTCCATGAGCCGACCCACGACCGATCGGAAATCCGGGTCGCCGCTTGCCTTCGGCCACCCCGCTTGGCATGATCGTGGTTCCTCGCCCGGAGCCAGATGCCTCGCGAAATCCACGTCGTCGTGCCCGGTGGCGCCACAGTGCTCCGCTTCACGGAGACCGTGCGCATCGGACGCTCGGAATCCAACGGCATCGTCATCAGCGACGGGGTCGTGAGCAAGGAGCATCTCGAACTGCGACCCCTTGGTGACGAGTGGGAAGCCATTGATCTCGGCAGCACGAACGGCACGTACATCGACGGCAAGGCCATCACGCGTGTCGCCGTCGGCGGATCGAGAACGCTGCAGCTCGGCGAGGGCGGTCCGGAAGTACACCTGACGGTTCCGGGCGCTGCCGCGCGAGACGGCACCGTCAAGCTTCCGCCGAAGGACGTCGTCGATCGGTTGTTCTCCGAGCAGGAACCGGCGAACATGTCGGCGCAAACGCAGCTGCTGCGGATCGCCGTGAAGGAACGCCGCACCACCGAGACGCGCACCTTCACGAAGCGCGTCCGCCAGTATCGTGTCGCCGTCGGACTCCTCGTCGCCGTGTCTGCGGGTGCGGCGGCGACGGCAGTCTGGCAGGCCCGTCGCGCCGAGGCGCTGCGTGCCTCCGCCGGCGCCGTGTTCAGCACGATCAAGTCGCTCGACCTGGATCTGCGCCGCCTCGAAGCGAAGACGGGACCCGACAAGTCGATCCAGGAGCGTCGCGCACGCCTCGAGCGACAGTACGACGACCTGCTCAAGACGCTCGGCATCTACAACAGCCGCACACCGCCCGACGTGCAGCTGATCTATCGCACGGTGCATCGGCTGGGTGAATCGGAAGCGACGGTGCCGCGCGACTTCGTGGACGAAGTGCGCAAGTACATCGCGAGGTGGAAGGCGGAAGATATCCGGCCGTACCTCGCGCGCGCGTCGCAGAAGGACATGGGCCCGGTCATCGCCGGCATCATGCGGCAGCACAACCTGCCGCGCGAATTCTTCTATCTCGCACTGCAGGAGAGCGGACTGAATCCCCGCGCCATCGGCCCGCTCACGCGGTTCGGCGTGCCGAAGGGAATGTGGCAGTTCATTCCACCGACCGCAGAAATGTACGGATTGAAACTCGGCCCGCTGCAGGGTGAACGCACGTACGATCCTGCCGACGATCGGCACAACGTGGCGAAGGCGTCCAACGCCGCGGCGAAGTATCTCGAGGACCTCTACACGACCGACGCACAGGCGTCCGGCCTGCTCGTGATGGCGTCGTACAACATGGGGGAGACGCGCCTGCTCAAGCTGATCCGCGCCATGCCCGAGTCACCGTCCGATCGCAACTTCTGGACACTCCTGTCGAAGCACCGGAAGCAGATCCCCAATGAGACGTACGACTACGTCTTCCGTGTGCTCTCGGCGGCCGTGATCGGGTCGAATCCCCGGCTGTTCGGCTACGACATGGATCCGGTGTTCGGAGTACCGGCCGATTCCGTCGGTGTGGTGGCCGCGCGCTGACGTTCACCACAATCATCATCATGGAGTGCAGCATGCAGGTGCGATCGTTCGGAGCGGCACCCAGCACACGCCTATCGGCCATGCTGTCGGCGCTGCTGCTGCTCGCCAGTGCACCGTCGATCGCGGCGGCGCCGGTCGAGCATCCCC
>JACMLX010000099.1 GCA_014379355.1 Gemmatimonadaceae bacterium
CCGGCGAAGAACGTCGTCGCGTTCGACGTCGACTGGTGGGCACGCAAGGCCGTGGCAGAGATGTGTGTTGCCAACGGCGCTCCGAACGTGGCGATTCAGGCGTGGTGCGATCCGTCCTGGCTGGTACGCAACCTGAAAGGCAATTCTCTGATCATCAGCGATTGCGAGGGGTACGAGGGTGCGCTGTTCTGCGACCAGTGGGTGCCCGCATTCGCCTCCTGCACGTTCGTCATCGAGCTGCACGAAGCATTCGTGCCTGGCGTTACAGAACGATGCCGGGGGATGTTCGCCGACACCCACGAGGTCCAGATCGTAGACATGCGCCACGGTATGCCCCTCAGGGCGCGTCCGGCCTCGTTCACGGCCGAGGAGATGCTGCGCGTGTCGACGGAGGCGCGCGGACCTCAGCAGTGGATGGTGCTCACGCCTCTGTCCGGATCGTTGCCGGCACAGTGACCTGATGCGCGTCGCCCTGGCATCGTGGACGATACGTCACGCCGGCGGTATCGAGTCGTACCTCGAACAGATCATTCCTGCGATGCGCGCGACGGGACTTGACGTGGCGTTCTTCCATGAGGTCGATCAACCATCGGATCGTGCCCGTATCGACATCGGTGATGTGCCCCTGTTCAGCGTTGCGTCCAATGGGGCTGATGCCGCGTTGACGGCGCTTCGCGCGTGGAAGCCCGACGTCCTCTACATGCACGGACTGAGCGACACGCGCACCTTCCAGCGACTGACGGCACTCGGCCCGTCCGTGTCCTTCATTCACACCTATTCCGGCACGTGCATCAGCGGTTCCAAGACGCATACGCGGCCAAATGTGATCCCGTGCTCAAAGCGATTCGGCGCGATGTGCCTGGTGCATTACTTCCCACGGGGATGCGGCGGCAGGAATCCGGTAACCATGTGGGAGCTGTACCGAAAAGAGCAGCAGCAGCTCGCGACGCTACAGAGACAGAGCGCCGTTGTCACGCACAGCGCGCACATGCAGCGCGAGCTCGCGGCGCACGGCGTGGCCGCCGACGTCATACCGTTTGCCATTCACTCTCGCGACACCTCTGGAGATCCTAATGCGACCAAATCGTGTGACATCATTTTCGCCGGTCGCATGGACTACGTGAAGGGCGGCCTGTTGCTGCTCGACGCGGCACAGCAGATTCGTCGCGAGCTCAATCGCTCCCTGCGCGTTGTGTTCGCCGGTGACGGGCCCGATCGGCGACTTTGGGAATCGCGGGGAGCGACGATATCTAAGGAGGACCCCGAAGTGGCTGTGGAATTTGCCGGATGGTGCGACGAAGCGCGGCTCGGGATGCTGATGGGCGGAACGCGGCTGCTCGTCGTGCCCAGTGTGTGGCCCGAACCATTTGGGTCGGTGGGCATGGCCGCCGCACGGCTTGGTGTGCCGGCCGCAGCATTTGCCGTCGGTGGCATCCCGCAATGGCTGCACGATGGCGTCAACGGTCATCTCGCGTCCGCTTCTCCTCCGACTGCCGCGGGTCTTGCCGGCGCCGTCGTCAAGTGTCTTCAGGATCCGCAGCACTATGAGGAGCTCTCACGCGGCGCTCGACAGATGGCCGCGCACTTCACAATGGAGCGCCATCTTCCGGA
>JACMLX010000100.1 GCA_014379355.1 Gemmatimonadaceae bacterium
ACGCTGATCGGCGTGCCGGCTTCGAAGCCGATGGTGACATACTCTGGCTTATCCGGTGCCGCTTCCGGCGACGTGGTCAGCTGGAACATGTCCTCGACCGGCTCCCAGTTCGGATCCTCGAGTCCACCTCCCTCGTGCGAGAGATGGAAGAGGTTGGCGTCTCGGGAGTAGATCTTCTCGACCGTCGCCACGATCGGCACGTTCTTCTGCTTCGCGTAGGCGATCGCATCCTCGCGGCTGCGGATGTCCCAGATCCGCCACGGCGCGATGACTTCGAGATCGGGCGCGAACGTCATGTACGTCAATTCGAAGCGCACCTGATCGTTGCCCTTGCCGGTGCAGCCATGGGCGAGTGCGTCGGCGCCGAACTGGCGCGCCACCTCGACCTGCGAGCGGGCGATGAGCGGACGCGCGATGGAGGTGCCGAGCAGGTACTTGCGATTGTAGATCGCGCCGGCGCGCAGCATCGGGAAGATGAAGTCGCGGACGAATTCCTCCTTGAGGTCCACGACGATGCAATCTTCCGCGCCGGAGGCGATGGCCTTCTCGCGCACGCCACCCAGGTCATCCTGTCCGATGTCGGCGGCGACGCAGATGACTCGGGATCCCGGGTAGTGCTCCTTGAGCCACGGGACGATGATCGATGTATCGAGGCCGCCCGAATACGCGAGGGCGATTGTATGAGCCATGTGTCACTCCAAGTGAAATTTTATGCACAATCACTGCATAAGTTCGCAAAAACGGACGTGCGCCACAAGGGCAGCACTCGTGCGTCAGCCGCGATCGCCGGCGAGCGAACTGAGCCGACGCATGACGCGGCCGCGCGCTTCGACCGACCGGCAGACCAGCAGGATCGTGTCGTCACCGGCGATCGTGCCGAGCACGTCCGGCCAGGCCTCGCTGTCGATGGCGGCGGCGACGGGCTGCGCACCGCCGGTCACCGTGTGCAGCACGACGAGTTCGCCGGTGCCATCCACCTTGTCGAACAGCTGCGGCAGCAGGTGATCGAGCGCGCCCCGATCGTCCTCCATCGTGGCCACGGCGGCATCGGTGAAGGCGTACCGAACCCCGTCACCGGTCGGAATCCGTGCCAACCGCAGCTCGTGGAGGTCGCGGGACAGAGTGGACTGCGTCACGTCCAGCCCGCGCTCCCGCAGCAGCTTCCGCAGTTCGTCCTGGCTCTGGACGGCCCGCGTCTCGACGATCTCGTGGATCGCCAGATGCCGCTCGCGTTTGTTGGCCATGATGAGATCGCTCGTCGCCGGACGCCCTGACCTGCCGCCGGTCGGTCGTTGACCATTGACGGGGGCGCAATGAAAGAATATGCATTCAATATGCATAAACTCCCTGTCGGCGTGCTAGGGGCCAGCGGATACGCGGGACAAGAGCTCTGCGCGTTGGCCGACCGGCATCCCCACTTCGAACTCGTGTTCGCGGCCGCGCATTCGCGGGCCGGCGAGTCGCTCCGCCTGCCAGGCAGGGAGATCGTGATGGTGTCGGCCGACAGCGTCGCCCTCGGCGATGCCTCGGTCATCTTTTCCGCGCTGCCGCACGGCGCGTCCGCATCGTGGGTCATCAAGGCGCAGCAGTCCGGCGCAAAGGTCGTCGATCTGTCCGCTGATCTGCGCCCGGGTCAACCCGAGGTCGCGATACCGGACCTCGACGCGCCATACGGTCTGCCCGAGCTCAATCGTGATGCGATTCGCACCGCGCAGGTGGTCGCCAATCCGGGATGTTATCCGACCGCGACGCTGCTTGGACTGCTGCCGCTGGTGACGCGCGAGTTGTTGCTGCCCGGTGCGCCCGTGGTGGTCGACGCGGCAAGCGGCGTCACCGGCGCCGGCAACGCGCCTCGCCCCGACCTGCTGTTCGGCGAAGTGACGGAAGACTTCCGTGCCTATGGCGTCGGGAATTCGCATCGGCACCTGTACGAAATGCGCGCCACGCTCGACGCCTGTGGTGCGGATCTCGATCTGCTGTTCACGCCACACCTGTTGCCGGTCGCGCGCGGCATTCTCGCCACGATCACCGTCACGTTGCGCGAGCCGCTCACCGATCCGCTGGCGCTGTTCCGCACGCACTACGCCGTCGAACCCTTCGTCGAGATCGCGAATGCGCCGCCTCGCCTGCGTGAGGTGCAGCATCGCAATGTGGCGCGCATCTTCGTCACGCCGATTGCGCACGCGCGTCGCCCGATGCTGCAGATTTTCGTCGCGATCGACAACCTGGTTAAGGGCGCCGCCGGACAGGCGATCCAGAACGCGAATCTCCTCTGCGATTTCGACGAGACGGCGGGATTGCCGCTGTGACGCGCGTGATCAAGCTGGGCGGCCGCGTGCAGTCCGACCCGTCACTGGCGGGTGTGCTCGCCGCGGCGTGGGCCACGTCACGCGCACTGGTGGTCGTGCATGGCGGCGGTGACGAGGTGTCGGCGCTGCAGACGGCGTTCGGTCGCGTGTCGCAGTTCGTCGAGGGCAAACGAGTCACGGCGGTCGAAGACCTCGATCTGCTCCGCATGGCGCTCTCGGGCAGCGCGAACCAGCGCCTCGTCGCGGCGATGGTCGGTGCCGGCGTGCCGGCCGTCGGTATCTCGGGCGAAGACGCCGGTATGGTACGCGCGGTCGCCAATCAGCGGGCGACGATGGGCGAAGTGGGCACGCCGTCGGACGTGGATCCTGCGCTGCTGCGGCACCTGCTGGCGGGCGGATTCTGTCCGGTGGTCTCGCCGCTGGCGCGCGATCGTGCTTCCGATGCCGCCGGTGTCCTGAACGTGAACGGCGATGATGCGGCGGCAGCCATTGCCGTCGCACTCCTGGCCGATGAGTTGCTGCTGGTGAGTGACGTGGAAGGTGTGCTGATGGACGGCGTGACCGTGACCCAACTCGATGCGGAGACGGCGCGTGACGCCATTCGTCGCGGTGTGGCACGTGGCGGCATGGCAGCGAAACTCGACGCCGCGCTCAATGCGCTGGCGCGTGGTGTGGCGCGGGTCCGGATCGGCGCGGTGAGTGCGCTAACCGATGATTCGCGCGGAACCGTGATCACCCTGGCAGGAGTGACCGTATGAACGCTGCGCTCGAAACCCCGGTGGAGCCCGCAGTGGATCCCCTTCCCTCGCCCATCGCACCGATGTCGGCTGCGCCCGCGTCGTCGGCTCCGGCCAGCAGCATCGCGTACACGTACAAGCGATTTCCGCTCACCATCGTGCGTGGTGACGGAGTCACGCTCGTCGACGATGCGGGCAACGAGTATCTCGACTGCATGTCGGGCATCGCCACCAACGCGCTCGGCTACAACGACTCAGGCGTGAATGCCGCCATTGCCGAGGCGCTGTCGAATGGGCTGATCCACCTGTCGAATCTCGTGTCGAACCAGCCGGCGGAAAGGCTCGCGCACTTCCTCACCGCGCAGACCTTCGCCGACAAGGTGTTCTTCTGCAATTCCGGTGTCGAAGCGGTCGAAGGCTCGTTCAAGTTCGCACGGCGCTGGGCGCGGTCCATCGATGCGTCCGGTGCGAAGCACGAGATCGTCGCGGTGCGCGGCAGCTTCCATGGTCGATTGTTCGCGTCCGTCGCTGCCACCGATCGTGCGCAGTATCGCATGCCATTCCGTCCGCTCACGCCCGGCATCAGCATCTCCGAGCGCGATCTCGATGCACTGAAGGTCGTGTTGAATCCGGAGACCACGGCGGCGCTGATCGTCGAGCCGGTGCAGGGTGAAGGTGGTGTGCGACCGATGGATCACGGCTTCCTGCGCGAGCTGCGCGCGCTGACGGCCGAGCGCAACGTCCTGCTGATTCTCGACGAGATCCAGTGTGGCATGGGTCGCACGGGCCGGTTCCTCGCGCACGAAGCGGCCGAGATCACGCCGGACATCGTCACCCTCGCCAAGCCGATCGCTGCCGGGCTGCCGATGGGCGCGATCCTGCTCACGAACCGCGTCGCCAGCGCACTGCAGCCCGGTGAGCATGGCACGACCTTCGGCGGCGGCCCGCTCGTCACGCACGTGGCACATCACGTCTGTCAGCGCCTGGCGGACCCGGAGCTGTTGCGGCGCGTGCGTGAGGATGGCGCCTGGTTCGGAGCACAGCTGGCCGCGCTCAAGGACACCCATCCATCGGTGCGAGCCGTGCGCGGCGTAGGGTTCATGTGGGGTGTCGATGTGACGGAACCGGCGGGATCGGTGATCGATCGCGCGCGCGCGCAGGGTCTGCTGATCATCTCGGCGGGCGACCACACGCTACGCATCCTGCCGCCGTTGGTGGCAACGCGCGCCGATCTCGAACGTGCCGTGGCGATGCTCGACCGCGCACTGCGGGATGGCGCCACGCCCTGACAGCGTCTCGCCGCAAAGGCACTGGCCATGCGTTCCGTTCCTGATTGGGCGGCCGAATCGTTGCGGGGTTGGTGCGTCTCCGGACACTGAGGTCGTTTCGCGCCGAGTAGATTTGCTGCATGATTCGTTTCTTGCCGCGCGCACGGACAGGCGGTGCCCTTGCCGGCATCTCCGCGCTGTTGTTGTCGCTCACCGCTGCGCAGCCTGCCACGGCGCAAGTGGTGCCCGCGCCGCCGACACTGGTCGTGTTCTTCACCATCGACCAGATGATTCCGGACTATTTTGCCCGCTATGGCAAACAGTTCACCGGCGGGTTGCACCGACTGCAATCCGGCGGCGTGTTGTACACGAACGGCTTTCAGGACCACGCCACCACTGAAACGGCGCCCGGGCACGCCTCGACGCTCTCGGGTCGGTTTCCCGCCCACACCGGCATCGTGCGCAACAACGCCGGCGTGAATGACAACGCGTTCCCGCTGATCGGCGGCGGCGGGCCGGGTGCGTCCCCCACACGTTTTCAGGGCACGACCCTGATCGACTGGCTCGTGGCCTCGAATCCGCGATCGCGCGCACTGTCGATCAGTCGCAAGGATCGCGGCGCGATCCTGCCGATCGGCCGCTCGAAGCAGTCGGTATTCTGGTTCACGAACGACGGTCGCTTCACCACCAGCCGCTGGTACGGCGATACGCTGCCGACCTGGCTCACGGCGTTCAACGGACGCCATCTGCCGCAGAAGATGGCCGGCACATCGTGGACGCTCCTGCGCGACGCATCGCAGTACGCCGAGAAGGACAGCATGCCGATCGAGAGCGGCGGGCGGAATTTCATGTTCCCGCATTCGCTGCCGACGGACACGAGTCAAGCCGTACGCTCGATCAGCGACGATCCGCGGATGGATTGGTTGACGCTGCAGGCGGCGCTGGCCGGCGTCGATGCACTCGGCCTCGGCAAGGGACCGGCTACCGACGTGCTGGCGATCTCGCTGTCCACCACGGATGCCGTCGGTCACCGATACGGTCCCGACTCGCGCGAAATTCATGATCAGATGCTGCGACTCGATCGGATGATGGGCGACTTTCTCGACTCGCTGTTCAAGGTTCGCGATTCGAGCAGCATCGTGAGCGCACTGACGGCGGATCACGGTGTGCAGCCATTCCCGGAAGTTCACTTTGCGGGCCAGCCGAACGCCACGCTGCGCGTGAACGCGGACCCCGTGATGATCGCGGCGAAGACAGCGCTCGCGGCGCGTGGTCTCGACACCGCCACGGCGCTCGACTTCGAATTCGGCATGGTGTTCGCCGACTCAGCGGCATTCCGGCGGGCCGGTGTGCCGCTCGATTCCGTACTCCGGGCGATGGCTCTCGTTTTCCGACGCGTGCCTGGTGTGGCGCGGGTGGACATGCGACGTGATCTCGCGAGGGCCGACACCGTGCGCGACGCCATTGCGCGGCGCTGGATTCATGCACTGCCCGCCGGATTGCCGGTGGTGATGCTGGTCTCGCCGAAGCCTTTCGTGTACTGGAACGGGATCACCTACGCGACGCACGGCTCGCCCAACGATCGCGACGCACGTGTGCCGATCCTGTTCCATGGTCCCGGCTTCGCGCGCGGTGTCACGCGTACACGTGTCGTGCGTGTGGTGGATATCGCGCCGACTCTCGCACGACGCGTCGGTGTGACACCGACGGAAACACTCGATGGCGTGGTGCTGCGTGATGCGTTCCAACGATAGGCCGCGGCGCCCGGGCGGCGCATCCGTGATTCCGATCGAGCGGGCCTTCGACGAGTTACGCTTTGGCGCCGCGCGGACGCTCAACCTGCGGGATGGCCTGCCAAGTGTCGCACAGGCGGAAACACGCGTCGAAACGTGGTTGCGCCGTCAGCAGGCCGAAGGTGGCGGCGACGTGCTCGTCATCACCGGTCGCGGACTTGGCAGCCTCGATGGGGTCGGCAAGGTGCGTGAGGCCGTGCTGCGCCGCTGCACACACTTGAAGCGCATGAACGTCGTGCACGATATGCGTGAGCACGGTCCCGGCGCGGTGATCGTGTCGGTCGCACCGCTCAGCGCCCTCGTCGACGCACCACGTCTGCGGACGGGGCGCAAGACGACCACGCCGATCGCCGATCCCGGCGAGTTGCTCGTGCTGCCCGATGACGTGCGCATGCTGTTGCGACAGCTCGCCGTGCTCACGATTCAGCGCCTCGGCGTGGTGTCGCCGAACGACGACATGATCGCCGACGAGATGCGTTCGCAGTTCGCATCGCTGTCGCCGAGCGCGGTGGGCGAGGACGATCCCATCGACGCGCTGCGACGTGTGTGTGAGCGGCTGCTGCAGGAGCTGCGCGAGGAGAAGTGACGGCTCCACGCATGTGAACGGAGCGTGTGGTGCGCGGCCGCTTGCCCTTCACCGGCCGTTGCGACACCATCACGGATCGCAAATACCCGTCCCCATCCGTCTCACTCCACATGTATCGATCGTTCGTCATCACCCTGCTCGGCGCTGCCTTGCCGGCGGTGATCGGTGCGCAGGCACCATTGGCCGGATATACCTCTGCCGCCAGCACCGCGCAGCGCGAGCTCGAGCGCCGCGCGATTGCCGTGCCGTCGCCGGATTCAGCGCGTCGCATTGCCCGCGCGCTATCCATCGAGCCGCACATCGCCGGCACACCGGCGCAGGAACGCACCCGCGACTACGTGAACGGCGAGTTGCGCAAGCTCGGATTGCGCGTGGAGACGCGCAGCTATCGCGTCTACCTGCCGCACGCCACGGCCGTGCGCGTGGCGCGTGTCGCACCGGATCCGATGGAGTTGCCCGTGGACGAACCGGCCGTTGCCGGCGACTCCGCATCCGGGCTGGCGCAGTATCCGACAGTGAACGGATACAGCGCGGCCGGCGACGTCACGGGTGAAGTCGTGTACGTGAACTACGGCCTGGTGGAAGACTACGTGAAGCTGGACTCCATCGGCGTGTCAGTGAAAGGGAAGATCGTCGTTGCGCGCTACGGCCGGAGCTTTCGTGGCATCAAGGCGCGCGAGGCCGAGAAACACGGCGCGATCGCGCTCCTGATCTACAGCGATCCGATCGACGACGGTTTCGTGGCGGGCGATGTGTATCCGGCCGGTCCGATGCGCAATGCGCGCGGTGTGCAGCGCGGCAGTGTGTACAACGGGTACGGCGATCCGAGCACGCCGGGGTATGCGGCCACCGAATCCGCACCGCGCGTCTCGACGGACCAGATGGCGATTCCGCACATTCCCGTCGTACCCGTGTCGTACGGTACCGCATCGGCGCTGCTCGACGGTGTGCGCGGCGCGACGATTCCCGCCGGGTGGCAGGGTGGTCTTTCGTTTC
Source organism: Gemmatimonadaceae bacterium (assembly GCA_014379355.1). GTDB lineage: Bacteria > Gemmatimonadota > Gemmatimonadetes > Gemmatimonadales > Gemmatimonadaceae > JACMLX01. The sequence continues at coordinate 7,690 of JACMLX010000100.1, forward strand.
GGTATCACGTCGGGCCGGGCCCGGTGACGGCGCGCGTGCAGGTCGCGCTCGACGACCAACCGTTCAAGATGATCCACAACACCATCGCCACGCTGCCCGGCAAGGCGAATGCGGATGAGGTGATCGTCATCGGCGGACATCGCGACGCATGGGGTGCGGGTGCCGGCGACAACGTGAGCGGCATCACCAGCATTCTCGAAGCGGCACGCGCGGTGGTGCGCGCGCTGAACGGTCACGCGCCCGGGCGCACCCTCGTGTTCGCGACGTGGGATGCGGAAGAGTGGGGCATGCTGGGCTCGACGGAATTCGTCGAGGATGATTCGCTGCGACTGCAGCGCGGTGGTGTCGCATACCTGAATCTTGACGTCAGCGCGACCGGCCTTGATTTCGGCGCCGGAGGGTCGCCATCGCTGCGCGGGCTGACGCGTGAACTGACGCGTGACGTGCCCGATCCGCGCGGCGATGGCTCGATCTACGCCACATGGCGAAAGCGTGCGGCGGTGGCAGATACGACGGAGCCTGGCATGGGTGATCCGGGTGGCGGTTCGGACTTCGCCGGCTTCTACAATCACTTCGGCATTCCGCACGCCGACTGGGGTTTCGGTGGACCGGGCGGTGTCTATCACTCGGCGTACGATACTCGCACCTGGATGGAGAAATTCGGCGACACGGCCTACGTCGCGCACGCGTCGGCGGCGCGTCTGGCTGCGGCGATGCTGTTGCGTCTCGCAAACGCCGACATCGTGCCGTACGACTATGTCGAATTCGGCAACACCATGCGCCGTTACACCGAACGCACAACGCGTGCGCTGGCGTCGATCAACGCTGGTGATGCGTCGGCGCTGGATGCGGCATGGCGGACCTTCACCGAACACGCGCTGTCGTTCAATCGGGCGCGTGACAGTGTGCTGGCACGTGGCACGCCGAGCGCGGTGTCACAGCGAACGACGAATGCGGCGCTGCGGCAGGTCGAGCGTCGCCTGACACGGGCCGAAGGCATTCGCTCACGAGCGTGGGTGCGCGGTGTGATCTATGCCGCCGATGTCGACAACGGCTACTCGACGATGATCTTCCCGACGATCGGCGAAGCGGTTCGCGCCGGGGATGCAGCCGTCGCGCGCACGGAGCTCGCTGACCTGGTGACGCGGGTGAACGCCGCCGCCGCGGCCCTCGTCGACGCGCGCGTGGC
>JACMLX010000101.1 GCA_014379355.1 Gemmatimonadaceae bacterium
CCACAGCCTGCCCAGGCGCAGCGCGTTGCTCGCCGACGTGCCGGCGATCGCCGAGACGATCCCCGGCTTCGACTACAGCTCGTGGAACGGGATCATGACGCCACTGGGCGTGCCCCGCCTCACACTCGACCGACTGAGCGCGGCACTGCGCAAGTCGATGGCGCGCGCCGACGTGCGCGACGGCATGGCACAACAGGCGGCCGACGTGGAGGTACTGTCGTCCGAGGCCTTCCGACAGGTCGTGCAATCGACGGTGAAGCAGAACACGGGGCTCGTCAAGGCGCTCGGATTGAAAGGCGAATAACGCCCGCCGCGCGTTGCCCGGTGCGCGATGGGCGCGGGCCGGCCGAGGCCGCGCCCGGTTCTTGCGTCGCCCAGATTCCTGAACGACCCGGGTCGTAGCGACCATTTCCGCGGTGGTGTTCGGGACGGCCCCGGCGATCAGACTGCGACCCGCGATGCCTGCCAGCGGCGGACCGACATGCACATCGGAGCCGGTGATGCCGGGCACCCGATGACACGCGTTGCAGGCGTACTGCGTGAGTGCGCGCCGGCCACGGTCGGGATCGCCGTCCGGGCTGCGCGTGAGCGCCGCCTGCTCCGCGACGGCGGACTCGCTCCCACCGCAGGATCGATCGGGTGGCGACGCGGCGATTTCACGCCGTCCGCCGCTGCGGGTCTCTCCCTGGTGTCCGTCGTCGCGGTCGGACTCCTGCTGTGCCTGCTCGGCAGCGCTGCACTCGCGTTTTCGCGCGCACCGCCGGCGCTGCGCACGGTCTGCACGCTTCGGCTGGGCGCAGCGGTATTGGCGCTGATCGCGACGCTATGGACGACGCTACCGATGTTCGTCGTGTCGGCGTGCGGCGACCGATCGATCACATCGGCGTCGTAGACTGTCCACGCTCGAACGGCCGGCTTGAGTCTCGACCGTCATTCCGCCCGTATGTTCGCCGACTTCACCACCGCCGCCCACTTCTTCAACTCGGCCGCGATGAACGTACGGAATTCCTCGGGCGTGGTGGTGATCGGCTCGAGCGCGAGGCTCACCAGACGTTCGCGCAGGTCGGGTGCGCGCACCGCCTCGACGATCTCGGTGTTGAGCGTCGTGAGGATGGCCTTCGGTAACCCCGCAGGTGCCATCACCCCGTACCAGTTCGACGCCTCGACGTCGCGAATGCCGACCTCGTCGAAGGTCGGCACCTCGGGCGCGCCCTGCGTGCGCTTGAGCGTCGTCACCGCGAGCGCGCGCAGCTTGCCGGCCTTGAGAAAAGGCACTGCACCCGGGGTCGTCGTGAACGTCGCGGGGATCTGCCCGGCGACGACGTCGGCCAACGCCGGGCCGGTGCCCTTGTAGGGCACGTGGATCAGCTTGATGCCCGCACGCTGCTGGAACATCTCACCGACGACATGCGTGGTGGCACCATTACCGCCCGAGCCGAGCGAGAGCTTGCCGGGCTGCGCGCGCGCCAGGGCGATGAACTCCTGCAGCGTCTGTGCCGGCACCGACGGATGCACGACCAGCATCAGCGGCGATGAGGCCGCGAGAGACACGGGCGCGAAGTCGCGCAGCACATCGTAGTTGACCTTCGCATGAACGAACGGGTTGATGGTCACCGGCGCATCGGTGAGCAGCAGCGTGTGGCCGTCGGGTGCGGCGCGCGCGACAAGTTCGGTGCCGATCATGCTCGCCGCGCCCGCACGGTTGTCGATGATCACGGTCTGGCCGAAGCGCTCGGTCATCCGTTGACCGAGCAGACGCGCGACCGCATCCGACCCGCCGCCGGGCGAGTACGGCACGATCATCCGGATCGGCTTGGCCGGATACGATTGCGCGTGCACGGCGTGCGCCGTGAAGGCGAACACGCATCCCGCAGCAATGCGGATTCTTCGTCGGAGGTGCATGGGGTGTTCTCCCAGGATACGGTTGGCGCGTGCGATCAATCGGTCGACATCGAAATGTGGCTCTACCGTCTTGTCCGTGTACATGGATCGATTTGCATGTCGCGGGCTGCCTTGTCGAAAGCAGCTACCAGCGGTCAGGCAAGCGTCGGGATGTGTGAGACACCCGCAGGATCTCCACGGTCTCGCCGCGCACTCGGTAGGGGACGAGGTAACGGGTCTCGGCCACTGTCAACTCCCGCGTGCCGGACACACGACCATGGCGGCCCATTCCCGGTTGTTCTGCCAGCAGCGCAGTGGCATCGAGTACCCGCTGTACGACAAGGCGTGCCGCAGCCGGATCGTCGGTAGCAATAAAGGACGCTTCTTCGTCCAGGTTCCGTAGTGCGTTGTGAAGCCACCTAACGCGCATTCACCTTCCACTTCCTGGCCAACGCGGCAACTTCCTTCTCGCTGGCGAAGTCGCCAGCCTCCGCCTCCATCAGCGCAGCCTGTATCTCGCGGATCTGCCACTCATTGGTTTCGACGTAGGCTCGGATCGCCTCTGCGGCCAGGAAAGACTTGCTGCGTTGGGTCGCATCGGCAAGGATATCGAGACGATCCTTGACGTCGTCTTCAAGGCGGATTGTCATCGTTGTGGACATGGGACTGGCCTTGTGCTCGGTTGTACACATCATCATACGCCAGCAAGCACTGTCCCTGAAGCGCCGATGCGGTAGTTCCGGATTGGTCGGAATTCGATGCACCGATGTCGCTCGCCTGCAAGCCTCGAACGCTTGAAAGCAGGTTCGAATCTCGTCAGGGTCCGTGCCGAGAAGAGTTAAAGCCGTAGTCGGTCCGCGCCCGATCCGCGCTGACTTTCCCCTCGTCGACGTCGCGCTTCACCCGCTCCCGATCGCGCTCGCGCGGATCACCGAACCCACCGCCGCCCGGCGTGATGATCCGCAGCACGTCACCGCGCACCAGCGCCGTCGACGAACTGGTCGACGGCAGCACCGTCTCGGCATCGGTACCGGGATTGCGCACGAACGCGCCGAGCGATCCGGCAGCGCCCCC
>JACMLX010000102.1 GCA_014379355.1 Gemmatimonadaceae bacterium
GCGGGCCCTGGTAACGGAAGGGCGTCGGTTACGAGCCGCCATCGTACGTCGGCGCGGACAGACTCGCCGGCTCGCCTGAACGCGCCGGCCTGGTACGGCCGATCAACAACTCCGTGAGCGCCGCGTCGATGTCGAGCTGCGTCGGCACGTGATACGTCGCTGCGGTACCGCTCCACCGACCGACCCGCACGCCGAAGCCGTTCCCTTCCGCCGCGCGGCGGAACGCCGGTTCGTCCGTGAGTTCATCGCCGATGAACAATGCACCGGGCAGGCCATGTGCCTTTACGAGTTGTGTAAGGGCGTCGCCTTTGTCGGGCGCTCCTTCCGGCACCAGATTCACGATGCCGATGCCATGCACGACGCGAACCGCATGCGGCAATTCAGGCACCATCGCTTCGAGCACGGAGATGGCGTGCCCCGGATCTGCGGCGTGCCAGTAGTGCACGGAGACGGACAGCGCCTTGTCCTCGATCACGACACCGGGCAACGTCGCAACGACTTCGCGCAATCGCGGCATCCAGCCCGCCACCTCACGCACGGCGCGCTTCGCGAATCGTGACGGTTCGGCGCCGTGATTGCCCACCACGGCGAGCATCACGATGTCATCCAGGCGCGGTGTGACGTCGGCCACCGATCGTCCGGTGATCACCGCGACAGGCGAGGCGTGCGCCAGGTTGCGCAGCAGTTCCGCCGTTTCGGGCCGCATGCGCGTCGCCGTCGGGTCGGTGCCCATCGGCGCGAGGGTGCCGTCAAAATCGAAGGCCAGCAAGGCGCCCGATGCGGCCAGCGTGCGTAGACGTTCGAGGTTGCGTGCCGCGAGGATGTTGCGAGTCACTCGGTGCTGACGTGCATGGGAAATCCGGAGAGGTTCAGGGTTCGACGAGCCCGCGCGCGCAACTGTGCCGCGTCCAGCAGCATGCGCCCTGCCCACCGATACACGTTGTGTTCCGCCACCACGGCCCGCATCGCACGCATCCGCTCCGCCTGCTCCGCCGGCGGCATGAATGCCGCGCGCTCCATCGCGCCGCTGGCTTCCTCCATGTCGTACGGATTGACGATCAGTGCATCGGCCAGCTCGTGCGCCGCACCGGCGAACTTGCTCAGCACCAGCACGCCCCGTTCGTCGTCCCGCGCCGCCACGAACTCCTTGCTCACGAGATTCATGCCGTCGTGCAGGCTGCTCACGTAACACATATCCGCAGCACGGTAGAATCGGAAGACACGTTCGGGTTCATGATGGGCGCGCAGGAAGACGACCGGTGAATATCCCTCCGTGCCGAAGCGCCCGTTGATGCGCTCGACACTCGCCTCGACGGCGTCACGGAGCTGTCGGTACTGCGGAATTTCCGAGCGACTCGGCGCCGCCAGCTGCACGAAGACGAATCGACCGATCAGCGTCGGTCGGCGCTCCAGCAGCCGCTCGACCGCTTCGATACGCTCCTCGATGCCCTTGGTGTAGTCCAGCCGGTCCACGCCGACGGCGAGAATCGTGTCGTCGCGCAACTCGAGCTCCTCGAACACCTGACGGCGACACGCCGCGGCGTCGGGCACCGCCTCCGTCCAGCGCAGCGGCCATTCCACCGAGATCGGGTATGGTCGCACCATCGTCCGCCCCCCCTGCCGGATGATGGCATTGTCGGTGCGGTCGATCCGCGCCTCCAGCGCACTGTCCACCGTCTCGAGAAAGTGATTGCAATGCGCCTGCGTATGGAATCCGACGATGCTCGAGCCGAGCAGCCCGTCCACGATTTCCTCGCGCCAGGGACAGATGCTGAAGCGTTCGGCATTCGGCCACGGAATGTGCCAGAACGTGATGATCGTGGCACGCGGCAACCGGTCGCGGATCATGCGCGGCGCCAGCGCGAAGTGATAGTCCTGCACGAGGACGATCGGGTCGTCGAGCGTCGTTTCCTGCAGCACGGTGTCGGCGAATCGTTCATTGATCGTGCGATAGTGATCCCAGTCGCTGCGCCGGAAGACCGGACGTGCATACGTCTGATGGCACACCGGCCACAACCCTTCATTGGCGAAGCCGTAGTAGTACCCCTGCTCCTCTGCGTCCGTCATCCACACCCGACGCAGTCGATAGGACTCCTCACCGGGTGGCACCAGCAAGCGACCGTTCGCATCGGCGCTCTGTCGATCGGCGGTACCGCTGCCATGTGCGATCCAGACGCCGGAACAGGCGCGCATCACGGGTTCGAGCGCGGTCACGAGTCCGCTCGCCGGATGGCGCACGATGACATCGCCTCCCGGCACACTGTCGTGGATGTACGGCTCGCGATTGGCGAGAATGACGAGGCTCTCCTCACGCACATGCTCGTTGAGCACACTGCGCAGCCGGCTGCGTGTCCAGCGGCCATCGCGATCGGCTTCGACTGCCGCGGCCGTCGAACGCTGGGCAAGCGCGCGCACGTCGTCGATCAGCGGGGCATCACCGTCATGCCACCACTTGCTCTCGCCCCGCAACGCCACCGTGAGGCGTCGCATCAGCCCGCCGCGCGTCAGGCGCGACGACAACACCGTCAGCAGCGACGACGCCACCGCGAGCATGCCGAACACCAGCATCGCCCATCGTTGGACGAGCGTTTCGCGACGAATGGCCGGCTCGAAGTCCTGCAGCAGCACCAGCCGCACCGGCACCGTCAGCGCGGAGATGAACGTGGTGACACTCACGTGCGATGGTACGCCGCCATCGAGCGGTGTGATCACACCACTCTGTGTCCCGGTGCGCGTCCCGCGCCAGTTCGCCACGGAGATCCGCGAACGATCGCAGAACTCACCGTCGCCCGGAAAGAGCGGAGTGCGCGTCACCAGCGTGCCGTCGATGCGACACAGCGCCGCTGCCACCACCTGATCGTCGTGGACGATATCGTCGAGCAGGAACGTCAGCTGTCGCGAATCACCGGACGCGTACGCACTCAACACCCCCTGACGAGCACTGCTGGCTGCGAGGACCGCGCGTGAATGCAGCTCGGATTCGAACCAGGCGCGCGTCGTTCGCGTCGTGACCACGCCGACGGCGACCACGACGAGCGCGATCGCCGCCAGGAGTGGCAGCAACAAGCGAAGCGATTCGCGAATGGGTCCACGCTCCGGACCGCGATCCTTTCCTGCCATGTCGACCCCCGGGGAGCGTGTGTGCACGTGTTCACGCTGGTGCAAGCAAGTTCGTGACCGCGCGCCCGCGCCTGCTGTGAACAGCAGGGATGTCGCGCTGATCAGCCGATCGGTCAGGCTGGCGCGAACTGTCACGCATTATGTTGGAACCACTATTTCCAGACTCGAGGCCGCCAGATGCAGTTGCTCGGCATTCACCACCTGACCGCCGTCTCGTCGCAGATTCGCGACAATTTTCGCTTCTACACGCAGACACTCGGTATGCGGCTCGTGAAGCGTTCCGTGAATCAGGATGATGTCAGCGCATACCATCTCTTCTACGCCGACGAAAAAGGCACGCCTGGAACGGACCTGACGTTCTTCGACTGGACCGTGCCGCGGGAACGTCGTGGTTCACGATCCATCACGCGAACGGCGCTGCGTGTGTCCGGAGCCGGGACGCTCGACTACTGGTCGGCTCGTCTCGCGAACGAACATGTCGCCGCGTCGCCCGTCACGGAGCGTGACGGGAGAACGGTGCTCGACTTCGAGGACCCCGAAGGACAGCGACTGACCCTCGTCGATGATGGTGGCACCGGTGTCTCGTTCCCGTGGGATCGCAGTCCTGTGCCTTCCGCACACCAGGTTCGTGGACTCGGGCCCATTTCCATCAGCGTGCCGGTGCTCGCGCCGACGGATTCGCTCGTGCAGAAGGCGTTGCTGATGCGACCGGTGCGCGAGTATCCGCATCCCGAGAACGCGCGCCATACCGTGCATGTCTACGAGATGGGCGACGGCGGACCCGCAGCGGAGTTGCACGTCGCCGTGCAACCCGACACTCCCGCAGCGAGTCCAGGTGCGGGCGGCGTGCATCACGTCGCGTTCCGTATCAGCGATGACAGTTACGAGGCCTGGTCCGACCGTCTCAACACGCTCGGCGTGCCGAACAGCGGGCAAGTCGATCGATACTGGTTCAAGAGTCTCTACCTGCGTGAACCGAACGGCGTCCTGTTCGAGCTCGCCACGGACGGTCCGGGTTTCGGCGTCGACGAGGATGAAGCGACACTCGGCGAGAAGGTCGTACTGGCGCCGTTCCTCGAGCCGCGCCGAGCGCAGATCCTCGCCAACCTCAAGCCGATCGATTGAGTCGCGAGGTCAGAACGCGAGGCCGAGCGACGCGCGCAGCTGACGCGGCTCGACGGGGTGAAAGTGCACATCGCCGATGCCGCCGGCCGCCTCGCCACGGAGCCGTGAGGCGTAGAAGTACTGAATGTCGGAGGCGCCGGAGTTGAGCGCGTTGAGCAGCGTGGCCTGCAGCATCAGGCCGCGCACGAGCGTGATACCCACATCCGCGTTCACGAGCGTCGTGGCGCTGGCGCGCTGCACATTCGTCTCGACGAGCGGATACGCGCCGAAGTGCCGCACGCGGAGTGCGCCGAAGAGACCGCGATGCGGCGGGCTCCAGGTGATTCCGGCGGCCACCACATTCTCGAGCGCACCGGGAATGCGCGTTTCATCGGACGGCACATCACGCAAACGGGCGCGCGCGAACGACACATCCGCATCGAGAGACAATGACGGAATCGGCCGATAGAAGTTGGCCAGCGTGATACCCATCCGCCGACTGCCGGTCGTGGCTTCGGTCGCACCCGCATCACCCACGAACAGCAGTTCGCTCGCGAGATCGAGTCCCCAGACTGACAGCGTCGTGCGCAGGCCATGCACCGGTGCGATGCGCATCCCGAATTCACCGCCCTTCGATCGCACGAGGGGATCGACGCGCTGCGCGGGATCGCCGCTCGCCGGATCGATCGTGATCGTCGTGCCGCGCGCATCATTGCTGTGGAACCCGAATCCGCCGCTCACGTAGAACTCGGCGCTGCTTCCAGGCGTGTAGATCAGCGACGCTTTCGGGCTGAAGATGGCAGCGGTGCGTTGACCGGCGTTCGCGGTGTTGTCGCCCCGCACGTCGAACACGTAGCCATCCGCACGCGCGCCAAGCACGCTGCGCACCTGCGGTGACCAGCGTGACTCGCTCTCGACGAACAGGCCTGTGCCCCACTCACGCACATCGTCGCGCCGGACGGTCGCGAACTGCTCGCGGCGCGCGGTGCGATGCAGTCCCACGTCGATGAAGTCTGCGCGCGTCTGCACACCGACCTTGACGAGATGCGAGGCGCCCAGTCCCTGAAACTCCTGCAGTTGTGAAGCGCTGCCACCGACGACGGTGCGCCGATCGACCTGCTCGAACTGGTCCCCGCGCACCGGGTCGTCGAGGAAATAGGTGAAGTTGGAGAACAGGTCGAGCGACGAACGGATCGCGAACACCTGCACACTGCGCACCGCCGATGCGCCGACGTGCCGATAGCTCCCGGACAGGCTGTATCGCGAGGTGTTGCCGCCGAGTGTCGAATCGATCTGCCCGAGCGACGAGATGAGGCCCCCGCTGACGGCGCGAGTCGGAATCTGATCGTTGGCATTCCATCGATTGCCGTAGCCCATCGCGAGCATCGAGAACTGGGATGCGCCGCGTTCGCGTGACCACCGTGCCATTCCGCTCAGCTTGCGCAGCCCTTCGGCGCGCTCCCAGGGTCCGTCGTACGCCTTCGCTTCGCCACCGAGAAGGAAATCGCCGCCGGCGAATGCGATCGAACGCCCGAGCACTGCGCGCACCAGGCCATTGGAACCGAATCCGGTTGCCACTATCGGTGACTCGAAGCGTTTCGCGAGCACGAACTCGGCACCGCCCGCGCTGCCGAAGTCACCGAGTTCCGCGTGATACACACCCAGCTTGTAGTCGAGTGCGCGCACGAACTCCGGCGTCAGGAAATTGAGGTCGGTGTAGCCCTGGCCATGCGCGTGCGACGGCTGATTCACCGGCATGCCGTCCACCGTCGTCTGAAAGTCGGTGCCGTGATCGAGGTTGAATCCGCGCACGAAATACTGGTTCGCCTTGCCCTCGCCCGAGTGCTGCGTGACGATCACGCCGGGCACCGTCTCGAGCAATTCACCTTCGTGGGACAGCGGACGCGCGCGCAGCTCGATGCTTCCCACGTGCCCCTCGGAGGCGCTGCGCGCCGTGCCGATCAGGTTCGCGATGCGTCCCGTGACGCGAACCGTGTCGAGTGCGTGCTGCCGATTCGAGTCGGGGCGGGCGGTCTGCGCGATGAGCGGCGACACCGCGAGCGCCGCCGCGAGTGCGGCGCGTGTGGCTGACCGTGTGAGCGCTGCGGGCGCATGCGGTGAGACTGTCATGACCGATGATGCGACTGAGGGAGGGTGGGCGTCCCGTGGGTTACGCCCCCCATCGCCAAACGGATTGAATTCCGCGAGCTTTCACACGGTATGCGGAACCCGATGCGCCCGTCGCTGCTATTGGGGGAGCTCCCCATCGTTCCGCTGCCTCATTCGTCGCCGGTTTCCGCCATGTCCGCCGTGTCTCGCGCTTCACTCCGGTCGATCGCCTCGCGTTGTCGCGAGGTGGTGTGGCGCGCATCGGTGGCGGGGCCGATGCTGCTGCTCCTGGCTGGCGCCGCGCATGGACAACAGCGACCCGCGCGTGATCCAAGTCCGCACAGCGATGCCGTCCTGATCTCCGATGTTGGCTCGGCACCGCCCGGCAGGACGGTCACGGTCGCCGTGCGGCTGACGCTCGATCCAGGCTGGCACACCTACTGGATCAATCCCGGAGATGCCGGACTGCCGCTGACGGTGAAGTGGACGCTGCCACCCGGCGTCACGGCAGGACCGCTGCAATTTCCGACGCCGCATCTCGCGCCGCAGCCGCCGCTCATGAGCTATGGCTACGAGAATGAAGTGCTCGTGCTGACCGAGCTCACGTTGCCAGCGTCGGCGGCAGTTGGATCGTCGCTGCACATTGAAGGCAAGGCCGATTGGCTCGCGTGTGCCGAGGTCTGCCTGCCGGCGACAGGCCCGTTGTCGCTCGACATGCCGGTGAGCGCCGGAACGCCTGCTTCGACGACGTCTGCGCGTACGATTGCCGACACACGCACGCGACTCCCTACCGTGCTCGCGGGCTGGAACACACATGCGTGGTCGACGCCCACCGGCTACACACTCGCACTGATTCGCGGCCAGGGTGCCGCACCCACGCCGTTCGTCGCCCCGTATTTCTTCGTCGACTCGGCCGATGTGCTCGAGCATGCGGAGGCGCAGCAGGTCACGCAGGCCGGCGACACGCTCGTGCTGTCACTGCCACGCGCGAAGTTCGGCACCGGCATCGCAGGCACGCTGGCCGGCGTGATGCTGGTCGACATCGACGCGCCGACTCCGCATGGATTCAGCGTGCGGGCCTCGACGCGACTTGCTGTGCCCGCGCAGCTCAAGGCTCGCGCGACGGCGCTGCTCGCAGGATCGCACGCAGCTGGGGGCGTGACCGCCGTCGCCGCGACTGCACCGGCGGCGCTTGCGTTAGTGGATCCAACCGCAGACATGACACTCATCGCCGCGATGCTGTTCGCATTTCTCGGCGGGCTGATTCTGAACCTGATGCCGTGCGTCTTTCCGGTGTTGTCGGTGAAAGTGCTGGCGCTGCTCGAACATGGCGGTGCCACCAATGCCGCGCGCGGTCGGAAACACGGTCTGGCGTTCGGCGTCGGCGTCGTGCTGTCATTCTGGATCCTGGCCGGGGCGCTGATGGTGCTGCGGGCAGGTGGCGAGAGTCTCGGCTGGGGATTTCAGCTGCAGTCGCCGGCGGTCGTCGCCACACTCGCACTGCTCATGTTCGCACTCGGCCTGAACCTGAGTGGCGTGTTCGAGATCGGCCTGTCACTGACGCGCCTCGGTGCCGCAGGAAGTGGGGGCAGCTATCGCGACTCGCTGCTCACGGGTGGACTGGCCGTGCTCGTGGCCGCACCGTGTACCGCCCCGTTCATGGGTGCGGCGCTCGGGTACGCACTCGTGCAGCCGGCATTTATCGGCATGCTCGTGTTCACGTCGCTCGCGATCGGACTGGCGTTGCCCTTCGTCGTCCTCGCCTCGATGCCGCAGTTGCTGCGCTTCCTTCCGCGTCCCGGACCATGGCTCGAGACACTCAAGCAGCTGTTCGCATTCCCGCTCTACGCCACCGTGGTGTGGCTGCTCTGGGTGTATGGTCTGCAGGTCGGTGTGGATGCTCTCGCGGTGTTGCTGCTGTCGATGATCGTCCTGGCGCTGGGTGCATGGATGTGGGCGCGCGGCGTGCGGTTCGACAGGCGCAGCACTCGATTAGTCGCGGCCGGGTTGATGGTGTTCGCCGTCGGTGTCGCGGCGCTTGGCGGTCGGACGCCACAGGCAGGTGCATCCGGCGCCACCGCGCGATACGCAGCGGCTGGCGTTGGCAACTGGGAGCCGTATTCCGCTCAACGGGTGACGGAGCTGCGCGCTGAAGGGCGTCCGATCTTCATCGATTTCACGGCGGCGTGGTGCCTGTCGTGTCAGGTGAATGAACGCGTCGCGCTGCGCACCGATGCGGTCCGCGATGCATTCGAGCGCGGCAACGTCGCGTTGCTGCGCGCGGACTGGACGTCACGCGATTCGTCGATCACGAATGTGCTCGCGAGCTTCGGTCGTAGCGGCGTGCCGCTGTATGTCCTGTATCCTGCCGGAAAGAACTCGGCAGGAACGATTCTTCCGGCGGTGCTGACGCCGGGATTCGTCGTCAACGCGGTCAGGAATGCGGCGCCGGCAACGCTTGCCATCGGCGCAGACGCGCCGACACGTTGACACGCCGTGACATCCTTGAAGGGCGCTACGCGTTGCCGAGCGCGTTCCTGACGTCATCGAGCAACGCGGTCACCGAGAGCGAGACGTCGTCGTGCCGTGCGAGCAGACCGACCAGCCAGCTGCGATACGCAACACCCAGCAGCGCACCGTTCGTCAATGTGATCGCCGGACCGAGCAGCGCCGATTGCGCGCTCACATCGAGCGTATCGAAGCGTGCGCTCATGACGGCCGCGTAATCGGCAAACGCAGCGAGTTCGCTCTCGACAGCGGTCAGCTCCGCCTGCAACAGGTCGCGAAACGATGCGGCGTTGAGCCGGGACGCGAAGAAGAGCTTGACCAACAGTGGCTCACGACGCGCCGGTGTTTCAGGTGGCTCGGCCAGCCACGCGACCAACGCGGTGACGCCGCTCTCCGTGATTTCGTAGACCTTGCGGTCAGGTCGCGTTGCCTGCGCCACGCGCTCGAACTGCACGAAACCATCGCGCGCAAGTTCCCCGAGAGCGCGATAGATGCCCGCTTGATCGGCGCTCCAGAAGTGCCGCACTGACCGGTCGAATGTCTGCTTCAGTTCATAGCCGGTCAGCGGTCTGACCGACAAGAATCCCAGAATTGCGAAGCGAAGCGACATCGAAGCGGCCGGGGAATGGCGGAAGTACTGGCGTGGCAGATTGTCCCTCGCCTCGCGACGAGTCTATCTTGACATCATATATATGATATTGCATATATGTGTTTCAACATATATACTCGCAACTACCATCTCGGGAGGTCGACCATGCGGACCGCGCACGGCTTCGTGATTCCAGTACTACTTGCTGTGTTCGCTGAACGGAGCCAGGCGCAAGCGTCGGCCAAAGACCGTGGCGTCACCTTCGGCCTCGCGATTGGCGCAGCGTCCGTCAGCCTGGAGCCTCCCACCAGAACGACAGGCACCGACATCGCCATCGGCTGGCGAGTAGGCTATCGCATGTCGCCGCGCGCGGCGGTCGTCCTCAACGGAATCAGCTCGGTGTATGCCTGGTCCGGCGGCGGTCGGCCGCGCAAGCGAGGCTTCGAAGGGCTGATGCCCTCGGTGCAGTACTGGCTCGCGCCTCGACTCTGGGTGTCAGCCGGCGCGGGGCTGAATCTCGACGCCCCTGCGTTCTACGACATTCGATCAGGCAATGCCGGCGAACGCGACTTTCATGCGGGCCTCGGCGCCGTCGGTATCATCGGCGGAGAACTGATGCGTCGCGGTGGCACCGCGATCGAACTGCAGACGCGGCTGCACTCAGGCTACATGAATCTGCCCGACGGCCGCCGACGCGGAACGACCGCCAGTCTGCTGATAGGATTGAGCCGCTGACGCCGGGTTGGCGTCCGCACATTCTCATCGAATGCAGTTGCGCGCGCGGCTGAGCGAGACCGTACCGCGAATCTGCGAGACTTTCGGTGCGGCAAAAGTGACCGTTGTGCATCGCGCCCGCAACCGAGTTCACGCTATTGCGCTCGGTGATGTAGCCACACGAACAACGTGGACTTGTGCAGGTCGTCGACCGGCACCACCTGGTCCGGCGGCGCGGACATCACGGCAAACGTGTTGCTGATGAATCGTGAGCCCGGCTTCATCTCACGCTGCACCTTGTCCCACAGCGCGGCCATCGGCACGGGCGACAGATATGCGAACACGACGTCGTACCGACTCAGATCGCAGTCCCACAGACTCCCCCAGTGCGCATGGCAGTTCGCGCGCCGTCCGAGACGGATGCGCAGCCAGCTGATGACCCACGGCACTGGCGCCGTCTCGATGCCGTGATACTCACCATCGACGCGCTGCGTCGAAAGATCGGTCAGCACGCCGCCAAGCCCTGAGCCGACGTCCATGAACGTGAACGGGCCTGGCGGAAGCAGCGGCACCAGCGCCGCGCGCACCTTGGTGCTCGAGAGATAGAGCGGCACCTGCGAGCGAAACGTCGACCAGTAGGTCACGGCCAGGACCGCGAAGAGCGTGATCCAGACCCACCTCGGGAGCGCGGCGGACGACGCCAGCAGCGCGCCGGGCACAAAGAGCAGTTGAATCCCGATCCACCATCGATCGAGTCCTGCCAACGTGCCCAGCACCGCCGCGAACACGCCTGTGAGCAGCGCCGCGACGATCGGACGGAGCACCACATCCATCGGCGCGAGCACGTATGCCACGCCCACCGTCAGGGCTGCACCGATCAGTTGCGCCAGCAGGGCGATCACGATCGGCGGCCACCGCCGCTGACGGGCCGGGGCAAGAAGGGGGGCGGGCATTCGGCCAAATCAGCCGGGATCAGGGGTGATGCGCCAGCGTCGATGTGCCGTCACTCACCGACAACACGTCCCTGCTCCGCCGCGTACTCTGTTCCGAACGTGTTCCACTCCTCCCTTCGTCGCTCCCTCCGTGCCGCTGTTTCGCAGCTGTGTCGTCGCCGTCACGCTTGCGGTGCTTCCCGCCGTCGCCTCTGCCCGTGGCACGCCGCCGCGCGAGGCACCGACCAGCGCGCGCGCCATTCGTGTGGACCGGGCGCCGCTGCTCGACGGACAGGATGATGACGCCGTCTGGCTGACCGCACCGCTGATCGAGGGCTTCCGGCAATTCGCGCCCGCCGAAGACGCGCCGACCGCGTTCCGCACCACCACGCGCGTCGTGTACGACGCGAAGAATGTGTACGTGTTCGTGCGCGCGTTCGACCCGCGCCCCGACTCGATCGTCAGCCTGTTGTCACGCCGCGACGTGCGCACGAACTCCGATCAGATCAAGATCCTGTTCGACAGCTACCACGACCGTCGCACCGGCGTCGAGCTGATGGTGAATCCGGCCGGTGTCCAGCGCGACGCGATGATTCATTCGGATGTCGTCGAGGACATGTCGTGGGATGGTGTGTGGGATGTCGAGACGCGAATCGATTCGCTCGGCTGGACGGCGGAGTTCCGCGTGCCCTTCAGTCAATTGCGGTTCAACAAGGCGGATGAACACACCTTCGGTTTCGGTGTCTGGCGTGACATCGCTCGCATCAGCCAGCGCGACTCGTGGCCCGTGTACCGCGGGTCACGCGCGACACTCGTCTCGCAGCTTGGCTCGCTCAGCGGATTCCGTGGCATCGGCGGCGGACCGCGCGTCGAGTTCCTGCCGTACACCGTCACCAGGAACGTCACGCGCCAGACCGCGTCCGGATGGAAGCACCCGCAGCTCATCACCGCCGGCGCCGACATGAAGCTCGGACTCGGCTCGGCCCTCACTGTCAGCGCGACGGTCAATCCCGACTTCGGCCAGGTGGAGGCCGACCCCGCACTGCTCAACCTCAGTGCATTCGAAGTGCGCTTCGATGAGCGGCGTCCCTTCTTCCTCGAAGGCAACAACCTCTTTCGCTGCAACGGACCCTGCGAGGGATTGTTCTATACGCGTCGCATTGGCCGCAGTCCGCAGCTGCGCACGTCAGCGGCCGATCCGGCGTTCACCACCATTCTCGGCGCCGCCAAGGTCACGGGACGCATCGGTCGCGGCGTTTCGCTCGGCATCTCCGAAGCGCTCACACGTCGTGAAGTCGGGGCGAGTGGCCGCACCATCGAGCCGCAGACCAACTATTTCGTGCTGCGCCTGGTGAAGGAGCTGCGCGAGGGCCGTTCGCAATTCGGCGTGATGCTCACCGATACGCGGCGCAATCTCGACTCGGTGACCGCGCCGCTGCTGCGCAGTGATGCGAGCGTGTTCCTGGCGCAGGGATTTCATCGCTTCGACCGGGATCGGTACGAGGTGTCCGGCTACACCGGTCGCATCGGGGTGAACGGCAGCCGGCAGGCGATTGCGCTCACGCAGCGCAGCAGTGTGCACCTCTGGCAGCGCCCCGGCGGCGAGCGTACGTACGACTCGACGTTGACGTCGATGCAGGGTGGCGTCGTCGCCGTCGGCATGCAGAAGCTGGCGGGCTCGGTGCGCTGGTCCAGCAACTGGCGCTACGCGAGCACCGGCATGGAGGCGAATGACCTCGGCTTCGTGATCGGCATCAACGACATGAGCATCCGCAATCAGGTGTCGCTGCAGTCGTTGCGTCCGTCGAAGTTCTACCGCCGGTTTTTCGGCTTCGTCTCGAACGAGACGCACTGGACGACGGGCGGTACGCAGAACGGCGCCAGCGTCACGATGCACGCCAGCGGCGAGTTGCGGAACTTCTGGAGCACGGCGCTCACCGCGACGACGTACGACATCGGCGGCGCACGCTGCATTGCCTGCGCACGCGGCGGCCCGGCGCTGCGGCAGTCTGCGGAACGCCTGGCGTCCATCTATCTCGGTGGCGACGCCCGCAAGACGATCGTCCCGAACATCACGCTCAGCGCCGGGCAAGGCGATGCGGGTCAGTCCGGCTCACGCGCGATTGCGCTCGGCAGCGAGTTGCGTCTCGCCAGTCGCTACTCGATGTCGCTGTACGGGTCACTGGAAAAGCGTACCGACGACCAGCAATGGATCGGCAACTACGGCGCGTTCCTCAGTGACACGACGCACTACACCTTTGCCCGCCTGGAGCAGACCACCATCGGGATCACGGCTCGCGCCAACTGGACCGCCACGCCGCATCTCTCGCTGCAACTGTACGCGCAGCCATTCGTGACGAGTGGTGATTTCGCCGACTGGCGCCAGCTCGCCGCGCCGAGCGCGAAGGAGTATGCGGCACGCTACGCCGCGTATGGCGCCGGCGCCACGCCGGTCGGCTTCAACTTTCGGCAGTTCAACTCCAATGCCGTGCTGCGCTGGGAATACCGTCCGGGCTCGACGCTGTTCTTCGTCTGGCAGCAGGGCCGCGCGAGCAACGACACGAACGGGCAGTTCCGCGTCGCTCGCGACTACCGTGATCTCTTCCGCGCGCATCCAGACAACACCCTGCTGATCAAGGCGTCGTACTGGTTCAATCTGTAGAGCCCTGCTCGACACTGGCGTCTGCCGAGGCGCGGCGAGACCGGGAAGTCAGCTGGGGCTGAAGCTCGCGAGCACGACACGATTGCGACCGGTTTCCTTGGCGCGGTACAATGCGCGATCGGCCACGATCGCCAGGCGGTCGGACTTGATGTCTGGGGGACGCGCCATCACGGCGCCGACCGAGATTGTCACATCGAGCGTGATCGCCGCGGTACTGATCGGATCTGCAGCGATGGCCACGCGCATCGATTCACCGAGCGCCTCCATCTCGTGCTCCGTGCCGACGCCCTGCACCAGCATCGAGAATTCCTCACCGCCGGTTCGCGCCAGGAGCGCATTCGGCGTGGCGCGCGCGATGTCGGACATGCGCCGTGCGACTTCCACCAGGACGGAGTCACCGGCACCATGACCATGCGAATCGTTCACTGACTTGAAACGGTCGATGTCGATCGCAAGCAGGCCGACGGTTTTTCCGGGTTCAGCCAGCATGCTCGCGAGGCGCGCGTCATAGGCGCGGCGGTTTGGTAGCCCTGTCAAGCCATCCGTGGCCGCCCCATGCTCCGCATCCGCGAGGCGACGTCGAAACGCCGTCACATCGCGCTGCACCGCGACAAAATACTGCGGTCGTCCATCACCGCCGACGACCGGGCTGATGCTCCATTCCATGATGAACGGCGACCCGTCACGTCGATAGTTCACCGCTGAACCCTGAAATGGCGAACCGCTGTCGAGCGCCTCGCGCAGACGCTGCAGCGTTGCCGGGTCGGTATCCGGCCCCTGCATCACTCGCGGCGTTCGCGTCGCCAGTTCAGCGGCGCTCCAGCCACTCATCCGTTCGAATGCGGAATTCACGTAGAGGATGTGCGGTCCAGGAAAGTCCAGCACCGCGTCGGTGATCATCACCGCATCATAGGCGTGCGCAACCGCGGCGCTCAGCACCTCGATGCTCGGAGATTCCGGCGCGCTCGTCCCGTCCGGCATTGGGGAGACGGAAGGCGTCTCCGGAGGCGTCGCAGATTCGTGTGTCATGTAAAGCAACAGTGTCGGTGCGGGACCACCGACGCTGAACTGAGCTGCGGAATCATTGGTGGGCGCACACACGATTGTTGGCGTCGCCACATGTCCGTTGAACGAATCAGCCGCTCACGTCAGGAATTCGTGCAGCAGTGAATGAAAATGGTGCACGCCGTTCTCGCGTGTGGCGGAGTATCGACCGCGATCGTAGACACGCGAACGCAGGTTGCGCTGGACGGCTTCGACGATCGTGATGTCCTCGTCCTGGATCGCATAGCTGAACGCCTGCAGCCGCATGAACTCGGCCGTCGAGGCGTCGTCGGTGGGCGGTGTCGAGGCGTACCAGTCGAATGTCACGCGCGTGCGATCGTGGCTCAATGGGACGACCGTGTTGGTCTGCATCTGGCCCATGTAGACGTTGAGCATCACGTTCGGGAACAGCCACACATAGACCGCCTCGTTCACGTCCGTCTTCGACGGATCGTAGAAGCGCTCCGTCGTGCCGCCGTGCACCGGACGGAGCGGCGCATGCTGGATGCTGAAGTAGCGATGCGGCTCGACGTGATACTGGTCGTAGTCCAGTTCCTTGTGCAGGCCCGGGTGCACCATCGGCAGGTGATAGCCTTCGAGATAATTGTCGACGTACACCTTCCAGTTGCACTGGATGTCCCAGTGTTTACTCGTCACGTAGTGCATCTCCTCGCACTTGAAGGCAGCGACACGCGTCGGAATGTCCTCGAGCATCTCGAGCAGCGGCGGAGCCTTGCCGTTCACGTTGACGAAGACGAGCGGCCCCCACTGCGCCACCTTGACGGGCACCAGGTGCATGTCGTCGGCGCTGAAGTTGCAGGTGCCTTCCATCTCCGGCGCGCGCAGCAACGAGCCGTCGAGGCGATACGTCCAGCCGTGATAACGACACTGCAGGGTGTTGCGCTTGCCGCAACCGTGTGCAACCGGACCGGCGCGATGCAGGCAGACGTTGTGAAAGCCTCGCAGCGTGTCACCGTCGCGGAGCACGACGATCGAATCCATCCCGACTTCTGCGGTGATGAACGCGCCATGCTCCGCCACCTGATCCAGCCGCCCGACCAACTGCCAGGTGCTGGCGAAGATGCGTTCCCGTTCCAGCTCCAGATACACGGGATCGTTGTAGAGACGCGCCGGGATCGTGGCGGCGTACGCGATGTCGGGGTTGAACGGGAAGATCAGGGACATGACGGCGGGGAAGAGTGATCCAGGCCCTCGTATCGGGGCACACCACGACGCAAGCTGCGCCGGTAGCCGAGCCATCGCCAACCGGCGGTCTTGACCGGGCCGATCACGGTCGCTATCTATCTATCCGGATAACCGGATATGACTGCTCCCAAACTCTCCATCCACGGTCGCCTGACCGAACTCGCCGACGCCACGCGCTGTCGGCTGCTGCTGGTGTTGGAGGCGCACGAGCTCACGGTGGGTGAGGTCTGCATCGCCCTCGCCCTGCCGCAGAGCACCGTCAGCCGCCACCTGCGCATCCTGTCCGACGAAGCCTGGGTGGAATCGCGCGCGGAAGGCGCCACGCGCTGGTACCGGATGGCGCCGACGCTCGACCACGAGGCGCGCGCGCTCTGGGCGCTGGTCCGGGAGCCGGTCCAGACGACGGTCGCCGCGCAGCA
>JACMLX010000103.1 GCA_014379355.1 Gemmatimonadaceae bacterium
ATGGAAGAGGATGCCGTGCTTGGCGCCGACCGGGTGCGGGATGGTGATGTGCTGGTCGCGCTGGCCAGCGCAGGACTGCACACCAACGGCTCCTCGCTCGCGCGGAAGATCGTCGCCGACGCGATGGAACTGTCGGTGCACGATCCGTTTCCCGGTGAGAACGGCGAGACGGTGGCGCAGGTGCTGCTGCGGCCGCACGTCACGTACCTGCCGGCCCTCCGCCCCGTTCTCGACCGCGTGCATGGCATGGCGCACATCACCGGTGGCGGGCTGCCGGGTAACGTCAATCGGATGCTGCCACCAGCGCTGGACGCGGCCATCGAGCTCGGTTCGTGGACCGTGCCGAACGTGTACGTGCAGCTGCAGGCGGCTGCGCAGGTCGGCGTGCGCGAAATGTTTCGCACGTTCAACATGGGCGTCGGTATGGTGATCGCCTGCGCCCCGGTGGATGTCGCCGAGGTTCAGGCCGCCGCGTCGGCGTCCGACACTCCGTCGTGGATTCTTGGTGCCATCGTTCCCGGATCGGGCACGGTGCAACTCTTCTCACACGACCTGTGACCATGACCGTTCGTTTCTTCGCCGCTGTCGCGCTGTGCGCGAGCGCTGCTGTGCAGCCACTGGCAGGCCAGTCCACCCAGTGCACATCGCAGGCGACTGCGCTGCGGGATGCCTGTCAGAAAGGAACAGATATTTTCGCGATGCTCGCACCGCAGGTGAACGGCGCGCTGGCCGGGGGTGGCCCGGTCCTCGGGTCGTCGCGTGCGGTGCGGGGGCTGTCGATCGGTATTCGTGTCAACGCAGTGGACGGACGCGTGCCGGACCTCGCCAATGTCACGCTGTCGTCGTCGGGCATCGTGCAGAGCACGATTCAGACGAAGAAGGTCCCCGTGCCGGCACCGACGCTCGACATCGCATTCGGCATCTTCCCAGGTGTCTTCGTCGGCGTGCAGCGCATCCTGGCGATCGACGCGCTGGTCAACGTTGCATACATCCCGAGCCGCGACATCGAGGACTTCAGCGTCAAGACGACGAACGGCTCGCTGAAGCTGGGCTACGGCGCGCGTGTCGGGTTGCTCGCCGATCGCACGATGATGCCGGCCGTGGCCGTCAGTTATTTCCGTCGCTCGCTGCCGACGGCGACGTTCAGCACGACCTTCTCGTCGAACGTCGCCGGTGTGTCCACGCAGGACAGCCTGTCACTCACGAAGCTGAGCATCCGGAACGATGCGCTGCGGCTGTCAGCCTCGAAGAAGCTTGGTTTCATCGAGATCGGTGGTGGTGTGGGTCAGGACCGGTACCGCACGTTCACGTCGCTGAATGCGAGCGTCACGCCGACCGTCGGCCTTGCCCAAAAGGGCAGCTTCGCGCTGTCGCAGGAAATGAAGCGCAACGCGGCGTACGGCTCCGTCGCGCTGAACTTCTTCAAGATGCGCCTGGGCGCCGAGGCAGGCAGCACCTTCGGCGGTGACTCCGTCTCGACGTACAACACCTTCACCGACGGCAGGTTGAACGAGCAGCGACTGTTCGGCTCCGTCGGGCTGCGACTGAGCTTCTGATCGCATGAGGACCGCGCCGCGGTGAGCGATCGCACCACCGACCGCCGCTACATGCGGCGCGCGCTGGCACTGGCGCTCCGCGGTCGAGGCACAACGGCGCCGAACCCGATGGTCGGCGCCGTCGTCGTTCAGGGCGGTCGCGTCGTCGGTGAGGGATTCACGCAGCCGTTCGGTGGCGCGCACGCTGAAGTCGAGGCACTGCGCCAGGCAGGCGATGCGAGCCGTCACGCCACCGTGTATGTGACGCTCGAGCCGTGCGCGAATCATGGCCGCACGCCCCCGTGCGTCGACGCGCTGATCGCGGCTGGCGTCGCGCGTGTGGTGTTCGCTGCGACGGACCCGAACCCGACGATGCGCGATGGTGCCGATCGACTGCGCGCGGCAGGCATCGAGGTGCTCTCCGGTGTCGACGCACAGTCGGCGCGCGATCAGAATCCCGCCTTCTTCCATCGCTTCACGAGCGACCGGCCATTCGTCACGCTCAAACTGGCCCGGTCGCTCGACGGCGCGATCGCCGACGCGCAGCGCCGTGGTGGATGGCTCACCGGTCCCGCCGCTCGACGCGTGGTGCACCGGCAGCGCGCCGAGCACGACG
>JACMLX010000104.1 GCA_014379355.1 Gemmatimonadaceae bacterium
GCCGAATCCCGAGATCGATTTCGCCTCGAGCCCGTTCTACGTGAACACCGCGCGCACTGCGTGGCCGAGGCGGATCACACCGCGGCGCGCGGGCGTGACGGCGCTGGGTGCGGGTGGGACGAACGCGCACATGATCCTCGAGGAGGCCCCGGCCTCGCGCGCTTCGGACGCACCGCGACGCGCGCCACAGTTGCTCACGATCAGTGCGAAGACCCGCACGGCGCTCGATGCCGCCGCGACGCAGCTGGCGGAGCATCTGGAGCGCTCACCTGCGGTGTCGCTCGCCGACACCTCGTGGACGCTGCAGGTCGGACGTCACGCATTTCCGTACCGTCGCAGTGTCGTCGCGCGCACGCCCGACGCGGCCGCGCGCGCGTTGCGAGAGCCTCAGAAAGGCACCATGTCGGCCACGACGCAGGACGACGCGCGCGTGATCTACATGTTCCCGGGCGGTGGCGCGCAGTACGCCGGCATGGGTCGCGAGCTGTACGAGACGGAGGCGGTGTACGCCAAGGCGTTCGATGACTGCCTGAGCGAAATGCCAGACACCCTCAGCGGCACGTTGCGCCGATTGGTGTTTCCGCTGGCCGCCGATGTTGCGAGTGCAACGTCGCAGCTCGAGACACCGCGTCTCGCATTGCCGGCGCTGTTCGCGACGGAGTACGCGACGAGCCGCCTGCTGCAATCGTGGGGCGTGACACCGGCGGGACTGATCGGCCACAGCATGGGCGAGTATGTCGCCGCCTGCCTGGCCGGGGTGCTGTCGCTGCGCGATGCACTGACACTCGTCATGGAACGTGCGCGACTCTTCGAGACACTGCCGCCCGGCGGCATGCTGAGCGTGGAGCTGTCGGAAGACGCGCTCACACCCCTGCTGGGCCGCGAGCTGTCGATTGCGGCGGTGAATGCGCCGAATCTGTGCGTCGCATCGGGACCGGTGGCCGCCATCGACGCGCTCGAGGCGGAGCTGAAACGCCGTGACATCGAGAGCACGCGCATTCACATCGCCGTTGCCGCGCACTCTGCGATGCTGGAACCGATCCTCGCCGAATTCGGTCGCGTGTGCGCGCGCGTGCAGTTCTCCGCGCCGCAGATTCCGTTCATCTCGAATCTCACCGGCGCATGGATCACGGCCGCCGAGGCGATGGATCCGCAGTACTGGGTCCGTCATCTGCGCCAGTCGGTGCGATTCGCGGACGGCTTGAAGGCCGTGCTGGCGGATGGCCGGAACGTGCTGGTGGAGATCGGGCCCGGTCGCACGCTGTGCAGCCTCGTTCGCACGCAGTCGCCGGCATCCCCGGCGCTGCCCACACTGCGTCATCCGCGTGAGAGCGCCTCGGATGTGGAATTCCTCCTCGGCACGGTCGGTCGCGTCTGGGAGCATGGCGGTTCGGCGCTGCTCGATGAGTTGCACGCGGGCACGCGACGCCATCGCGTTCCGCTGCCGACGTATCCGTTCGAGCGGCAGCGATTCTGGATCGAGCAAGGCGAGCACACGACGGCGTCGAGCGCCGGAGCAGGCGCGCTGTCCCGGCACGCCGATGTCCGTGACTGGTTCTCGACACCGGCGTGGCACCGGTCGGCGCCAGTACGCATCGGCGACGACGCAACGCTGCCGATCTGGCTCGTGTTCGCCGATGCTGATGGCGTCGCCGAGGCCATCCGCGCGCAGCGCCCCGCAGGAACGACGCTGCTCGTGCGCAGCGGTGATCTCTTTGCCCGCCTCGGCGATGGTCGATACACGCTGCGGCCCGGTGCACGCGACGACTACACCGCACTGACGGAGGCCCTCACCCTCGACAACACCTGGCCGGACCAGGTGGTGCACCTGTGGGGACTCGAGACGCCGAAAATCGGGCTGTTCGATCGCGCGCGTGTGCGTGCGCCGGTCCGTGATCTCGAACGTGCGCAGGTCGACCTGTACGGCAGCCTGCTCTGCCTCGTGCAGGCGATGGCTGAACAGGAACGGCCGCTCGTACTGACGACCGTCGCGAACGGGTTGTTCGCATGTGAGCACGATGACACGCCGGATCCGGCGAAGGCATTGCTGCTCGGACCGACGCAGGTCGCGCCGCGCGAGTTTCCGCATATCCGAAGCCGCTGCATCGACGTGCGACTGCCACGTGCCACGGCGCAGGAGATTTCGCAGCGACTGCTCGGGGAACTGCGTCAGGAGGTCGGCGACACTGCGATCGCGCTCCGGCGTGCGACGCGGTATGTGCGCGCGCTGGATGCCCTGCCGCTCGATGCCGTGCCTGCCAGTCTGCCGCTCGTGCGTGAGCGCGCGACCATCCTGATCACCGGTGGTCTCGGCGGCATCGGCCTCGAGGTTGCCGTGCACCTCGCACGAACTGCGAAGGCGCGACTGGTACTCGTTGGCCGTACGATGATGCCGCCGCGCGATCAGTGGGCGTCGGTGGCGAAACGTGGCGCGAATGCACAGCTGCGGCATCAGCTCACGATGCTGCTCGCCATCGAGGAGGCGGGCGGTGAGGTGCTGACGATGGGCGCCGACGTGACGAAGACCGACCAGATGCTGGCGGTGGTCGCATCCGCGCGCGCGAAGTTCGGCGAGATCCACGGCGTCATTCATGCCGCCGGAGTGATCGACGACGGGTTGATCTCCCTCAAGTCCCCCAGCGATGGATTGCGCGTGATCGACATCAAGGCGCGCGGCGCACTGGTGCTCGATGCGGTGCTGCGCAGCGAACCACTGGAGTTCTTCATCACCTTCTCGTCGATCAGCGCCGTGCTCGGGCTGGAAGGGCAGGTGGACTACACCGCCGCGAATGCCTTCCTCGATGCGTTCGTGGAGCGCAAGCGTCGGACGAGCGACGTGCGTGCCATCTCGATCGGATGGAATGCGTGGCGCGACGTCGGCATGGCCGCCAACCTCGCCGAGCAGTCGCCGCTGACCGTGGCGCGCACGCGTGGCCTGGCCGGCCCGCATCCCGACCTCGAGCGACTCGCATCGGACAGCGACGGCACGCAGGTGTACACGACGCTGTTCAGTCGCGCGCGCCAGTGGATGGTGTCGGAGCACGTCGTGCGCGGTGGCGACGCGCTGATACCCGGCACCGGGTATCTGGAGCTGGCGCGTGCGTCGCTCGAGGCAGCGCCCCAGGCACGCACGTCCGAGCTGCGCGACGTGACGTTCATGCGCCCCTTCGTTGTCGGCCGGTCCGAACCGAATACGCTGCGACTGAAGCTGTCGCCGCCGGTCGACGATACGAACGCGCTTCGCGATTTCGTGTTCTTCACGGATCGCGAGGATGATCCGTGTGTGATCGGTTCGGTCGGGTACGTGGACGCCGGCCCGGAAGCGGCCGACAGCCTCGCAGAGGTGCGGGCCCGCGCCGGAACGCCGACCGTGGTGAACGGCTTCATGGACCAGCCGTTCATGGATTTCGGTCCGCGGTGGGCCAATGTGCGCGAATACTCGCTGGGCCCGGACGAAGCGCTGATTCACCTCAGACTGCCGGCCGAGTTCGAGGCGGATCTGGCGACCTACAAGCTGCATCCCGCGCTGCTGGACATGGCCACGGGCGGCGCACAGGCGCTCATTCCCGGCTTCGATCAGGCAGCGGATTTCTTCGTGCCGTTCGCGTACGAGCGTGTTCGCCTGTTCGCAGGCTTGCCGCCCGAGCTGTACAGCCACGTGCGGTACCTGGCTGGCGGGCGTGGTGACACGGCCCGTTTCGACGTTCAACTGTTCGCGCCGGATGGCACGGTGCTGGCGCAACTCTTCGGCTTCACGATGAAGCGCCTCGCGCCGGGTGCGGCATTGACTGGCGCACATCGTGGTGAGCGCACGCCGCAGTCCACTGGCAGCACCGCGCAACTCAGCGCGCTGCTGCAGCTGGGCATCGGCAGCGAGGAAGGCGTGGATGCGTTCGATCGCATTCTCGGTTCCGGTCTCAGTGGTCACATTCTCGCCAGCTCGCTGGACCTGCCGCGCTGGTCGACGTTCCTGTCCGAGCAGCAGCGCCGGGTCACGTCCACATCCGATGGCGATGCCGATGGTGGCGCATCGTTCGCGCGTCCGAATCTCGGCACGTCGTTCGTCGGACCGCGCAATGCACTCGAACGCGAGCTGGCCGATGTGTGGAAACAGCTGCTCGGCGTGAAGGAGATCGGCATTCATGACGACTTCTTCGAACTCGGTGGCCAGTCGCTCGTCGCCGTGCGGCTGTTCAACCGAATTCGCAAACACTACAAGGTGGACCTGCCGCTCTCGACGCTGTTCGAAGCGCCGACGATCGCGCAGTGTGCAGCCGTGGTGGCCGAGGAAGCCGGCATCGATCTCACGGCGACCGACGCAGAGAGCGAGCCGACGCCGGGCGCCGAGACGACGAGTCTGATGCGCGAGGCCTCGGATGCCACCGTGGGCGTGCGTGCGCAGAGTGAGCGCTCGACGCGCTGGCGCTCGCTGGTGGTGATGCAGGGCAAGGGCTCGTTGCCGCCGTTCGCGTGCGTGGCGGGCATGGGTGGCACGCTCAACAACCTGCGTGCACTGGCCGTGTTGATGGGCGAGGCCCGGCCGTTCTACGGCCTGCAGCCTCCGGGTGCCGACGATGCGACGCGTCTCCTGTACAGCGTCGAGGCGCTGGCCGCGCACTACGTCGCGGAATTGCAGAAGGTGCAGCCGCAGGGACCGTATTGTCTCGGTGGCTACTCGGGCGGTGGTGTGGCCGCGTTCGAAATGGCGCGCCAGCTCACCGACGCCGGCGAAACGGTGCAGTTCCTGGGCTTCATCGATTCATTCAGCCCGGCGCTGCCACAGCGCTCGATGACCGAACGGACCATGATCCACGCGCGGCGTATCCGTGAAATCGGCGCCGGGTATCTGTGGGACACGGTGGTGCGGCGTGTGACGATGGAGCGCATCAAGATGCAGATTCGCCTGGCGCGCCCACTGGGCCGTATCGCGCCGGAGCGGTTCCGGTATGAGGCGGTGCAGGATTCGTGGATGGTGGCGGAGGCTCGCTACAAGCCGATGCCGCAGAACCGCCGCGCGACCCTCTTCCGCGCGCGAGAAGAAACCGCCCTGTCACTCTGGACCGCCGTCAAGGTGGACAACGAACACGGGTGGGGCCGCTACCTGCTCGGCGGCGTGGACGTGCACCTCTCGCCGGGCAATCACGCAACGATGTGTGAAGAGCCGAATGTGCGGGTGCTCGCGTCGCAGCTGCGCAGTGCGCTGGACGCGGCATCTCCCGCGCCACAGCTGCGCGAAGAGGAGGCGATGACGGCCGCAGATTGATGCAGCCGCCGTCGCCTCCTCGTCACGCACGACGCCAGCGAACCCCTGCAGAATCGGGACGCACGCGAATGCTGCAGAGGTGCTTCACGTCGCGCGCGTACGAGCGCCGCGGCGCTGTTCCATCGCCTCGCGACGGGCCTGTGCACGATCCTGTCCCGCCGCCGCCGACGCGGCACCGATCTCTCCACGATTGGCCGCCCCGAGATGCGCCGCGAGCGACGAGATGGTCGGATGCTCGAACATCTGCACCAGCGACAGGGGAACGCCGAGTGCCGTGCGCAACCGGCTGTTCGCCTGCATCATCATCAACGAGTTCGCACCGAGATCGAAGAAGTTGTCGTGCGTGCCGACGCGTTCGAGACCGAGCAGCTCCTGCAGCACGGTGGCGATCGTGCGTTCGGTGTCGTTGGTGGCCGGGGTGAATGCGGGACGTGCGACCACTGGCGTGCGCAGCATGGCGGGCGCGGGCAGCGCCTTGCGGTCGATCTTGCCGTTCGGTGTGAGCGGCATCGCGTCGAGCAGCACGATGTCGTCCGGGACCA
>JACMLX010000105.1 GCA_014379355.1 Gemmatimonadaceae bacterium
CATCGTGCTGCTCTACAACGCCGGCAATCTCGGGGCGCACGGTGACTCGACGATGCCGGCACGCATCTATACGGGCGGTCAGGCGTTGTTCGATGCGCGCAATCCCGTGAAGCTGCTCGATCGCACTGATGCGCCGTTCATTCGACCCACCGAGCCGTACGAGAAGACGGGGCAGTACGTGGAGGGCACAACGTTCGTCGAGGCCCTGATTCCGTTTCGCGGACAGTGGTTTCTGTACTATGGCACGGCGGATTCGCGCGTCGGTGTCGCGGTGACGAAAATGGCACCGAAAGGAGCGCGGTAGTCGCGGCTACTTCGCGCGCATGCGGTTGTTGCGCGCGTTGTGCTCGAGCTCGACCGTCCCCAGAACTTCGAGCACGGGCGGCACATAGTTCGCGAATCGGCCGCGAAAGCCTTTCTTCAGTCCGTACCAGCCCTTGACCGGGTTTTTCGGCGAGCGTGCCCACGCCTCCACGGTGCCGTCTGCGGCAGGCTTCTGCTCGTCGGCGCTGCCGAGGAGGATCCAGTCACCGTGCGCCGAGAGCATCGCGACCGTGTCGTCGAGACAGCGCAACTGGTAGCGCAGCTCCGTCGATCCGACCAGACAGACGAGTGCTGGCGGCGAGGCGTCGGGCTCGCGCCACGCCTTGTATTTTCCCTGCCGACTCGGGGTGTCGAGCTCCCACGGAGACGCTGCGGTTCCTGCCTGCGTTTTCACGGCGTTCATCGGATGCCTCACATCGCGCGTTGTCAGGTTGAACTGCGGTCGTTCCAATGATCTCATTCGGGTTGAAATGACTTCATGGAGCTATGGTAACTCGGAAGTTACCATTCGTCAATTCAGACCTGCCTGCCGACCGAGTGCCTGGAGGAGCGCAGGCCAGGACGCCTGAAAGCGACTCACGCGAGTCGCCCACAAGTCATTGCTTGCGGCCAGCGGCCGATGCTGCACGACGATCCTCGTACCTGTCGCTGTCTCCTCGAACAGGACGTCCACTCGAGTGGGCTGCGCCGGGTTGGTCCCGAGATAGAAGTCCAACTGCAGGCGGGACGGCCGATCCCAGCGGTGCACATGACCGAGCGGAATCTCCTCGCCGTCAGGTGTGCGCTCGACGAACGTGCCGGACTCGGACAGGGAAATGCGGCTGGCGGGATTCTTCGACGGACGATGATCGGGAGGCCACCAGTCCGAGATCCTCAACGTGAACAAGTCGAAGGCGTGCTCTCGGGTGGAGTTCAGGTCCACGGAGAACTCGATCACGTCGCGTCCAGAGCCTCGAGGCGCGCCAGTGCAACACTCCAGAATTCATCGAGGTATGCGCGCACATCCTGAAATCCCTGCACGCGCACCGAGTACACGTTGCGCGTGCCGACGCTGGTGGTGTCCACGAGGCCCGTTGCTTCAAGCACTGATAGATGACGGGAAATTGCGGGGCGGCTGACCGGAAAACCGTCAGCGATTTCCTGAACTGACAACGGCTTGTAGCGCAGGCGCCGGAGAATCTCGCGGCGAGTCGGATTGCCGAGGGCGTCGAGGGGATGCATCGTAACGCGCAAGTTACGGTATTTTCGGACTCGATCAAGCCTTGTTCGTCATCGACTGATCGGAGTTCGACCGAGCCCCAAGCTGTCCGACGACGTGGAAAGCGCTGCTGAAGCGGTCGGAAAGTGGTTCGCGCGCCTCGGACGCCTTACATGTGGGCTGAGCGCATGACGCGATACACATCGTACTGCGCACTGCGCGGCGCACGCATGCGCATCGCGTTCGCTGCCGCATCATCGGTGAATTCCTCCTTCGCCGGATCCCAGGTGACGGGACGGTTCAGCTTCATGCTGATCCACGCCGTCGCACACGCCTGCATGCTGCGCACGGCCTGATCCACCGGCGCGATCGGATCCTTGCGCGTCGGAATCGCTTCCAGCCAGTTGCGATAGTGATTGTCACTCGGCATCCACCGCACGTCGCGATCGGTGAATGGTGCGCTGAGGATGGCGGGATCGCTGGCATCGAGCGCCTTCGGCTGACCGGCCGGCGCGGTTGGATCACTGGCGGTCACCTGCGCCGCGCCGCGCGCGCAGAACACCCAGCCGTTGCTGCCCTCGAAGCGCAGGCCGTTCGGATATTTGTCGTCGAGAATCAATTGCACGCCGTTCGAATAGTCCATCTCGACGTGGTAGCCGTGATGCACCGTCCACACGTCGCGCTGCATGAAGTCCGCCGCGCCCGACACGCGGCGCGGACCGCTCAGTTCCATGCCCATCGCCCACTGCGCGATGTCCATGTGGTGCGCGCCCCAGTTGGTGATCATGCCCAGCCCGAAATCCTCGGTGGTGATCCAGCCGGGACGACCGTAACCGCTCTGCGGGTGCACGCGGTCTTCCATGTATGGCTGCTCGGGTGCCGGACCGAGCCAGGAGGTGTAATCGAAGGTCGCGGGCACCGGCTGCGCCTGAGGTGCGCGTCCCTTCGGCTGGTCGATGCCGATGCCGACCCGAATGGTCTTCAGCGTGCCGATGCGCCCGTTCCGCACCGCTTCGCTCGCGATCCGGAATGTTTCCCACGGCTTCGACGATCGCTGCTGACTGCCGGTCTGCAGCACGCGCTGTTTCGCACGCACTGCAGTGCGCAGCGCGATGCCTTCCGCGATGTCGTAGGTGATCGGCTTCTGTACGTGCACATCCTTGCCGGCCAGAATCGCGTCCACCGCCATCTTGGCGTGCCAGTGATCGGGCGGCGTGACCAGCACCGCGTCGATGTCCCGGCGAGCGAGAATCTCCTGGTAGTCGGCGTACGCCCTCACGTCGACACGTGTCTCGCCCTTCGCGCGGTAGAATTGCTCCACGTCGGCGCGGGCGGCCTCACGACGATTGGCGTCCAGATCACACACAGCCACCACGCGGCAGAGATCGTGCACGATCGTGCCGCGCAGGTCCTCCATGCCCATCCGGCCGCAGCCGATCTGTGCGACCGTGATCGCGCGGCTCGGGGGCACGGCGTTGCCGAACAGGTAGGTGCGTGGAATGAATGTCGGCACCAGCAGCGCTGCTGCCGAAGACTTGATGAACGTGCGGCGCGATGAGGTGTCCATGCCAGCTCCTGTCAGGGCAACACGTGAATCTTGATCGAGCGGAACGACACGGCGTTGCCATGATCCTGCAGCAGGATGCGCCCCTTCTTCGCGTCGCCGAAATTCGGCCAGATCACGTACTTGCTGTGATCCACCAGCGCGCGCCATTGCTGCGTGCCGCGTTCGTACTCGACGGTCCGGAATCCATTCAACCAGTGTTCCACATGGTTGCCACGCACGATGATGCGCGCGCGATTCCACTCGCCGATGCCGTTGAAGCGCACGTTGCGCGGCGGGATCAGGTCATACAATCCGCCGTTGGTGCGATTGCCATTGACGCCGAGTTTCGCGTCAGGGTGCAGCGCATCATCGAGCACCTGGAACTCGTTGCCGATCGCACTGCCGGCGCCTGTGTTCAAGTCCGTATTCACGAAATACTTGATACCGCTGTTGGCACCCGGCGTCAGTCGATATTCGAGTGTCAGCTCGAAGTTCTCGTATTCATTCACCGTGACGATGTCGCCACCCGCGGCCGCCTCTCGTCCTTCGGTCTGCAGCACCGACAGCTCACCGTTCTTGATCTCCCATCCCTGCGTCGGAAACGTCGTCAGCCTGGCACCGCGCCAGCCTTCCGACGTCTTCCCATCCCAGAGCAGCGTCCAGCCACTCGCACGCTCGCGCGCCGAGAGTGTGTTGACGACGTAGTTGTACTGCGGTGAATTGCCGCGCTCAGGCGCGCGGACCGCGGCCAGGTTGTCGGTGCGGATCCGCACGTTGCGGAAGCGAACGGTTTGTCCGGCCAGTTTCGAGTCGCGGCCGATGTCGTGCACCTGCAGCGCGATGATGCCGCGCGGCGTGAGGTCGTCGATGATGTTCGCCACGCCAACACCGTTCACCCATGTGCGGATCGACGACCCGATCGCTTCCACGCGAAAGTGATTCCACGTGCCGAGGTGGAAGGCAGCCTGCTGCGCCGGTTGCCCGTCGAGCGTGTACAGCCATCCGCGTCGCGACTCGTCGTAGATGCCACCGGTCCAGCGTCGATCGGACGGATCGATCTCGATCTGTGTGCCGTGCACGCGACCGCCCTTGATGGCCGGATCGGCGATGCTCCGGATCTGGACGCCGCTGTTCATCGGGCTCCCCAGCCACGCGTCGTATTCCAGCACGAAGTCACCGAAGCTCTCGCGCGTGCAGAGAAAGCTGTTCGGTGAATCCACCACCGAACGCCCGGTGATGGTGCCGTCTTCGACGGTGTAGGGTGCGGAGCCGTTGCACGGATACCAGCCGGTCAGCGTGGTTCCGTCGAACAGCGGGCGCCATCCCGCCGCTTGTCCGTCAGCGGCTGGCGCGAGCGCAAGGTGCGTCGCCAGCAACGCAGCGCCCGTAAACCGTGCGGTATTGCAGATCAGTGCCATCACCGGACTCCAGGGAAATCGGTGCCGCCGCCGTACGGCGGCCGACCTGACCGAAGGGACGATGCTACCGGATGGCGCGGAGCGGCGCCAATCCCGGACTCCGCAGGATCAGGATCGGGTCGTGCGACGCGCCGACCGTCCGGCCGCCGCATTCCGATGTCACACCCGCTGCCCGTGTGCCCTCGACAGGCAGGCTCAGGCACCGTGGCGCATATTGTGGCAGCTTCCGCGGAATGGCGGCGTTGCCGCACCGCGAAAGAGTACATCCGCACACCTTCCGCGTCTGTCAGGCACCCGAGGAGCTTCGCGATGGCCAGCATCACCATCAATGGCACGTCACACGACGTCACCGCCGACCCCGCCACACCGCTGCTCTGGGTGATCCGCGACGTCGTTGGCCTGACCGGTACCAAGTACGGTTGCGGGATCGCGCAGTGTGGCGCCTGCACGGTGCATCTCGACGGCGCGCCGGTGCGATCGTGCTCGGTTCCTCTCTCCGCCGTCGGCACGAAACACGTGACGACGATCGAAGGACTGTCGGTGGACAGCACCCACGCCGTGCAGCAGGCGTGGGTGGAGTTGCAGGTGCCACAGTGCGGCTATTGCCAAAGCGGACAGATCATGTCCGCGGTCGCACTGCTGGACCGCAAGCCGTCACCCACCGATGCGGAAATCGACAGTGCGATGCAGGGCAACATCTGTCGCTGCGGCACGTACCAGCGTATTCACGCCGCGGTGCAGCGTGCGGCCGAAATGAAGAGGGCCATCGCATGACCCGATTCCTGACGACGGTCAGCCGACGCGATTTTGTGCGCGTGGGACTGGTGCTCGGTGGTGGACTGATGGTGTCGGTGTACGGCTGCGGTCCGAACGGTGAGGAACTGCAGACGGGCACCACGCCGGATGGGTCATTGGCGCCGAACGCCTTCCTCAGGATCGACACGAACGGCAATGTGTTCGTGACGTCCAAACATCTGGAAATGGGTCAGGGGGTGCACACCGGTTTGGCGACGATCATCGCCGATGAACTGGATGCCGACTGGAGCAGGGTGACGGTGGAAGGGGCCGGCGCCGACGACAAGAAGTACGGGAACTCGAAGATCGGTGGCATGCAGGGCACCGGCGGATCGACTGCCATCGCGAATTCGTGGACCCAGCATCGCACGGCCGGTGCGACCGCGCGCGCAATGCTGATCACCGCGGCAGCGAACCAGTGGAGTGTGCCGGCCGCCGAGCTCATCACGGAGCCCGGTGAAGTCGTGCACGCCGCGAGCAAGCGTCGCGCGACATACGGCTCGCTGGTGACGGCGGCCGCAGCGTTGCCGGTGCCGGCGAACGTGCCGCTCAAGGATCCGAAGTCGTTCCGCTACATCGGGAAGGACAAGGCGACCACGCCGCGTGTCGATGCAAAGGCGAAGTCGAACGGCACGGCCGTCTTCACGCAGGACGTGAAGCTCCCGGGCATGCTCACGGCGGTGGTGGCACATGCGCCGTTGTTCGGTGGCACGGTGAAATCGTTCGACGGGGCGCGCGCGAAGGCCGTGCCGGGTGTCGTCGATGTGGTGCAGATCCCGACCGGTATTGCCGTGCTCGCGCAGCATTTCTGGGCCGCCAAACAGGGCCGCGACGCGCTCGTCGTGCAGTGGGACAACGCCAGCGCCAACACACTCGGCACGGCCGAGATCATGGCGCAGTATCGCGACGCGGCGCAGAAGCCCGGCATCGGGATTCGCAACGACGGGGATGCGGAGAAGGCGATTGCGGGCGCCGCGACGACCGTCGAGGCGACCTACGAATTTCCGTTCCTGGCGCACGCGTCGATGGAGCCGCTCAACTGCGTCGTCGAGCTGAAGGCGGACAGCGCGAGCATCTGGAACAGCAATCAGTTCCCGACGGTCGATCGCGGCGCGGTGGCGAAGGTGTTCGGCTTCGAGCCGGAGAAGATCACGATGCACACCGTGTTCGCCGGCGGCAGCTTCGGACGACGTGCCAATCCGCATTCGGATTACGTCGTCGAGGCGGCCACGATTGCGAAAGCGATCAGCGGCCGGGCACCGGTCAAGCTGGTCTGGACACGTGAGGACGACACATCCGCCGGCTATTTCCGTCCGGCGATGTTGCATCGTCTGCGCGGTGGTGTCGATGCGGCCGGCATGCCGGTGGCCTGGTGGCAGCGCGTGGTCGGGCAGAACATGATGATCGGCACGATGTTCGATTCGAAGGACGGCAAGGATCCGTCCGCGTACGAAGGCGCTGCCGATCATCCGTACGAAATCGCGAACGTGTTCCTCGACGCGGTCTTTCCGAAGGTCGGTGTGCCGGTGCAGTGGTGGCGATCGGTCGGGAATACTCACACCGCGTTCGCCGTCGAAATGTTCGTCGACGAGATGGCGCATGCGGCCGGCAAAGATCCGCTCGAGTTCCGCCGCGCGTTGCTCACGAAGGACCCACGCCGACTGGCGGTGATGAATCTTGCGGCCGAGAAGGCAGGGTGGGGTACACCGGCGGCGGCCGGACGCGCGCGCGGCATCGCCGTGCACAAGTCGTTCGACACGTATGTCGCCGAAGTGGCGGAGGTGTCGATCGTGAACGGGGTGCCACGCGTGCACAAGGTCACGTGTGCCGTGGACTGCGGCATCGTGGTGAATCCGGATGTCGTGCGTGCCCAGGTCGAGGGCGCCGTGGCGTTCGGACTCGGCGCCGCGCTGTATGGCAGGATCGACATCGACAAGGGGCGTGTCGTCACCACCAATTTCGATCGCTACCGCGTGCTCCGGCACGCCGAGATGCCGGTGGTGGATGTGCACATCGTCCCGTCCGGCGAGGCGCCGACCGGCATCGGTGAGCCTGCCACGCCACCGATCGGTCCGGCCGTCGCGAATGCGCTGCTGGCACTGACCGGAAAACCGACACGAACACTGCCGCTCGTTTCGTAGATCGCGCGAACACACCGGCCGATGGTCGTTTCGCCGTCGGCCGGCCCGACACGCAGTCCCACCGCGATTCATGGCGACGCATGGACTCGACGATCACGCTGAAGGATCGCGAGCGCGACATTCTGCTGATGATGGCGCGCGGCGCGACGGATCGCATGATCGCGTCACGGCTCAATCTCTCCGAGCAGACCGTGCGGTGGTACAACAAGCAGTGTTACACGAGACTCGGCGTCGGTTCGCGCCAGGCGGCCGTGGCGCGCGCGGTGTCGCTTGGCCTGATCAGCGTGCCCGACGTGGCGGCGGCGACGCCGGCCGTGGCGCGGTCGCCGATCCGGTACGTGTCCAATGACGGCGTGTCCATCGCGTATCAGGTGGTCGGCAATGGCCCGGTGGATGTGCTGTTCATGTCGGGGTTCGTCTCACACCTCGAGATGTGGTGGGAGGAGCCGGAGTGTGCGGCGTTCCTCGATGCACTCGGTCGTGAAGCTCGGGTGATCCTGTTCGACAAGCGCGGCGTCGGGCTGTCGGATCGTCACCGGGGAGTCTCGACGATCGAGGAAACGATCAGTGATGCGCAGGGCGTGCTGCACGCCGTCCAATCGACGCGCATGTTCGTCTGTGGCACATCCGAAAGTGGTGCCTTGGCGATTCTCCTCGCGTCGATGCATCCCGACAGCGTGCGCGGTCTCATCTTGATCGGCACCACGCCCATGACGGCGCGCCTCGGTGACGAGCCGGAATGGGCCGTTGCCGCCGACGTCTTCGCGCAACGTATTGCGATGATCGAGGCGCGCTGGGGCGAGCCGTGGGCACTCGAACGTTTTGCACCGTCACGTCTCGGCAACGCGGCCTTCGAGGCGTGGTGGTCGCGCGCACTGCGTAGCGCCGCGAGCCCCGGCAGCGCCGCCCTGATCCTGCAACGCGCCGCGCAGGTCGACGTGCGCTCCCTGCTGCACCACGTGCATGCACCGACGCTGATCCTGCACCGCACCGATGACGGCATCGTGAATGTCGGTGGTGCACGATTTCTCGCCTCGCACATGCCGAATGCGAGGCTGGTCGAATTGGCGGGCGCCGATCACCTGTTCTTCGTGGACGGGGCGCCGGTCGTGCGTGAAATAGCGCGGTTCCTCGCCGTTCCGGATGCCACCGTGCAGGTCGACGTTCGCGTCGCGATCATCCTGTGTGAGCACGGCGCCGGCTCGCGGCTCGATGACGCGAAGCGGCGGCTGTTGCGCGCGTGTGAAGCCACCGTCGTGACGGCGAAGGGTGAGGGATGGTTCGCACTCTTCGATGCGCCGAATCGCGCGATCCGTTGCGCGCAATCGCTGACCGCACTCGGCGCCGACCGTGTCGGCGGGCTGGCGCTGCACGTCGGCGCGACGCGGCTGTCGGACGATCTCTCCGCCGGATCGGCGCCGAGTGTCGCGCGGCACCTGGCTGCATCGGCACAACCGGGCCAGGTGCTCGTGACCGCGACACTGCGCGACATTCTGGCTGGCTCGCCGGTGTCGCTCGTCGCCTGTTCCATCGCCGACGGGGAGGACGGCGCGCCGCCAATGACGGTGTGGCAGCTGGCCAGCTGACCGGTCACCACCCGAAAAGTCCACCCGTTCCGGGTGGTGCGATCCACCCGTGAGCCCTGCGAGGATGGGGGGCACGACATGACCTCCTCACCTCAACTGGATTACAGACATGACCGCACGCGAATTGATTGCAACGCTCCCGCTGGTGGCGCTGATGGCCACCGGCTGCGATACGACGACCGGACCGCAGGGCGGCGAAGTCCGCATTGCCGTGCAGCAGGCGCTGACCGGGCAAACCACCGCGGCGGGAAGTTTCGCCATCTCCGGTGCAGTGGCTGACAGTGGCCAGACCACGGAAGAGCTCACATTCGGCGGGCCGCTCACGGTGTCGCCGGTGCCGGTCACGTTCCGGCGCACGCTGACGGGCAGAAACGGCACGATCGTCATGATCGGCAACGCGTCGTTGACCTTCACTAGCCCGACCGAGGCGACGCTGGCTGGCAGCTGGACCGTGTCATCGGCAACGGGAGCATACGCCACCGGCGATGGGAGCCTCAGCGGCAGCGCGAATTTCGGCGCCACGCCGCCGACGGCAACCATCACGTATGCCGGGGTGCTGCGGCCGTAGGCACGGCGCCGGATCACTGCGGAAAAGCCGCGACGGTCGAGCGATCGACGGGCGTCGTGTTACCGTGTGGGACCTCTCCACACGTCACAGGACGCATCATGCCCGTTCGTCCGTTCGTCCGTCGCGCGCTGCTGGCGTCGTCGTCGCTGATCGCGCTCACGCTGATGATGGGCGGCACGACCCCGGTGGCCGTGCGGATGGTCGTGCGACCACCGTCGAAACACCGACTCATGCCGTCTCCGACCACCGTGGTGGTGGGGTACTACTGGGCGGATGCGAAGCCGGTGCTGCACATCGCATCCGGTGACGAGCTCACGGTCGGGACGTTGATCACGTCGACGCCGACCCGTCTCGAAGGCGCCGGTGTGAAGAAGGAGGACGTGGAACCCGCGTTGCGTGCGATCATCGACAGCGTGACCGACAAGGGTCCCGGCGGACACATTCTCACGGGGCCGGTCTACGTGGATGGTGCAGTGCCGGGCGACGTGCTGGAAGTGCGTATCAAGAAGGTCGCGCTCGCGATTCCCTATGCGTACAACGCCTTCGGGCGCACCAGCGGCTTCATCCCGGAAGATTTTCCAACGTCGAGGATGCGTATCATCCCACTCGACGCGAAGGCCATGATGGCGCGCTGGGCGCCCGGCATCGACATCCCGCTGCATCCGTTCTTCGGCAGCATCGGTGTCGCACCACCGCCCGCGATGGGTCGCATCAGCAGCGCACCGCCGAACGTGCACGCGGGCAATCTCGACAACAAGGAACTCGTCGCGGGCACGACCCTCTTCATTCCGGTGCACGTACCCGGCGCATTGCTCGAAGTGGGTGACGGTCACGCCGGTCAGGGCGACGGCGAAGTCGACATCACGGGGCTCGAAACCTCCCTGATCGGCACGTTCGACATCATCGTGCGCAAGGATCTCAAGCTCACCTGGCCGCGTGGCGAAACGCCGACGCACTGGATCACGATGGGCATGGACACGGACCTCGTCGTCGCGACCAAGATGGCGCTGCGGCAGGCGATCGAGTTCCTGGCGACCGAGAAGGGCATGTCGCGCGAGGATGCGTATATGCTCGCGAGCGTGTCCTGCGACGTGCGTATCACACAGCTGGTGGACGGCAACGTGGGTGCGCACGTGATGATTCCGAAAGCCATCTTCTCGCGGCGGTGACAGGTTTGGGAGCGGAGCATACGGAGGGCGTCGCTTGCAACGTTCCCTTCACTGCGCAGCATCACTGACTTCTTTGGGTGAGGAGTGCACGGAGCGCACGGAGGGCGTCGCTTGCAACGTTCCCTCGTTGCGAACATCGCTGACTTTTTTTGTGGAGATAGGGCGGGGAGCTCGGAGAGTGCGCCGGTTGCAACGCTCCGCGAAGCGAGCGATGACGACAATGCTTTTTTTGCCTGCAGTTCCCAAAAATGTCAGCGGTGTCGCGCGCTACGCCGAACGTCGCAACCACCACGCTCCGTGAGCTCCGTGTACTCTTCACCCTACAAAGTCAGCGGAGCTTGCAGCAGGACGAAGCGTTGCAAGACACGCACTCTCCGGGCTCTCCGTTCTATCCATCCCGAAGAGTCAGCGATGTTTCAACCAGCACGAAACGCTGCAAGCGGAGGACCGCGCGAGGATGACGCGATGTGTTCACGGCGCTCCCGCTCGTGGCATGGATGGCAGCGCCTGCGATACCACCCCTGCGCTGCTCAGCCAAACGTGAACGCAAATGCTTCGACGCTCCTATCGAGAAACTCGATTTCGAACCGACGCTCTGCTATGGGCGTCGTCTGCCGGATGAGCTGGTACATCCGTGGCGCGCCGACCAAGCCATCGCCATTGGCGTCCACATCACTTCCGCGCGCCTCGCCGGGAGGGTGTCCGTCAATCCGCACGCGGAAGCGCACCGTACGACCAGGTATCGCTGGTCCCATCACCAGATGTACATCACGCGCATGGAAGCGATACACGATTCGCCCGCTCGGTGCGTTCAGCACCACCGCGTCTCGTCGCGCGGTCCACTCACCGGACAGCGACCAGCGGTTGAGAGTCGATTGCACCGGCACGATGTACCGGCGCCGTTCGTCGATCGTCAATTCACCGGACGGCGCGAAACTGCTGGCACGATCGTAGCCGAGATACGATTCCGGTGATTTGAGGTTGGCCCAATCCGCGGCCGCTTCCACGCCTCTCCCAGTGACGGACACCGGCGTGCGTGCAACGGACGTTGCGCCGGACTCGGCCAGCAACTGCTGTATGATTGCTTCCGACCGTTCGTAGCCGCCTTCACCAAACTGATGATGACGCACGCGGCCCTGCGCGTCGGCTATGTAGAGGGCCGGCCAGTACTGATTGCTGAACGCGCGCCAGATGGCATGATCGCTATCCACGGCGATCGGATAGGCGACATTCAATTCCCCTGCCGCGCGTCGCACGTTCTCGACATTGCGTTCGAAGGCAAACTCGGGTGAATGCACACCGACGATCACCAAGCCGTGCCGCTCGTATCGTTCGGCCCACGCTCGCGTGTACGGCAATGTGCGTAGCCAGTTGATGCACGTGTACGTCCAGAACTGCACGACCACGACTCGTCCGCGCAACCCGGGCGACGCGAGCGCCGGCGAGTTGAGCCACGCCGTGGCGTTGTCGAGGGAAGGCAACTTGCCTTCGTCTGGCGGGAATGCCGCGCACGACAGCTGCGCTGCCGATGAGCCGAACAGTCCGAGTCGCGTGGCGGCGAACGTGGAAGCGGCAGCGCGAAGGAGACGCCGGCGATCATCGCAGATGTGTTCGGGCATGCTTGTGCACTCCTGAAGAACACGATTCGGCAGTCAGGCGATGTCTGCAGGCATGCACGCATCGCCATGTTCGATTCATCAACGCACGGAGAAGGCAGCGGCACCGTCGTTCGGCTCAGGCCGCCCGACCTCGCCCTCCGGTCGTCACATCATTTGACCAGGACCAGCAGGGGTTTTCCCTTCTCCACCGTGTACGTCGCTAACTCGGCAGCCACACGGCTGCCGACGTTCTTGGCCGAGTGCGGCACGCCTGCCGGAACGAACAAGACCTGCCCCGCCCGCAGCGTCACGGGCGGCCTGCCTTCGAGCTGGTACTCGAGCGCGCCTTCGATCACGTACACCATCTCTTCACCGGGATGTGTGTGCGTTGGCGCAGTGAATCCCGGAGCGACTTCGACCCGCGCCTGGATGACTTCCCGCCCAGGGGCACTCAGGTCGTGGCGTTGGAGGTCGATGCGTTTCACGCCTTGCTGCGGCGCCGTCCGCGTATCGAGCGTCAGTCCGCCGGCAGCGAGCACGGCGACGATTACGAGCTTGATCATCTTCATCTCCGACGATGAGTGAATGTCGACGCACTGCGGCCCCGCCGGTGATTCACGTGCAACGTGAACGCGCGCTGACGACCGCCGTGACCGACCGGTGGGTGCACCGCGCTCCGATGACCGGGCGCGGTGCACCAGCAGTGGATCGTTACCGCACCTGCTTGAACGCCGCCCGCATCTCCGATGCGAAGAGCGCTGGCTCTTCCCACGCCGCGAAGTGTCCGCCGCGATCGACCGCGTTGTAGTAGGTCAGGCCGGGGTAGACCGTCTCGACCCAACTTCGCGGGGCGGCCCAGATCTCGCCGGGGAATGTCGTGAAGCCGACCGGCACCTTGACGGGCGGAGGAGCCATGGCCGCGGCGGGTGACGCGAGAAATTGCCCCAACTCCCAGTACCAGCGAGCGGCCGCGGCGCCGGTGCCGGTCAGCCAGTAGAGCGTGATGTTGTCGACGATGGCCTCGCGGGTGAGGCTGCCGGCGGGCGCGCCGCCGGCGAACGCGCGCGAAATCTTGTAGTAGCTGTCGGTGTCATGGTCGAGCAGCCACGCGGCAAGTCCAGCGGGTGAGTCCAGCAGCGAATAGCCGATCGTCTGCGGCCGCGTGGACTGCTCCAGGAAGTAGCCGAAGCCGCTCGCCTTGAAGGTCGCGAGGGCCTTGTGCGCCGCACGTTCCTCGTCGGACTTGGCCGGGAGTCGATCGGCGATGCCCGTCGCCCCTGCCAGCAGGTTGACGTGGATGGCGCGCAATCCCTTCGGCGCCTGGCGGCCCATCGCATCCGTGACGGTGGCGCCAACATCGCCACCCTGCGCGACATAGTTGGTGTAGCCGAGCCGCTCCATCAGCTGCGCCCACGCGAGGGCGATGCGCCCCGAATCCCACCCGACTTCGCTCGGTTCACCCGAGAAGCCATAGCCCGGCAGGGACGGGAGCACCACATCGAACGC
This sequence comes from Gemmatimonadaceae bacterium, assembly GCA_014379355.1. GTDB lineage: Bacteria > Gemmatimonadota > Gemmatimonadetes > Gemmatimonadales > Gemmatimonadaceae > JACMLX01. Next base: position 13,850 of record JACMLX010000105.1, read on the forward strand.
ATCCTGTGCGCTTCCGCCATGCGCCGTCGGATTCGTGAGTGGGTCGATGACCGTGAGCAACTCCATCACGGATCCCGGCCACCCGTGCGTCATGATCAACGGCATGGCGTTCGGGTGACGTGACTTCACGTGGATGAAGTGGATGTCCACACCATCGATCTTCGTCACGAACTGCGGATATGCGTTCAGTCGCGCTTCCGCCTTTCGCCAATCGTATTCCGTCCCCCAGTAGCTGACGAGCGCCTTGAGCGTTTCGAGCTGCACGCCCTGCGAGCGATCCGCGACGAGTTCCCGGGTCGGCCAACGCGTGGCCGCGATGCGCCGCCGAAGCTCGGCGATCTCCTTCTCCGGGATGTTCACCCGAAACGGACGAACGTCGTTCTCGCCGGCGGCGGGCGCGGCGCTGGCCGGCGTCTCCAAAGTCTGGGTCATGGCATGTTCCTTTCGAGCGGAGGTGGTGTTCGGTGTCGTTGCGGAATGTCCTGCAAGCGCCGCCCGGGCCGCACCGCGCGTCGCGGTTGATTGGGCCTCAGTGGAGCCAGGCGCACACAGCAGGCACACGAGGCCGAGTGCGCAGATGCTGAACCGTTCCGTCCCGTCTCGAACGCGCGTGATGTGGTTCGTTCCGACGTGCGAACCCGTGTCGCGTGTGGACATTGTGCGTACTCCCGGTGGAAGATGTCTTCCGCGGCGCTTGTCCGGTTGAACCGTACGAGCTCACGGCGTGAGAGCAGAATCTTCCGCGTGTGTTGCGATCGCCCAATTGCACGATGGTATCGCCGACACTTTGGTATCACTGCGCGCACAGGTCATCAGTGGATCCCGCACGCGTCCGGCGCCCACACCGGAATCACGGCACTGATCAGCCAGGCTCGACCGGCATCACGATGACGATCTCCGTGCCGGTCGTCGCCGTGCTCGAGACGGACAGCGTTGCGCTGATTTTCGCGGCGCGTTCACGCATGCCGATCAGTCCCCAGTGACCGTGCGGCGACGCCTGCGAGGCGTCGAATCCACACCCATCGTCGTGCACCGCGACGCGCAGTTCGCGAGCGGCGTAGCGGCACGTGATCGTCACCGTCCGGCATTGCGCGTGTTTTCGCGCGTTCATCATCGCTTCGGTCGCAATGCCGACCATCTCCGTTTCCACCGTCGCGGAATACTGTCCCGGTGATCCGACGTGCTCCACGTTGGCGACGATTCCCGATTCAGCGAACGTGCGTTGCGCTGCCGTGGCAAGCTGTGTGTGCAGTGGGAGCGTCGTGTCGCTCGTCTCGTTCCGCATGGCCGTCACGGCGCGTCGTGCGTCGACCAGTGAGTGCTGCACCTGCTTGCTGAGCGACGACAGCAAGTCGACGACGTTTGGATCGGGGTCGGCAGCTGCGGCAACGCGCTTTGCGCCTGCGTTCAATTGCATCGCCATTCCGGCCATGTCGCCGAGCAGTGTGTCGTGCAGTTCACGAGCGACGCGGGTGCGCTCGGCGAGCGTTGCATCGAAGTGAGTTTGCGCACGTTCGGCGGCCAACCGGCTGCGACGGTGCTGCCAGGTGACCGCCGCCCCGGCGGCACTCGCGGCGATTGCGCTGGCGAGCAACAAGTAGAACCACCGCGACTGGTTCCACGCCGGCTCGATGGTGAAGGCGATTGATGTCCCGGTCGTGTTCCACACCCCATCGTTGTTCGCGGCTGTCACGCGAAAGAGGTACGTGCCGGGAGCGAGGTTGGAATACTCGACGTTGCGCTGGTTGAGCCCTTCGCGCCAAGTCGGGTCCTGCCCCTCCAGCTTGAATCGAAAGCGTACTCGCTCCGGCGCGGTGAGGCTCAGTGCCGTGTACTCGATGCGCAGACTCCGAACGCGTGGTCGCAGTTTGATGCGAGCATTTGGGGCAGTCCCCAAGGCGTACGTCGTGCTGTCAGCGATCAGGCGCTCGACATACACTGGCGGCGGCGTGTTGTTGAACGGCACGATGCGTGGGTCGATGACGCCGGCACCCTCGACATCGGCGAACCAGATTCGGCCGTCGCTCGCCTTCGTCACCGCGGGACGATACGGGAACTTGGCGCCGAATTGGTCGTCCGTGATTGCCGCGTACCGGGTGAACCGCTGCACTGCGACGCGCTTCGTTGAATCGCGAACCCACGCGTCCACCTCCGTTCGAGTCACGCGCACCAGTCCGCACGACAGGCGCATCCAGAGCGACCCGAAGTCGTCTTCGATCGACCAGTGGACGAAGTTGCACGGCAGACCGTTCCTGGACGTGAGCGACATGCCCTGGAGATTCTTCACCCGCAGCAGTCCGTCGGCCGATGCACTCCACAACACCCCGTCCGAGCCCATGCGGAGGTTGAGCGGAGGCGAGCCTGGCGGCGGGGAAGGAGTGTACGTCGCCCGAACCCGACCGGAGTCCAGATACACGATGCCCACCAGCTGCTGGCCAGCCCAGATCCCATCGTGGCGGAGGTCGGGTGCAAGGGCCGTGATGGTGTTCTCCCCGCCCCTCGCTGCCAGGTCGAGCACTCGGCGCACGGTGTCTCCCGGTCTCCACCGATAGAGCCCGGTGAATTGGTAGTTGACCCACACGTCGCCGCGGCGGTCTCCCGCAATCGAGAAGGCTTGCCCTGGCAGGCCGCCTCGGACGTACACGAACTCTCCGTTGCTGAGATGGGCGAGGCCACGCATGGTCGACGCCCACACGCGACCGCGAGTGTCCAACCCGAGAGCGTACACCGGGCTGTGGACGTCTCCGCTCGGGACCGGCCGCAATGCGCCCGTTCCGGCACGATCGGCGGCCGCACTATCGGCGTAGACGGTCACTCGCCCATCGCGCCAGCGGTGCAATCCATTGGGCGTCGCCAGCCAGACGCTGCCATCCGGTGTCGCCAGCACCGACCACACCGTGGCGCTCGAGAGACCCATCGTCTTCGGCAGGCGGGGCGCGGCGACAGGACGGAATTGATCGATCCCGTTGCCCGTGTCTATCCAGACGTTGCCCTCGCGGTCCTCGAAGAAGTCGTGCACCCGGTCCGCGGAGAGTCCATCGGCCGCGGTGAACCGGTCGGTCGTGCCGCCATGAACGTGGTACAGGCCGTAGTCCGGACTGGAAATCCACAGGCTCCCGTCGCGACTTCGAAACAGCCTCCCCGCGCCGAAGCGCCCACGCACGCCCGGGATCTGGTAGGGCCGAAATGCCCCACGCTCGAGTCGCGTCAGCCCGTTGTCGCTGGCCGCGATGATGGCACCGTCCTCGTCCTCCGCCGCAAACGTGATCCGCGCCGGATGTGAAGCGACGGGGTAGTAACGCGGTGGGCCGGGCGCCCACTGCCAGACTCCCAGCCTGGACACCACCCAGAGCGTCCCGTGTCGGTCCTCGAACATGTCGCGCACGATGTCGCCGAATCGCGCGTCCTGCTCGCAGGTGAGCACGCCCGCGCGGATCGCGCACAGCTTTGGCGAGGCGCCGGCACCCGGTGCGGTGGCCTCGCGAACCCCCAGCCAGAGCACGCCGCGCGAGTCCTCGAAGATGCTGGTCACCTGCTGGCCGGCGACCGAAGGGTGGATCGTCAGCGTGCCGTCTCGCCAACTCGCGAGGCCTGTTTCGCCGCCGATCCAGAGCGTTCCGTCGCGCGACGTCTGCAGACTCCAAATCCACTCGAACGGCAGGCCGGAACCGTCCGACGTGGGCCACCGCACGGCGCGCACACCATCGAAGCGATACAGCCCGCGGATCGTACCGAGCCACAAATAGCCGTCGGGCGTTTGCGCAAACTTGATTCTTTGCGCCCCAGGAGCCAGGGCTAGATCACCGGCGCGCCACGTTCTGTGCGCGTATTGATTGAGTTCGAGTGACTGGGCCAGTGCACGGCTGCATGGAGCGCACACCAGCACGAGGACGAGCAGCAGGCGCGACCAGAAGCCGTTCGGCGCGCGGCCCGCTGAAGCGTGTCGCGGCGGCCCTGCCTGGGTTGGCGATTCGATGTGCGGCCGCCGCATCACTCGTCCACGCTGCGCCTCTGAGCGTTCCTGCCAATGAGACGGACGACAAATCGACTGTGCCCGCCCGGCGAGGCGTTGCCACTAATGCTTGAGCCGTTCCGCCATTTTCACAAGATCGGCCACCGACCCGGCCTTCATCTTCCGCATCATCCTGCCGCGGTGCGCCTTCACGGTGATCTCACTGATACCGAGCTCCCTGCCGACCTGCTTGTTGAGCAAACCCGCAACCACCAGCGCCATCACTTCCCGCTCACGCGACGACAGCGCGTCGTAGCGACGTCGAATGTCGCGCAGCTCCAGCTCAATGCCGAGCTTGATACGGCTCTGCTCCACCGCTCCTTCGATCGCGCGGAGCATCACGGCATCGTTGAGCGGCTTCGTCAGCACGTCCACCGCGCCCGCCCGCATCGCGCGAACCGCCATCGGAACATCGCGCTGCGCCGTGATGACGATGATCGGCAAGGCCCGCCGTTGCGTCGCAATGCGACGTTGCACGGCCGCACCGTCGTGCTCCGAGCGCGAGACATCGAGCACCAGGCATCCTGGCACGTCATCACACGGGCTCGCCAGAAACATGGCGGCGGAGTCGAACGTCTTCGGCTGCCAGCCGGTCGATCGGATGAGAAGGTCGAGCGATTCGCGGACGACGATGTCGTCATCGACGACGAACACCGTCGTCGCCAATCCCGGCGTCCGCACACTGAGCGCTTTCAGGGCAGTCATACATCGGCCTCACTCGCCAAGGTGGATGAAGCCGCGTGTCAGTGCGATGGTCACCGCGTGAGCACGGTCCTTCGCGTTGAGCTTCTGGAAGATGTTCTCGAGATGCGCCTTCACCGTTTCTGGCGACCGGCCAATCACCTCGGCGATCTCCTTGTTGCCAAGTCCCCTCGCGACATGCTGCAGCACCTCGCGTTCACGTGCCGTGAGGTCCGCTCGCGGCGTGAACTCGGCGAGCCGGCCGGCGACGTCCGGCGGAATGACGCGCCTGCCGGCAAACGCCGAATGAATCGCCGCGATGAGCTCGTCGACCATCGCATCCTTGAGCAGGTACGCGACCGCCCCGGCAGCGAGTGCGCGGTGAATGTCGGCGTCACCGTCGTACGTCGTCAGCGCGATGATTCGTGCGGTCGGATCGATGCCGCGAAGTGCGCTGATCGCTGACACGCCGTCCACCTTCGGCATCTGGAGGTCCATCAGGACGACGTCGGGTCGCTCGGACTTGTACAGCGCGATCGCCTCGGCACCGTTGGCCGCTTGGGCTACGAGCTCGATGTCGCCCTCGCTGGCGAGCATCGCGGCAATGCCAGCGCGTACGACCGGATGATCGTCCACTGCAAGCACGCGAATCCTGCTGCTCTGGGTCACCGTTGCACTCAGCCTGGAGAGATGTGCCGAATATGTCCCTGTTCTGGCACCGAGAACATCGCGTGAACGGCGGATCTTCTGACTCCCCGATTGGGGAGGGCGAAGTGGCAGGCGCGCGGATTGCAACTATTTCAAACCGGTGCGCGACGACGGTGCCGTGTGCGCTGTCGGATGCGGGGCGGGGTGCCCGAGCGGCCGGCAGCAAACTGCCTGCTCGAGTTCGAGGCGGCAGCGCTTCAGACAGCCGCGCGCCAGACGCCTACATGCTGGCGAGCGTCGCCTGCGACGTGCGCATCACGCAGCTCGTCGGCGCAAATGTCGGTTCGCACGTCATGATCCCGAAAGCCATCTTCACTCGGCGCTGACTTCTTCTGGGGCGGAGCGCACGGAGTTCACGGAGTGCTTCGCTTGCAATGTGCCGTTCCTCGCGAAATATCGCTGGCTTTTTGTGGGGATAGGGCGGGGAGCTCGGAGAGTACGCCGGTTGCAAGGCTACGCGATTTGCGCAACGACGGAAAAATTTTCTTTGTTGAACTGCAGTTTCAAAAAAGTCAGCGATGCCTCGCGCTGCAGGGTGCAAGCGAAACACGCCTTGCGCTCGACGCGCTCCTACCCCAAAGAAGTCGGCGATGCCTCACATGGCACGGAGTGCTGCAAACGACGCACTCTCCGGCCTCAAGCCCTATCCCCACGAGAAATGAGAGATGCCAGTGAATGCACGGATGGCGGCAAGCGACGCACTCTGTGTCCTCCGTGACCTCCGCTTCCCCGCAGTAGCTTGCGGGAATACGCGCGACGGAGATTGAAATGACGAAGGGTCTGGCAGTGCTGCTGGCCGCAAGTTGTGCAATGGCGAGCTGCGGAAGGACGGCCGAGCCTCCGAAGGCGGCCGTCGTCGCTGCGGCGCCGGTCGATGACTGGCAGGTCACCGGCGGTGAACCGGGGAACTCGCACTACTCGTCGCTCGACCAGATCACGCTCGCGAACGTGAAGCAGCTGCAGGTCGCGTGGACATATCACACCGGCGACGCGCCGGCCGGTCGGTCGGAGATTCAGGCGACACCGATCATCGTCGGTGGTGTGATGTACACGACGACGCCGACGCTGAATGTGGTGGCCTTGCGCGCGGACAGTGGCACGCTGGTCTGGACGTTCGATCCGTTCGTCGGTCGCACGCGCGAGGCACACGCGAACCGCGGCGTGGTGTATTGGACGGACGGTACCGAGCAACGCATTTTCGTCACCGCAGCGCGTCGGCTCTTCGCGCTCGATGCCAAGACTGGCAGGGCGATTCCCACCTTCGGCGACTCCGGCTGGGTGGAGCTTGGTGCGGGACTCGGCCGTGACGTCGAGAGCGCGTCGATCATCGCGACGAGCCCCGGCGTGATCTATCACGATCTCCTCATCCAGGGCACGCGCGTTGGAGAAGGTGAAGGCTCCGCGCCTGGACATGTGCGCGCGTACGACGTGCGCACCGGCAAGCTGCAGTGGTCCTTCCACACCATTCCGCAGCCCGATGAGGATGGCTACGACACCTGGCCTGCCGATGCGTGGAAGACAGTCGGTGGCGCGAATTCATGGGCCGGCATGAGCGTCGATGTGGCCCGCGGCATCGTCTACGTGCCCACCGGATCCGCGACACCCGATTTCTACGGAGGTGATCGCAGCGGGCAGACGCTGTTCGCGAACACGCTCCTCGCGCTCGATGCCGCCACAGGCAAGCGAAAGTGGCACTTCCAGACCGTGCATCACGACATCTGGGATCGCGACCTGCCGGCAGCGCCGAATCTCCTGACCGTGATGTTTGACGGCAGGAAGGTCGATGCCGTCGCGCAGATCACGAAGTCCGGATTCGTCTTTCTCTTCGACCGTCAGACGGGTGTGCCCGTGTTTCCCATCGAGGAACGTCCGGTACCGGCGTCCGATCTTCCCGGCGAAACCGCGTGGCCCACACAGCCATTTCCGACGAGGCCGGCGGCGTTCGCGCGACAGGCGCTCACGGAAGCGGATCTCACCACGTTGTCGCCCGCGTCGCACGCGGCCGCGCTCGCACGATTCAGGACGCTCCGCAACGACGGACTGTTCACACCGCCGAGCCGGAAGGGCACGATCGTGCTGCCGGGCTTCGACGGCGGCGGTGAATGGGGTGGTGCCGCGGTCGACCGCGAATCCGGCGTGTTGTATGTGAATGCCAGCGACGTGCCGTGGATCGCTGCCCTGCGCGATACGGCGAGTCTCGGCACTCCGACCGGCGCCCCTCGCCCCGGAACGGCGGTGTTCGCGGCCGCATGTGCCAGCTGCCACAGGTCCGACCGCACGGGAGACGGTGATCGTGTGCCCTCACTGGTCGGCATCGCGACGCGTCGCACGTCGGAAGAGATCCGACAGACGCTCGAGCGCGGCAAGGGATTCATGCCGTCGTTCGCCGCGCTGATGGAGCCGGAGAAGCAGGCGCTCGTCGCGTACCTGATGGGCCGGCCGGCGCCCGTCGTGACCACCGACGATTCACCACACGCCGCTGAACTCGCCGCCTCGCGACTGCGGAAATCGAAGTCACCGTACGAATTCGTCGGCTATGAACGGTGGCGCACGCCGGATGGATTTCCGGCGATCAAGCCGCCGTGGGGCACGCTCAGCGCAATCGACATGAACACCGGCGAATACAAATGGCGCATCCCGCTTGGCGCGTATGCCGCGCTCACCGCGAAGGGTGTCGCACCGACGGGCACCGAACTGTACGGCGGCCCGATCGTGACGGCCGGTGGACTCGTCTTCATCGCGGCGACGCAGGACAATCGCATCCGTGCCTTCGACAAGCGCACCGGGGAACAGGTGTGGGACGCACCGTTGCCGGCCGCCGGGTACGCCACGCCGAGCACGTATCGTGTGAACGGCAGGCAGTACGTCGTGATCGCGTGTGGTGGCGGAAAACTCGGCTCGCCATCGGGTGATGCGTATGTGGCGTTCGCGTTGCCGTGAGTGTCTCGTGAATCATCAGATCGATGGGCTGTGGCGCGATCGATGACGCACATCGTGACGACTACCTGCTGATCCGCCGCGCCACCACCGGGCCTTGCAGTTCGCGAAGCGCATCGCGTCCGATCCACTGCGCATGCACGTCGTCCGACGCCGCGAGCGCCTTTGCGGTCGCCACGGCGGCGACGTTCAGCGCGCGATTGCGCTTGCCAACCGCACGCAACGCCATGTTGACGGCCTTCTTCACGAAGTGACGGTCATCCGCTGCGGCGCGCTCGATCAGCGCCAGTCCGCCCAGGTACTGAGAATCCGGCGCGGACTTGTCGTGCACCGTCAAGCCCCACAACAGCGCGAAGGCCGCGCGTTTCTCGAACTCCGGTTTCCGCGTCGCCCACTTCGTGACTTTCTCCCAGCGGTGTTCGGTGCGATCGAAGAGCGCGAAGCACACCGTGTCCGCGATGCCCCAGTTGTCGAAATCCTTGCACCAGCGATCCATCTGCGCTGACGTCACCGCGGACGGATCATCGATCAGCGCCGCGAGCAAACGCGCCTCGTAGATGCCGGTCGACCAGAGGTCCTCGGCCAGCGCGTGGTTGCGGCCGGTGAGCTTCGCGAGCGTCTTCAGCTGCGACATCGTCACACCGAGCGCGTGGTCGGATGGAATGCCGAAGCGCGCCATGCCATCACGCGTGGCCTTGGTGGCATTGCGTTTCAGCCATGCCACCACTGCCGGCGCGTCGTACGGTGCAACGCCCTTCGATGTCATGCGACGGCAGCGGTGGACAGCATGACTGCGAGCGTGTCGTAGCTCGACTCGACACCCGTCTCCATGCCCGATGCGAGCGCCATCCCGCGAATCTCCTCGGATGCGTAGCGCTCGGTGATCGTGAGCGTCGTCCGACCACGCTCTTCCGTCAGCACCTGGGTCACCAACACGGGAGTCGGATACTCCATGAAGTACTCCTCCGCTTCGATGCGTGCGTTCGGCGTGACGTGCAGGTACGTGCCGCGGGAGCCGAATGACTTGCCGTTCGGATGCTGCCACTGATAGCGATACGTGCCGCCATCACGCAGGTCGATGTCGCAGACGGGCATGGACCATGGATGATGCACGCCGAGCCTTTGCTGCACGAGATGTGGTGTGGTGAGGGCGCGGAACAGGACGTCGGCCGGGGCGTCGAAGAGGCGGGTGAGGATCACGTCGCGGTCGCCGGACGTCACGAAGGTGAGAGTGTGGGTGCGTTCCATGGTCAGCGCTTCCTTGGGTTGGGAGTCGGGGCGGGAGACGGTGGTGCGGGGTTCTGCATGGATTCCAACAGGGTGTCGAGCGTCGCGAAGGTGCGTTCCCAGTGCCGGCGATACCGCTCGAGGTACGCCGCGACTTCAGCCATCGGCTCGGCGTTCAGCCGCACGGGGCGCCGCTGCGCATCGCGGCCGCGCGATACGAGACCGGCCCGCTCGAGCACCTTGATGTGCTTGGAGATGGCGGGCTGGCTCATGTCGAAGGGCCGGGCCAGCTCGGTCACCGACACCGCACCCGAGGCTAGCCGTGCCAGAATCGCGCGTCGCGTCGGATCCGCGAGCGCTGCGAGGGTCGCGTCGAGGCCGGGCGACGGCTGAATTCCATAACTTGATGGTTGCATAACCCAACAGTTATGGACCGATCGAGCACTTGTCAAGTGTGCCGCACCTCTGGCCGCCTCCCACCGTACCGCGTGATAGAATCGACGCAGCCCGCCCCCTCGAAACGCTCCGGACGATGACACTGCTGCTCAATCCCCGCGATTACGAAACCGTCGCGCGCGAACGTCTGTCGCAGTCGGTCTACGACTATTACGCCGGCGGTGCCGGCGACGAGATCACCGTGCGCGAGAACGAACGTGCGTGGACGCGCCGCCGCCTCGTGCCGCGCATGCTGGTGGATGTGAGTGCGTGCGATCTGCGCACGACGGCACTCGGTGCGTCCCTGTCGATGCCGATCATCACGGCGCCGTGTGCGCTCAATCAGCTCGCGCATCCGGACGGTGAGCTGGCGGTCGCTCGCGCCGTGTCGGCTGCCGGCACGGCGCAGGTGCTGAGCACGCTCAGTTCGACATCGCTGGAAGACGTGGCGGCCGCGGCGCCGGCACCACGCTGGTTTCAGCTCTACTGCTATCGCGACCGATCCATCACGCACGACCTGGTGAAACGTGCGGAAGCGGCCGGCTACGTCGCGATCTGCGTCACGGTGGACGTGCAGCGGCCCGGCAATCGCGAGCGCGACATGCGCAACGGCTTCCGTGTTCCGCCCAACGTGCGCGCGATGAACTTCGGCACCGCGATCGAGGACACGACCGATGGGTCCGCGCTGCTCAAGTACATCAACGATCAGTTCGACCCAAGCCTGACATGGGAGGCACTCGACTGGCTGCGCGGCATCACGTCGTTGCCGATCGTGGTCAAGGGTGTGTTGTCGCCGGCCGACGCGCGGCTGGCGGTGGCGCATGGTGCGGGCGGCATCGGCGTGTCGAATCACGGCGGACGTCAGCTCGACACGGTGCTCAGCTCGTGTGATGCATTGCCGGCGATCGTCGATGCCGTCGCGGGTACGGCCGAGATTTTCGTGGATGGCGGGATTCGTCGCGGGACCGATGTGCTGACGGCGCTCGCCATGGGTGCGCGAGCCGTGCTCGTCGGCCGACCGTACCTGTGGGGGCTGGCGGTGGATGGCGAGCGCGGCGTCCTGCGCGTCCTGACGCTGCTGCGTGATGATCTCGCCTTGTCGATGGCGCTGGCCGGCACGCCGACGATCGGGGCCATCGATCAGGCGTTGCTTGCGCGCACGACCTGCGAGTGAACGCGCTGCATCGGGCGCCGATCGATGGAACCGCCACGGGATTCCGCGAATAGATACCGCACGGGTCATCAGGCAATCCGACTCGGCGATTGCGGCGTTATTCAGTGCAGAACACCCGTCGCGACCTCAACTCCAGGACTCATGATCACCGCCATTGCCCGTTTCGTCGCCGCCGCTCCGCTGGCGGCACTGATCGCGTGCAGCAGCGCCGCCGCCGCGGCAGCTGACGCGAGCGTTGCCCTTCCGGAACCGCCGAAGGATGTGCCTTCACTCTCTGCAGGTACCCAGACCGCCGTATTCGCCGGCGGCTGCTTCTGGGGCGTCGACGCCGTGTTCAAGCACGTGAAGGGGGTGTCGAAGGTTGTCTCCGGATACGCTGGCGGCACCGCGGAAACGGCGCGCTACGAAGACGTCGGCAGCGGTAGCACCGGTCATGCCGAAGCGGTGGAAGTCACCTACGATCCCGCGATCGTGTCCTACGGCACGCTGCTGAAGGTGTTCTTCACGATCGCACACGATCCGACAGAACTGAATCGCCAGGGGCCGGACACCGGTCCGCAGTACCGCTCGACCATCTTCATTGCGAATGACGCACAGCGTGCTGCCGCCTCGGCCTACATCGCCCAGCTGACCAAGGCCGGCGTCTACCCCAAGCCGATCGTGACGACACTCGAGCCGCTGAAGGCGTTTTATGCGGCCGAGGCCTATCACCAGAACTATCTCGCGTTGCATCCGACACAGGCGTACATCGTCTACAACGACATGCCGAAGCTCGAACTCCTCAAGCGTCGCCTGCCGGAGCTGTACGTCGGATCGTGACGATCGAACGATGTCGCATGCAGGACGGGCCGTACTCATCGAGTGCGGCCCGCTTTTTTGTTCTTCACGGGTCTGAACTGCGGGACGGATAGGGCGCGAGGCCGGAGAGTGCGTCATGATGCCGGCCTGCCTCCTTCGCGCGGCGCCTCCAAACTGCAATGGAGGCGGAGCGCACGGAGAACACCGAGCGTGCGCGGTGCAACGATCTGCCCATCGCGCACAAATGATACGTGTGTGAACAGCAGTTCAAACAAGAAGTCCGCGATGCCTCGCGCCGCACGGATCGTTGCAACCGACGCACTCGACGAGCTCCCTGTGCTATCTCCCTAGAAAGTCAGCGATGTCGCGCGCGGAGACGATCGTTGCAACCGACGCACTCAGTTCACTCCGTGCGCTCTTCACCCAAAAAAGTCAGCGATGCCTCGTGCCGCACGGTCGTTGCAATCGACGCACTCGCTCGGTCCTCACGGCTCCACGATCCGGCCTGCGACGTTGCCGGCCACGAAGTTCAGGTTGTAGGACGGCATGAAGCCTGAGAAACCTGCCGTCGCGCGCTTGTTCTGCCCCGCGTTGGCCGGATTGAGCGTGAACGCCGGCCAGTAGATGTAGTTCGCCTGCACGAAGTTCGGACCGAACGGCGGGTTCACCCACGTGCCGGGGATCGGGACATTCGGCGACAACACTTCCAGCGCCACCATGTCCTGCGCGATCGTCGTTCCGATGGCGAGCGCCGGCTGGATCGCCTCGTGGGTCATTGCAAAATTGAGCGGCACGGTGGTGATCGCATTCGGCGTCGGCGTGAACGTCACACCGACCTGCTCCACCGAACAGCAGCTCTGCACATCCTGCGGAAGGTTGCGCTGGAACAGGACCCGCACCCGCACGAAGCGCATCGGTCCGGTCACTGCACCCACCTTGATGTTCGCCGACACCACCGTGCCTGATGTCGGCACCTGTGCGCCATCGAAATACGTGATCAGCGTGCACGAATTCGCGTTCGGCACGGCGGGCTGGAAATCGGTCGGTCGGATGAAGAAGCCGGCGTACGCCGTCGTCTGCGCCGGCACACCATCGGCACACCGCACCGTGTTGTTGGCGGGCTGGCCATCGAGGTTCTGGCCAAGCTGGACCTGACGCGCGCCATTGTTGTTGTTGGCGCCACCGGCCGGCCCGCCGTCGCCGCCGCATGCGGCCAGCAGAACGAAGGATGCGGCAGTGAGGATCTGCATCGTGTGCAGGGCGTTGCGATGGGTGGTGCTGTTCGCTGTGCGATGTGACATGATTGGCTCACGAGTTCAGAGGGCGACCCTGCGGGCGACAGCCCGGTACGCATGGGTGTTCCCTCACTAGCGCGCAGTCATGTCCCGAATCGCATCATCGGCGGTGCTCGCGCGGGTCGCGATGCTCGTGCGCGTCGGCGTCCGCCTCGGCACCTCGCGCCATGCTCACGATACACGACGGGGCCGCAGCATCTGCCGCGGCCCCGTCGCATGTCAGCGCACGCAACGTTATGGCGTGGTCGTGACCGTGACGTTGGATCCTGTCGTCGTGCCGCCCGTGTTGCCGGTCAGCGTGACGGCCGTCAGTTGCAGCGTGCCCACACCGGCACCCGATGCGAGTTGCTGGTCGGCGCGAATTCCGAACAGCGTGTTGTTCGACGACGTCGTGTTCGAGACGGTCGCGGTCAGGTCGCCGCCACTGTTCTCGTCGTGGTCGATGCCATGTCCCGCGTTGCGCAGCACCGTCGCCTTGTTGATCGCCGAGACGAAATTGCCGGTGCCGTCCTCGCGAAGGCTGATGCCGCCGATCAGGTTGTCCGAGGCTTCGACGCCGTTGATGTTCGCACCGAGATTACCGAGGAGCTTCTCGCGGATCTTCACGCCGCCGTCGCCGCCATCCGCACCGTTGCGGTTCGCCTTGATGGCCACCAGCGTCGTGACCAGGTCACCACCGCCGGCAGAGCCGAAGGTGGCGTCATCGTCGTCCTCCTCGAAGTCGATGCCTTCCTCACGATTGCCGCTCGCCTCGACGAAGCTCATGTCCACGCGGAAGTCGCCGGTGTTGTTCTCGTTGAAGTCGAACCCCTCCTCGTAGTTGTCGATCGCCGAGGTGAACACGACCTTTCCGATCAGGCTGCCGTCATTGTATTCGTCGATGTCGAAACCGTCGTCGAGATCCGCGGGATCGAAGATGCCATTCTCGCGGAACGTCGAGCCGGACACGGTGAAGTTCACGCTGCCATCGCCGCGTTCGTCCAGTTCGACGCCGTCGGCCGCATTGTTCGCGGCCGTGCTGAGCGACATGGTGAACGTCAGGCTGCCCAGTCCCCCTTCATTGACGCGCAGGCCGTCACGATCCGAGACGCTGTAGCCGTTCCGGAGGAATCGCGCTCCGATCACCGTCACGTCCAGCGATGCGTCGGATCCGGCCGACGGCGGCTGCTGATTCTCCGGCGCCGATGTGTCGACCTGATCGTTGATCAGGATCCCGTGCCCCTTGTTGTCTGCGACTTCGACATTGATCAGCGCCACCTTGAGGGTGCCGGTCGCCGTGGGCGACACCTCGACGGTGATGCCCTCTGCCGGAGAATTCTTCACGGTCAGGTTGCTGACGGCGACATTGCCTCCGCCGACGAACTGAATCGGCGTCCCGCTGGCTGCGGCGCCGTCGATGGTCGAGCGCGACCCATCGATGCTGAGTGATTGCGTGCCGGCGAACACCACCGGGCTGGTGAGGGCGACCGTGCGCGCGCGACCGACGAATTCGATCGATGTGATGCCGGGATTCGAATTCGCGAGTCCGATGGCCGAGCGCAGCGAGCCGGCGCCGGCATCGTTCCCGTTGAGCACGAAGGCCGTTCGTCCGGACCAGCCGAGCGTGAGATTGGCGTCGCCTTCTGGCGATGACGGCGCAGTAGGCGAGGTGTCCGAGCAGGCCGAGAGGGCCGCAAGGGAGATGGCAACGACGAGCGAACGCTTCATGTGGGCTCCAGCAGGTTCGAGTGGTTCTTCGGTCGCCGTGCCGCGCTGAAATGCGTCTGGGTGATCGGCAGGCGAACCCGGGAAACGATACGGACTGCGTCTTCCCGATGCTGTCACGACCTCGTAACGCGAGATGTAGCGTTCCTGTCACGCGCGCGACGCGACCCATGGCGTCACCGGCCGAAGCCGAGATGTGGCGGTGTGTGCCGGATCCGGGCGCGCGATCACGTATTGTCGTAGGGAGCCTCGGCGCAATCACCGCGAGTTCCATCGTCGCCCGGCCGCATCACGCAGCGCCGCACAGCAGTCTGTCACCGCACCAGGGAGCGTTCCGATGAAGATTCGCCGTGGCGTCTGCGCGATGCTTTCACTGCCCGCTGCAATCGGAGTGCTGTCGGCATACGTGCGGCCGCAGGCGCCGGAGCACGACCTCGTTGGCATCGTAAAAGCGTGGGTGACGATGCCGCAGCCGGGCGACTGGCAGTCACTCGATCGGCTGCCCGGCATTCGCTGGGCGTCGATGCCACCATCGAGCCTGAAGAACTGCCTGCCCGATGGCGGATGTTTCGCGCGGCAGGGCGTGGCGACCATCGCCGGGCGGAATGTCGCGATCGTCGCGAGTGGCGCGCGCACGATGGTCTTCAATCTTTACTTCCGGAATGGCGGCGCACCGTTCGGTGAAGCGGCCGTTCTTGGCGCGCTGAACGCCGCCGCGCTCACGACGACGCTCACACGCTGTCCGGTGCGCGGTCGTGCCGGAAGCACCAACTGGTATCGACTGGGCGGAGCGAAGGTCGCACCGTCCGTCTTCTCGGTGCAGCCGGCGTCCGCCCGTCGCACGGGCGAAGGATTCGTGATCAGCAATGGCGCTGAATTGCCGCAGCTGCAGCCGGCGCAGCTCGCGATGTACAGTGAGCAGTGTGAGGTCGGCGCGACGCAGCAACCGGTGGCGACCACGCTGCCGCACGAAGCGCTGGCACAGACGTTCGTCACGCTCCTCGCACCTTCGGCCGGCGGCACGACGTATGACTGGAAAACACTCATCGCGCTTCCGACGGGCATCACCTGGACCGCGTCGGCGCCGGCACGAGGCGATCTCTCCTACCGGGACGATCGCAATCCGTACAACAGTCAGGGCACGTTGAAACTCGGCGGTCGAGAATTCTCGGTGCTGGCGAGTGGATCACAGACGCAGGTGCAGACGATCTATCTCGACGAGATGGGGTTGCATCCCAAGGGTGAGCACATGCTTGGCGTGGTGTATCAGAAGGGTGTGGCGGTTCAGCTGTCGCGCTGTGGTCCGTTGTACACGGAATCGACGAACAACTGGTACGCACTCACGAGTGCCAGCACACGCCCTGCGATGATCCGCCAGTCGATCCGCTACGATGGCAATCAGGTGCAGGATACATACGCGCTGCGGCTCGATGGCTCATTGCCGGCCCGTGATCCGCGCGACCGCAATCCCGGCGTGAACGGCTGTCGCTGACGCGCCGTCGCGTGTGGCGACGCGTCGGTACCGTCGTCACCTTCAGGCATGCCCTGCCGCCGTCGTTGGTCGCTTCCGATGCGTAGCCGGCTGCTGCCGCTGCCGCTGCTGCTGCTCGTCCTGCTGCCGGACCTGCCGCTGCGTGCGCAGGACCCGATGCGTTCCGGTGCCGCCGATCCGACACGCCGCGGTGCATGGCAGATCGGCGCGTTCATCGGCAGCGCGCGCAACTCGCCCAACGACGGTGCGCTCGGCACGATTCCGCATCGTGATCACCTGATGCTCGGCATTCAGGCCGGGACGCCGGTGTTGCGACTCGGCGTGATTCGCGTGAGCTACCTCGCGCAGCTGCTGCCGCTGGTCATCATCAGTGACCGCGCCGCGCCGGAGTTCGATCCCTATCTCGACGCGAATGGCATTCCGCGGCTGCCACAGCGCGCGTACGCCGTCGGTGTGTCTCCGTTCGGGCTCGAGATCGCGTCACCGGCCAACTTGCGATTCAGTGTCTTCGGGGCGACGGCGGGCGGTGGACTGGTGTTCACCAATCCGTTTCCCGATATCACCGGTCGCCGCACGAATTTCACGCTCGAGGCGGGTGGCGGTGTCCGCGTGCGGATCGGTGCGGCGCAGTGGGCGCAACTCGGCTACAAGTATCATCATATCTCCAATGCTGGCACGGCATTCGCCAATCCCGGGCTCGATGGCAACGTGTTCTATGCGGGGTATCAGTGGTCGGTCCGGCTGCCGCAATGAAGGTTCGCGCGCGCGGTGTCGTGCTCGCGGCGATGCTGATCGCCGGCTGCCAGGACAATGCGCCGTCGCAGCTCGGATCGTCGGTCATCTATGTCGCCGGCTTCATTCGCACCGTACGCGGCCCGCGGCAGGTGGCCATCCGACTCGACCGTCAGGCCTGCTTCGACGGCGGCCGCCTCAACTTCCGTGACGCGAGCGGCCTGGGTGTGCTGGTGATCGAGGCGCCGAGGCGCGGGTGGACCGTTCGCACCTATGCGGTACCGGACAATCAGGGCGGTGCGCGAGGCTACCTGAACATTTCCGGCGTCGTGTCGAGTTATCCGCTGGTGCGCGGAACCACACGCATCTCGCGGACGGATTCGCTGGCCATGGAAGGCGAGATCGCGTGGACACTCGGCGAACCACTCGCCGAGGGCATCAGCGACACCACGCAGTCGTATCTGCGCGCGGTCGGTCGTTTCAGCGCCGTCCCGGGCTGCGTGCTGTAGACCTGCAGCGGGCTCCGTGTACGAGTGCGCGCGGCGAGTGCATACTTCCAGTGTCATGACACGCATCGCCGCCGTTGCGCCCATCGAGAGTCCTGCCAACTGGCGCGTCGGCGTGCTGGAAGTGGTGCTCAAGGTTGCATTCTTCTTCGGCGTCGTCGTGTACCTGGCGAGCGTCGCCGTTGCGGTCGATGCGAAGCGGCCTGCACTCGCGCTGCTCGACACGCTGGTGATTGCGACGGTCGGTGGCCTGCTGATGGCGAAGCGACTGCCGTATCACCTGCGCGCCACGACGTTCTGTCTCGCCGCCTACGCGCTGGGCGCCGGGCTGCTGGTGTGGGTCGGCTCGGTGAGCCAGATCTACCTGATCGGGTTTTCCGTGCTCACCACGCTGCTGCTCGGGTTTCGGGCGGGCCTCGCGGCGGCGATCGTGAGCGCGATCACCTTGTTCGTGATGGGTGTGCTGGGCTTCGGTCGGCTCGATGCGATGTTCCAGGCGCAGGAATTCACGGCGAAAGGATGGGGCGTGGTCACGATGAACTTCGCACTCGTGAACACGCTGCTCACCACCGGCGTGGGGACGGTCCTGATGACGCTCGAGAAGGCGCTCGCGTCGGAGATCCGCACGCGCGAATCGCTCGAGCGCGAGCGATCACTGCTGCGCACGTTCATCGACACGCTGCCCGACGTGATCTTCACGAAGGACATGGACGCGCGCTTCGTGGTCGTGAATCCGGCTGCGATGGCGATGCTCGACCTGACGGACCCGACGGACATGGTCGGCCACACGGTCTTCGATTTCTTCACGCACGACGAGGCGCGGAAGATCCATCTGGACGATCTCGAGGTGCTCGCGGGCCGCACCGTGATCAATCGTGAAGTGTCGACGCGTGACACGCACGGAACCGACAACTGGTATCTCACGCTCAAGGCACCGATCCGTGACGAGTCGGGCACGGTCACGGGCCTGATCGGCATCAGTCGCAACATCACCGAGCGGAAGAAACTCGAGGAGCAGCTGCGGCAGGCGCAGAAGATGGAGGCGGTGGGGCAGCTGGCCGGCGGCATCGCGCATGACTTCAACAACCTGCTCACGATCGTCTTCGGCTACAGCGACGTGCTGCGCGCGCACACCGATGCGGTGCCGGAGATCCGGGAGCCGGTCGAGGCGATCAACGACGCGGCGGCGCGCGCTGCCGCGCTGACGCGTCAACTGCTCGCGTTCAGCCGGCAGTCGATGTTGCAGCCGAAGGTACTCGACCTGAACGAGACGATCACGGAAACCGGTCGGATGCTGAGCCGGCTGATCGGCGAGAACATCCAGTTCTCCCTCGTGCTCGATCCGTCGATCGCACGGGTGCGCGTCGATCCGGGCCAGCTCGACCAGGTCCTGATGAACCTGTGCGTCAATGCGCGCGACGCGATGCCTGGCGGCGGCACGTTGCGCATCGGCACACATCGCGCGGAGCTCACCGAGACACGCGCCACGGCGCTCGAGATTGCGCCAGGTCCGTATGTGGTGCTGACCGTGAGTGATTCGGGCATCGGGATGACGCCGGATGTCGTCGAGCACATCTTCGAGCCGTTCTTCACCACCAAGGGCGTCGGGACGGGCACGGGACTCGGACTCGCGATGGTGTTCGGCATCGTGCGACAGAGTGGTGGCGCGATTCATGTGCAGAGTGCGCCGGGCGAGGGCACCATCTTCACTATCTTCCTGCCGGTCGCGTCCACGAATTCCGGCTCGACCAACGGCAAGGTCCCGCCGCCCACGGTGCGCGGTGGTGAGGTGGTGCTGCTGGTGGAGGACGACACACACGTTCGCGACCTGGCCGAAAGCACGCTGCGCGGCTTCGGCTACGATGTCCTCACGGCAGGCGACGGTCGTGAGGCACTCGAGATCGTGCGATCACACCGCGCCTCGATCGACGTGCTCGTGACGGACGTCGTGATGCCACACCTCAGTGGGCCCGAACTGGCGACGATCGTTCAGGCCGAGCAGCCGGATGTGCGCGTGCTTTTCATGAGCGGCTACACTGACGACGCCGTCGTGCGCCAGGGGTTGCTGAAGGCGGAGGTGGCGTTTCTCCAGAAGCCCTACACCCCGCGCGGCCTCGCCGAAAAAGTCCGCCACGTCCTGGACTCGCGCCGTTCCGCATCCGTATCCTGAACCTGTTCAACGCAACGGCGCAACGAACTGCAAACTGCAGACTGCAAACCGCCGTATCGCAAAACTGCAAACTGACGCAAAACTGCGTTCGCCGTCCAACGACGCTGGAGCAATTCTGGGCAACGGTGTCTAGTCCTGAAATGTGTCTACACTGGTAAGGCACGCTGGTCCGGCTGGGTGGCGCGGTGAAAGACAGCGTGCGGAGTATGCAGCTTGAGACTCCAGTGCGTGCGGACGGTGTTGTAGATGTGGACCGCCCGTGCGAC
>JACMLX010000106.1 GCA_014379355.1 Gemmatimonadaceae bacterium
CAACTCTTCGCATCCCGGCGTGAGTTCCTGCGGGCGGGCGCCGCATTGACGGCGGGCGCGCTGCTGGCGCCGCGTCTGCGCGCGCAGGACGCACAGTCGGCGGCGGCAGGGCAGCAGGGTGCGGCCAACATCGAGATGCCGCAGACAGCCTACAAGCCGGTGACGCTGCCCAAGAAGCCGAATGCGAAGCCACTCGTCGCACAGTTGCAGCGTGATGAGCTCGAACGTGGCCTCAAGTGCGCGTGTCCGTGCAAGCTCGACGTGTTCACCTGTCGCACGACGGACTTCCAGTGCGGCATCAGCCCGGCGATGCACTCGGATGTCGTGCGGCTGATCGACGGCGGCTACAGCGCGGATGAAATCGTCGCGGCGTTCACGACGGTGTACGGCGAACGCGTGCTGATGGCCCCCGTGAAGGAGGGCTTCAACATCGCTGGATACGTCGTGCCGTTCATCACGCTGGGTATCGGAGCCACGATGCTGGTGGCACTGCTGCGACGCTGGAAGCGTGAAACGGAGAGTGCTGCACCAGCGGTGGCGGCGAAGTCGGTGCTGCCGATCGGCGGCGGCGTGCCGGAAGCGACCGACGACGAGATGCGCCGGCTGCAGGCCGCCGTGCGTGGAGAAGCGGTTCGATGAGTGAGCTGCTGTCGAGTGCGAGTGCGCCGTTCATCGTCGGCATCGCACTCGCGCTGATCGCGCTGGCGATCGTGCTGGCACCGGTGTTCAGCGACGAAGTGCCGTCTGAAATCCGCTCCGAACATCGCACGACGCCGAAGCTGGAGATCGACGACGAACCGGTGCCCGGTTCCGCGATCGAGGCCCTGCGCGAAATCGAATTCGATCGCGCCACGGGCAAGTTGTCCGAAGATGACTACGATGGCATGAAGTCGCGCTACACGGTGCAGGCGCTGCTCGAACTGCGTCAGCAGGATGCCTCGGAATCTCGAGGCGGCGTCGCGACAGCGCCGACGGATCTGGCCGAGCGACTGGTGAAGAAGTACCGCCCCGGTTCGACCATCTGTCACACTCACGGGCTGCGTCCCGAACCCGATGCGCTGTTCTGCTCGGAGTGCGGCAATTTCCTGCCGGGGAAGTGTGAGCAGTGCGGTGCCACGGTGACCGCCGCCGGCGCGCATTTCTGCACGGAATGCGGGCACGTGCTGGCGGCGTGATCGCGAGTGAGCAGCGACGGCCTGCCTTGCTGCGTGACGTGCACGCGTCGCGGCGCATGGGTGCCGTCGTCGCGTTGCTCGCAGCCTGTTTCTCGATGCTCGATCCGCCGCTCATGAGCGCACAGGTTGCGTATTCCGTCGTGGCTGACTCGGCGCGTGCGGCGCCGCCAGCAGACGTTCGAATTCCGTACGGCAGCGCGCCGCAACAATTCGCTGAACTTCGCCTACCGCCCGGCACGGGGCCGCATCCGGTCGTGATGCTCATTCATGGCGGCTGCTGGCTCGCGCAGTATGACCTCGCGCATGTTGCGGGCATCGCGGAGGCGCTGCGACAGGCCGGTATTGCGACGTGGACGATCGAGTTCCGGCGCGTGGGCGACGATGGTGCAGGTGACCCCGGGACGTTCGAGGACATCCGGGCGGCGTACGATTCGCTGTTGGCGCAGGGCAAGGCACATGGTCTCGACACGAAACGCATCGTCCTGTCGGGCCACTCTGCCGGTGGTCATCTCGCGCTGTGGCTGGCCGGCGAGCGTGGTGTGACGGTGCGCGGCACGGTTGGCCTCGCGGCAATCACGGATCTCGCCGCGTACGCGCAGCCGACGGGCTGTGGCGCAGGCATCACGCAACTGCTCGGTGGAACGCCGGTGGAACGCGCTGACGTGTTCACCGCCCGCTCACCCGTCTCCCGCGCGAAGGCGTCCGGCGTCGTGACACTGGTCGTTGCGACGGAGGATCGCATCGTGCCGCGCGCGCAGGCTGATGCGTATCTCGCACGGTTTCCGAACACCCGTGTCGTCGAGGAGCCAGGCGGACACTTCGATGTCGTGGCACCGTGGACCACCGCGTGGCGTGCTGCGCTCGATGCAATTCGCGAGCTGATGCGATAGTCGACGCGCGCGCATCGCTACGCGGCACGGAGCGGTGCTGTCTCCTCGACGCGCACGGTCAGCCAGAGCAGCGCGGCCGCGAATGCGACTGCGGCCCAGAATGACAGCGTGCCGTTCCAGCCCCACGCGGCCGACATGCGCGGCACCAGCCAGATCGACAGCACGCCGCCGAGATTTCCCATCAGGTTGAGAAATCCCGCGGCGGCGCCGGGGTTCGACGCACCGATCTCGGTGGCCGTCGTGAAGAACGGCGACTCCGCACCATTGAGGCATGCCGATGACAGACTCAATGCCGCAATCGCGAGGAACGCACCAGGCACCGCAGCGCCCGTCAGCGCGAACGCGGCGGAGCCAAGCAGACACGCCATCGCCACACGTCGCCGCGCGCTGCTGCTGCCGATCCGTCGGCCCAGTCGGTCTGCCGCCCCGCCGATCAGCGGTGCGCACACGAAGCCGGCGATGCTTGGCAGGCTCGCCCATACTCCGCTCGCCAGCACGGTGAAGCCGCGGCCTTCCGTCAGGTACCGGAAGAACCAGAAGACGAACACGAAGTACACGGCGGAGTGCAGCAGGTACGCGACGGAGAGGCGTTGCAGGTTCGGTTCGCGCATCAGCAACTGCGTCGCGCGCAATTGTGCAGCGAATGTCGGCGAGGCCCTACCCGTCGTGACGGCCTCGGGTCGCGGCATCAGCGCGAGGCAGCTCACCGCCGCGAGGCTGCCGATCACGCCACTCAGCACGAACACCGCACGCCAGCCGAATTGCTCCATCACGGGCGCCATGAGCAGCGGCGCGATGGCGGCGCCGAGTGCCGAGGACGAGATGTAGAACGCATTGGCGCGGATGCGGTGCTCGCTCGCGACGTACTGACTGACCGCCATCGCGGCGACGGGAAAGACAGCGGCCTGTGAGACACCGAGGAGGATGCGCGTCCCGACCAGCGTCATCGACGCGCCGGACTGCGGCATGAACCCCGTCGTGAGCGACGCGATGCTGCAACCGAGCAACGCGAGCGCGAGTGTCGTGCGCGCGCCGAAACGTTCGCCGAAGAGGCCCGCCGGCACCTGCAGCAGCGCGTAGCTGAGCTGAAATCCCCACGCCGTGATCACGCCCATGTCGGCCATCGTCAGGCCCAATGCCGGCGCCATGCGCTCCTGCGCGACCGCGATGTCCGATCGCATGAGATACGCGACACCGGACGCGAGGCAGAGCAGCCCCACGACACGCCAGTTGTTGATCATGGAAGCGACGGTGGGAAGCGAACCCGGGGATGGTTGCGAGAGAGAACGTGTCGTCGCCCGCTGTCGGACGCCAGCGAGACGACATGCTACGTTTCGCGCATGACGGTTCCCCCCGGTACCACCGAACATCGCGCGGCAGCGTCGCTGCGCTCCGCCGCACAGGTCGCGATCGTCGTGGTGAGCGACACACGGACTGCCGAGACGGACGAATCGGGACCGCTGGCGCGATGGCTGCTGACCGAAGCCGGGCATACCATCACCGGTTTCGCATTGCTGCCCAACAACGAAGGCGGCACGCGAGCACACGTCGCCGCGCTGATCGCGCGTGACGACGTCGACGTCGTGCTGCTCTGTGGCGGCACCGGACTCGGATCGAAGGACCGCACCGTCGAAGCCATTCGTCCGTTGCTCGAAAAGGAGCTGCCGGGATTCGGGGAGCTGTTCCGATTCATCTCGTATCAGGAACAGATCGGCACGAGTGCGATCCTCACGCGAGCGCTGGCCGGAGGCGTCAACGGAAAGTTCATCGTGTCGCTGCCGGGCTCGAAGGCCGCCGTCGAACTGGCGATCAGGAAGATCCTGCTGCCCGAGTTGCAGCACGTGTTGCACGAGCTGCGGCGCTAACGGCGCTGCGCGACTGTCATTTCCCGCGCAGCTTCGCCACCGTGCCATCGACACCGTTCGGCAGCTGCACATCCGCGAGCTGATCGTCGTCGCGGACTTCCCGTTTCAGGCGCGTCAACTCCGCCTTCAGTGACGCCGTCAGCGGAGCCATGCCTGGCTGGCCGTACAGATTGTGCAGTTCGTACGGATCATTGACGAGGTCGAACAGCTCCCACTGGTCCTTCTTCCAGAAGTGGATCAGCTTGTGCGTGCGTGTGCGGACGCCGTAGTGCACGCGCGTATTGTGATCCCCAGGATCATGGTAGTAGCGATAGTACATCGACGTGCGCCACGTCGTCGGTGTGCGCCGGCGCATCAGCGGGAGCAGACTGCGGCCCTGCATGTCGCTCGATGGCGGCAGCCCGGCCACATCGAGAAAGGTCGGTGCGAAGTCGATGTTGAGCGCCATCGCATCGGCGCGCGTGCGCGGCGCGATGCCCGCCGGCCAGCGCACCACGAACGGCATCCGGATCGATTCCTCGTACATGAAGCGCTTGTCGAACATGCCGTGATCACCGAGGAAGAATCCCTGGTCACTGGTATAGACGACCATCGTGTTGCGCGAAAGTCCGGCCGAATCGAGATACGCCAGCAGTCGGCCGATGTTGTCATCGACCGACTGCACCGTGGCGAGATAGTCCTGCATGAAGCGCTGGTACTTCCATCGCACCAGCGCCTCGCCGCGCAACACGACCGTCTGGCCATCGATCACCGTCGCGACGGAATCCGGTCGCAGCGTGAGCCATTGCGAGAGCGCGGTGCCGCTGAGTCCGGGCGGCCGCGAAATCTTCAGGTCACGATTCGTCAGGTCCCTCGTGATGCGCTGCTCGTTCTCGTGCAGTGCGTCGGTGCGCGTGGCATAGTCGTCCCACAACGTTGCCGGCTCGGGGATGTGCCTGCCGGCGAAGTGTGACGCGTGCGACTCGTCCGGTTCCCACGGTCGATGCGGCGCCTTGTGATGCACCATGAGGAAGAACGGCTTGCCGCGCGGCCGCGTGCGGAGAAAGTCGAGGGCGCGGTCGGTGATCACGTCGGTGGCGTAGCGACCGGTGTACGTCGTCTCACGTTCGGCCGTGTAGAACACCGGATTCATGTACACACCCTGTCCGGGCAGGATCTCCCACTGGTCAAAACCCACCGGATCGCTGCCGAGGTGCCACTTGCCGATCATGCCGGTGTGGTAGCCACCCTGCTGCATCAAACGCGCGACGGTCATCCGCGAACTGTCGAAGCGATTGAAGACCGTGACGCCATTGAGGTGCGCGTACTGCCCCGTGAGGATCGCAGCGCGACTCGGTGTGCAGATCGAATTCGTCGCGAAGACGCTGGTGAAGATGGCGCCGTCGCGCGCAATGCGATCGATGTTCGGCGTGGAGTTCACGCGTGACCCGTAGGCACCGATGGCGTGCGCCGCGTGGTCGTCCGTCATGATGTAGAGAATGTTCGGACGCTCAGATCGTTGCGCCGACGTCGCGTCGTACGGCGCAAGCAATCCCGCGAGTAGCGTGGCGATCACCACTTTCATTGACAGCTCCGCGAAAGAAGCATCGCGCCTGATGCTCGTCAGTTCGTGTGTGCCGAAGGTATTGCCGCGGCGCGTACGGCGAGACGAGCAGGTAAGCGATGAGGGATGGCTTCGCCGCACACACCTCTGCATTGGCGACTCGACGCGAGCTCATCCATACTTTCGTGGTGCTGCGTGCCCTGTAACGAATGGCATGCAATGGTGCGAATGATTTTCAGTTTCGTGCGAGACGCGTGAATGGTCGCTCTGCCGGTTTGCGGCACATGGCCCTCGCAACGCTGCCGAGCTCGAAAGCGGGGTGTAGGCCGGGCGAGCACGATGATCCTGAGGGCGAAAATACTGGCTGCCTACTCGCCGCTCACCAGCTCCGACCGCCGCCACAACCACCAGTTCAACCGGTCTCAGGCATTCAGATTCGGCATTCGTCGGCGAACGGCATCGGTTGTATCAAGAACGTATTCTCAATAGGTTTGCAACGTCATGCGTGTTCGGCGTTTACGGCACTTCGGTCGAGGGCGTGACTGCACTTCGACCTCGCAGCATCGCTCAGAGTGCGGACAGATACGACGCTTTCGGAAGCGCCGCATCGCCTCCGTCAGGGAGTGAGGATTCAGGTCGTGGAACCCGTATGGTCGAGAGTCGAGTATCATAAACCAATACCAGAAGCGGCCAAATTGCGCGTCGCTTCCGGCGTGTGATCGCCTGTTCATGCTACCACCGATCTCCCTTGCCTCGACTCCTGAAACGATACCTGACGGCTGCGGCGACGATGGTAACGACATCGGTCGCAACGCCACTGACAGTCGTGGCGCAAACCGCCACGGACGTCACCCTTCCAGCGGTGCTTCGCACCATGCGCGGAGAGCTCCGGGATTCGTCGAGCGGCGCCGCACTTCGCGGCGCTGAGGTGAGTGTCACGGGTGTCATGACGCGGCGAATCCGTACCGATGCTGCTGGGCACTTCGCGTTTTCACAACTTCCAGCTCGCACCGTGCGCCTGCGCGTTCGACTGATCGGCTTCACGCCATTGGAGCGGGATATCGATCTCGGTCCCGGCAATGTTTCACTGTCACTGCGGTTGGGAGCGTCGACCATCACACTCGATTCCGTCACCGTCGTGACCGATGCACGAGCTGATCCGCTATCAGGGGTCGCCGCCACCAGCACGATCGATGCGGCCGAGCTGTCTGCGACGCGCGGTCAGACTCTCGGCGAGACGATCAAGTTTCTGCCGGGCGTGTCGGTGATCCAGTTCGGCCCGAGTATCGCCAAGCCCGTCATTCGCGGCTTGAATTCGCAGCGCGTGCTGGTAATGAACGCGGGGCTGCGACAGGAAGACCAGCAGTGGGGCACCGAGCACGCGCCGAACATCGACAGTTTCGATGCGGACCGTGTCACGGTGGTGCGTGGCGCTGCCACAGTGCTCTACGGACCTGACGCCATCGGCGGCGTGGTGCGCGTCGAGCATGCGCCGGTTCCGGTCGCCGGCGCACGGACCGGCGATCTTTCGATCAACGGTTTTTCGAACAGCCGGCAGGGTGCCCTGTCGGTGCGGGCGCAGGGCCCCGGCGTCCGGCTGCCCGGCATCGGCGTGATCGGTTACCGCGTGCGCCTTACGTCCCGCGTCGCCGGCAATGGCGGTGCACCGGACTATTCGCTCTCGAATACGGGGTTTCGCGAGCTGAATGGCAGTGCCACGATCGGCATCCATCGCGGTTGGGGAAACGCCGACGTGATGCTCAGCCACTTCGGTACCGAACTTGGCGTGCTGCGACAGGCGCACGCAGGCAATTTTGACGATCTCCAGCGCGCCATGACCACCGAGCCACGTGATTCGGCGTTCACGTACACCATCGGGTCACCCAATCAGCGCGTCGAGCACACGACTGCCCGCGTGCGCGCCACATTCACCTTGCCGAATGACGGCGCACTGGAAGTCACGTACGGATCGCAGGCCAACCATCGCCGCGAATTCGACAATCACGGGCCGCTGCGTTTTCGTGACATCGCCGCGTTCAACCTGAAGTTGTTCACCAACTCCATCGACGTCAGATGGAAACATGGCCTGCAGCGTGGGTTTCTCGGCACGATCGGCAGCAGCGCGATGATTCAGGGCAATCAGACGCGCGGCAAGGCGTTTCTCATCCCTGGCTTCGATCTGTCGCAAGCTGCAGTGTTTGCGCAGGAGGAGTACGCTATCGGCCGAGTGACGTTGAGCGCCGGTGCGCGTGGTGACGTGTTCTCGCAGACGACGATTCCCTACAGCGATGCCGGCATCCGCAGCGCAGCCGGTACGACGCGCTGGACCGGATTTTCCGGATCGTTCGGAAGTGACGTGCACTTGACGTCGTCGTGGTCGGCGTCGGCGCGGATCGCGCGCGCGTGGCGTCCGCCGACGGTCAACGAGCGGTATGCGCAGGGAGTGCACCACGGTACGGCGCAATATGAACTCGGTCGGGCGAACCTCACACCGGAACGCTCCTCCGGCATCGAGGGCACATTGCGCTACGCCGCAGCAGGCGGCTCGATGGAAGTAGCGGCGTACGACAATCGTATCAACGGATTCATATTTCTTCAGCCGGGCGCGCCGGTGTTGACGCTCCGCGGCGCATTTCCGGGCTACAACTACAATCAGACGAACGCACGGCTGCGAGGCGTGGAGCTGTCCGGCATGATCACCCCGCGCGCCTGGCTCCACCTGACGGGCACCGCGAATGCCGTGCGCGGCACCGACAGGGTGAATGGCGGGCCGCTCTACGATATGCCGGCCGATCGGGCGACCGTGCAGGCGCGCGTTGTCGGCTTCCGGCCTCGACTCGGCAACTGGTACATGGGTGTCGGCGCGGTGCTGGTGCGGAAGCAGGACAATGTCCCTACCGGAACCGTGTATGCACTGCCGACCCAAGGTTACGTACTCGCGTCGGCAGATCTCGGCTCGGCTCAGCTGTCGCTCGCCGGACGCCGGATCGATCTGTCCCTTTCCGCGACTAATGTGCTCAACGCACGTTATCGCGACTATCTCAGCCGCTACCGCTTGTTCGTGAACGATGCAGGACGCGATCTGATCGTGCGACTGCGGGTGCCATTCTGAATCACCCGGCACGCGGCTCGAGGGAACCGCGCGCCACCCCTGCCCCCCTCATCACCTCCATGACGGACACGATCATGCACACACTCATTCGTCGTTCGCGAGCGCCGCTCGCGCTCACCGCTGCCGCTGTTGCGTTGATGTCCTGCAAAGGCGACTCGATCACGGATCCGGCGGGTGAAGCGGAGGTCATCAGTCGCGTGACCCTGACGCTGACACCACCAAGCGGCGCGGCAGTCTCCGCATACATCGATGATCCGGATGGCAACGGGCCGACGGCGCCGTCAGCGCAGGTCGGGACCCTGTCGCTTCCGGCCGGCACCACCTTCACCGGCGCCGTGCGCTTCGAGAACCGCACCGTCACTCCGGTCGAGAACATCACCGACGAGGTGAAGACCGAGGCGAATGATCATCGCGTGTTCTACACGGTGAGCGGCACCGGCGTGACCGTGACGACCACCGACCTGGATGGCAGCGGCCGACCGCTGGGTGTGACATTCACGGCGGGCGCGGCGACTGGCACGGCGGCGGGCGCGCGCACCATCCGCGTTCTGCTGTGCCACTACGACGGCGGAGTCGCCAAGACGGCGGCGGCAACATCGTGCACGGCGGAGACGGACATCGACGTGACCTTCACGGCAGCTGTGCCCTGATCCTCGCGATCAGGTCACGGTTCGACGGGGTTCGCAGCGCATGCGAACCCCGTTTTTTTTACAGCTGCCAGAGATACACCAACTTCACCAGCAGCTGATCCGACGGCAGCCCCGGCATCTGGCCCATGACTGGTGCGCGCACGGTGCGCCGGTCATTCACGACCACGTAGAAGTACGACAGCGGTGCGAATTCCCATGAGAAGCGCGCATTCAAGGTGCCGCGCTTCGCGTCGGAGTTGTACTGGTAGAAGCTGCTGAACTGGACGCGCGGATTGAGCCAGAGACGGACTTCCGGTGCCAGCAGATGTGTCGTGGCATCTCGCGCAGGCGCACCGACGCCATGCAACTGATTCACCTGATACGACACGGCAAACGCCGTCCGCGGAACGGGCGCCCATCGGGCGGACATGTCGGCACGTTCGAGCGTGCCGCCGTAGAAGCCGCCGGCGCTGAAATCGGCTCTCACGCTCACGCGTGCACTCGCATCGGTGCGCAGCACCAGCCCACCGCGCAGATAGTCCTGCCGCCCCGAAGGAATGACAACGTCCCCGACCAGCGCAAACGGCGCCGTGGGGCGCTGAAAGTTGAGATCGACGTACGGGTAGATCAGCGCCCCGTTCTGAAAATTGAAGTCGACGTATGCCTGCGACAGGCCTTCCTGCAGCCGCCCGTCACGCGGGCCGAAGAACAGATCGGTTTCAAGTGCAGGCTTGAACGAGCGTAGGAACGACGGTCGCCACGAGGGCCGCCAGTCGCCGATGATCCACGGACTGACGAACAGCACGTCGCTGCGCGACACGAAGCCGGCGGACGGGTTGTAGCCGCGCGTCGCCAGCGATGTGATGAGCCTCGTCAACAGCGTGTTGCTCTGGCGTCCGATGTAGCTGTACGCCCCGACACCACGGTCACCGGTCGCCGCATTGTCGGACGTCGACGCCATCCATTCGAACGTCGTCGTCGCACTGAGGCGCGCAAAGCCATCGGCCGCGAGCGTCGTGCTCGTGGTTCCAGCGGTGGCGCCGCTGCCGTCCGTGCGTTGCACCACCGCCAGCGCGCCGATGCGATTGCTCTCACCGAAGTTCCGTGATGCGCGCACGACGCCGAATGCCGTCGACCCCGCACTGTCACGCCCGTTCTGACGGATCAGCAATGCACCGGCGTTGTATCGCGCATCACGCAGCACGCCGCGCACGCCGCCCTGCACGCGAATCGGGTTGCCATCGCCATCGAGGCCGATCGACCGCGTGATGAACGGACGGATGGTGAAGTTCCCCTCGTTGCCGAGTTCGAAGACGTTGCCGTTCTCGAGGAAGAATTGTCGCCGCTCGGGAAAGAAGACGCTGAACCGGCGCAGGTTCACAACCTGCCGATCCACCTCGGCCTGCGCGAAGTCGGTGCGAACGGTGGCGTCGATCTGCAGCGACGTCGTCGGACGCCAGATGATTTCCCCACCGATCGCGGGTGACGTCGCTGTCGCACGCGCGCTCCCACTTCCCGCGCGAGCAACGTCGAACAAGCCGTACGGACGGAGCTGAATGTTCGAGGATGGCGGTGGCGGTTCGAGTCCCGTCAACCTGCCGGCGAAATCCATGCGATAGACTGTCAGGTTGCGGGGATAGACCGACCACGCGCTCTGCTCATTCGTACGGCGCGCGATCCGCAGCAGGTTCATGTTCCACGGGATGCCGTCGGACTTGTACCGCAGCGTGGCCCATGGAATCGCGATCTCACTGGTCCAGCCACTGTCACTGATCACGCTGCGCGTACGCCAGACTCCCTCCCACTCGCGATTGAAGTTCCCGCCGTCGAAGATCTGCAGTTCGCGTTGCGCGCCGTATGGATTGGTCTGGAACGAGACGCTGTTGCGTCCGTCGTGCAGCGGATCGAGCACGACGCCGGCGAGGTCGTTGCTGAAGTAGTCGAACTTGCGCCGCAGATCCTGCACACGCACGCCTCGCCGCCCCATCGTGTCGAACGCCGCGATCCCGATGTAGAGAAAGCGGGTGTCGAACAGAATTCGAAAGGTCGTGCGAAACGCACTCGGCGTGCCGTTGTCGGGCTCGACCTGCGTCAGGCGATCGGTGACAGCAGCGACTGACCACGCGGCCTCGTCGAGGCGGCCGTCGACACGCATCGGCGTGCTGGCTCGCACTGCGCGGTACGACGGGGCGACGCGCGCCACTGTGGAGTCAGTGGCTGGCTGCCCCTCGAGCGACGTGGTCAGCGCGGCGCAGACACCCAGCGCGATTGGGAGGGCGGCAGCTGAGGCGGAGAGGCGCATGCGGACGGGGCTCGAGAAAATTCGATCGGCGAAGGACCGGCCAACCCGACGACGTCGGGGGACTGGCGTTGTTGCGGATGCGAATCTACTATCAATAGAGTGCCAAGCGCAGTCTGCCCGCCAGCGACCCCTGCCCGCTTCCCGAACATCACATGCTTCAGGCCACCGCACTATCCAAATCCTACGGCGAGAAGGTTGCGCTGCAGCCGCTCTCGCTCACGGTGAAAGGGGGCGAGGTCTTCTGCCTCCTCGGTGCAAACGGCGCCGGCAAGACCACCACCATCAATCTCTTCCTCGACTTCATTCCGAGGAGCGGTGGCAGTGCAACGGTGAATGGTCTCGATGTGACGCAGCATTCACTCGAGACGAAGCGCTTGCTCGCCTACATCCCGGAGCAGGTCAACTTGTACCGCAACCTGACCGGGCTCGAAAATCTCACGTATTTCCAGCAGCTCAGCGGCCAGGCGCCAATGCCGCGCACCGCACTGCTCGCGCTGTGTGATCGCGTCGGCTTGCCCAGCGGCGCGCCGGACAAGCGCATCGCCACGTACTCGAAAGGGATGCGGCAGAAGGTCGGCATCGCGATTGCCATCGCCCGCAACGCACGCGCCCTGCTGCTCGATGAGCCGACCTCGGGTCTCGATCCGCAGGCCTCGAATGAATTCAGCGCCGTGCTCAGCGATCTGCGGGCCGACGGCGTCGCGATCCTGATGGCCACGCATGATCTCTTCCGTGCCAAGGAAACCGGCACACGCATCGGCATCATGAAGCATGGTGCAATGGTCGATGAATTCGCCGCTGCCGACATCGGACACGCCGACCTCGAGCAGCTGTATCTCCGCCACATGCGCAACTGAGGGACGGCCGATGATCATGACCATCGCACGAAAGGAATTCACCGAGATGTTCCGCGACGGCCGAGTGCGAAGCGGCGGCCTCGCGCTGCTGCTGCTCGTTGGCGGATCGCTGCTCTACGGCATGCGGCAGACGCAGCAGCTCGCGACGGAACGCGACACGGCGCGCCAGCTCACGCGTGCCCACTGGGTATCACAGCCGGCGAAGAACCCGCACTCCGCTGCGCACTACGGCATCTACGCGTTCAAGCCGCGCGCCACGCTCGCGACGCTCGACGACGGTGTCGATCCGTATGTCGGCGTCACAACGTGGCTCGAGGCGCACAAGCAGAACGAGTTTCAATTCCGTCCCGCGCAGGATGCCACCAGCGCGCAACGCTTCGGCACCCTGACGGCAGCGACAACACTGCAATTGCTGGTTCCACTGCTGATCATCCTGCTTGGATTCGCCGTGTTCGCGGGAGAACGCGAGCAGGGCACACTGCGGCAGGTGCTGAGCCTTGGCGTCAAGCCATCAGTGCTCGGCGCCGGCAAGGCGCTCGGTGTTGCGGGCGTGCTGTCGCTCGTGCTCATACCCGCTGCCGTGCTGGGAGTCATTGCCATCACCGGCATGCCTGATGGCGGCAGTGACCTGGTGCGACTCGGTGTGATGATTGTCTCGTATATCGCATACTTCGTGGCCTGGCTGGCGCTCACGCTCGCGATCTCGGCTTTTGCCTCGACGGCGCGCGTGTCACTGGCGGCGTCACTTGGCGTCTGGATGCTCGTCTGCATCCTGGCGCCGCGCCTGATGACCGACGTCGTACGCTCGGTGCATCCGACGCCGTCCGCTTCGGCGTTTGCGGCTGCGATGAAGCGCGATCTCGATGGCGGCTTCGACGGGCATGCGACGGGGGCTCAACGTGAGAAGCTGTTCGAGGAGGCCGTCCTGAAAAAGTACGGTGTCGACTCGCTCTCGCAGTTGCCGGTGTCGTTCGCGGGGCTCAGTCTGCATGAGGGTGAGCGTCATGGCGATGAAGTCTTCGACAAACATTATGGCGCACTGTGGACGACGTTCGCCGAACAGGAGCGCGTGCGCGAGTTGGCAGCCGTCGTGTCGCCTGTGCTCGCGATGCGGTCGCTGTCGATGGCGCTGGCCGGCACCGATGTCGCGCAACACCTGCACTTTCAGAACGCCGCCGAGCAGTATCGAAGGAGCCTGATGACCGCGATGAACGGTGAGATGACGATGAAGTCGAAGGGTCAGGACTTCGACTACAAGGCCGACCCCTCGACCTGGAGCAATGTCGCTCCGTTCGACTACGAAGCGCCATCGGCGGCGTGGGTGCTGCAGCGGCATACACCGGCCATGCTGTTCCTCGGCGTCTGGGCCGCGGGCGCCGTGTTGCTGGCCGGGTGGAGCATCGGACGGATGACGCCATGAGTGCAGTGTCGGCGTCGGCCGAGGTCGTGGCGCGCGCCGCATCGGGGACGGCGCACTCGCCGCTACGTACGATGGTGGCACACGAATGGCGCGTGTTGCGTGCTGATCGCATGCTGCTCGTGGTTGCACTGCTCTTCGCAGCGCTGCTTGGCGTTGCACTCTGGAACGGCGTCACCTGGTCACGCTTCCAGACCCGGGTGGTCGGGGAACTCGCGCAGGCGGATTCCTCACGCTTTGCACGGTACGCAGACACGTTGGCCGTGATGACACCCGGCACGCCACTCGCTGATCCGTTCGCCCCCGATCCTCGCAACCCGATGACGATCGGTGGCGCGCGGGGCGGCATCACCGCATCGCTGACGCCGTCTCAACTGTCGATGCTTGCCGTCGGGCAGAGTGACCTGATGCCGTACTACTATCGCGTCACGACCGGATTGCGGCAGGCGGTGCTCAAGGGAGACGAGATCGAGAACCCCGGCAATCTGCTCACCGGCCGATTCGATCTTGCGTTCGTGATCGTCGTGCTCTTTCCGCTGGTGATCCTGGCCCTGTCGTACAACATGCTGTCGGGGGAGCGCGAGGATGGCACGCTGGCGCTCGTGCTGTCGCAACCCGTGCAACTCCGGTCGCTGATATTCGCCAAGCTTGGCGTTCGCGCCGTCACGGTACTGTCAATCGCCGCCGCACTGGTGCTGGCCGGACTGGCGGTCGCGCGCGTGGACCTGACGGCCGCCGGGCAGCTGTCGACGTCGCTCTGGTGGTTTGCGATCGTCGTGGCGTACACGGCGTTCTGGTTCGGCGTCGCGCTGGTGGTGAACGTGCTCGTGCGCGGGTCGGCTGCGTCCGCCGTCACGGTCGTCACAGTGTGGCTGGTGCTCGTCGTCCTTGCACCGGTCCTCGTCAACCTGGTCGCGCAGGCGCGCTATCCCACGCCATCCCGTGTGGCATTCACCACCAACGTGCGCACCGTCACGAACGATGCGAATAAGGTCGCTGATCGATTGCTGTCGAAGTATCTCGTCGATCATCCGGAGCTGGCCACAGCAGGTACGGTGAACATGGACGATTTCTGGACGCGCACATTCATGGTGCAGGATACGATCGAGAAGACGCTGGCACCGTACTACGATGCGTTTGACGCGCAGCTCGCGCAGCAGCAGGCCGTGGTCACGACGGCGCGTGTGCTGACGCCGGCGCTCCTGATGCAGACGGCGCTCGAGGATCTGGCGGGTACCGGGCTCACGCGCTGGCAGCGTTTCCGGGCGCAGACGCTCGATTTTCACAGTCGCTGGCAACGGTTCTTCAGCGAGCGCCAGATGCGCCAGCAGAAGATGTCGGCGTCGGACCTCCCGTCGGTGCCGCGTTTCACCTACGTGGAGGAGCCAGGCACCGCCGTTGCACACCGTGTGCTGAGCGCGATACTCTGGTTGCTGCTTCCTGCTGGTGCGCTGTGGGCATTCGGACTGTCGAGGCTGCGCCGCTACAGCGTGGCGGGGTAGTGTATCGTCTGCACGAAGTCACATCGTGAGGTCAATGCGCGCCACTGGAATGAATGTCGGGCGACGTACCGTGGTTCTTGCGGTGCTCTGCGGACTACTGTCCGGCGTCGGTATGCTGCGGCCGTCGGCGTTGCACGCTCAGCATCCGGTGGCGGTGGCGCTCAACTGGGGTGCCGACGATTCGTCGCGCGTCGCATTCCTCGCCGCGAATGGGTATCGCCTCGAACGCGCGCACATCGTACTCTCGGCACCGCGCGATTCAATCGATGAGGGGTGGATGCGCGCGCTGGCCGACACGCTCGATCGTGGTGTGGCGGGCATGCAGCGACTGATGAAGGCGCCGTATCCATGGCAGCGTCTCGGGACGCGACCGGTGACCTACTACTTCAGTGCGGGCCGTTTCATCTCACACGGGACCGGGAGCGGTGCGGTGTTCATTCCCGTGTCGCGAGTGAGGGAGCGATTGGCGCCGCTGCTGCACGAAGCCGCGCACGAACTCCTGGCGCCACGGCCGCCGTTCTACTACCGCGAATTCGCCGACACCAACGTCGGTGCCCGCGTCGCGGATCACACGCCGCTCTGGCTCTTTGAAGGCTTGCCCGACTACCTCGCGAACACGGTGGCGCCGGCAATCGGGCTCCACGAGGGCGACGTCTTCGATGTGGGCGGGCTCGCGCGATCGGACAGCAGCTGCGCGGCACGCGTGAAGGCCAGCCCACGCGGCGGGGAAGTGATCGAGGCGGTGGGACGCAGCGTGCGACCGGAACTGCTCTTCACCACCCGACGCCAGGAGATTGCGCCGATCTTCTATTCCTGCGGACAGGCGCTCACCCGGCACGTCGTCGAACAGCTCGGCGTGCGCGAGACGGTGCAACTGATGCCCGCGATGGCGCGCGGCGACTGGGCAGCGCAGTTGGAACGCATCGGTGGCATCCCGATCGAGGTATTCCGCCGCCGCTGGCTCGAACAGATCGGGCTGGCAACCGCTGACAGCTCTGCCGATACGAAGGCGTGGCGGCAGATCATCGACGACTTCCAGCGGGCGTTCACGACACGCGATGCGGCGCTGTTCACGCGGCACTTCGCACGCGACGGCGACTTCATGCAGGCGTTCGGTCGCTATCGCGCGACCCGCACGGCGACGCAGGATTTCATGGAATGGTTTCTCGGCGGACAGACAACGACGTTCGTCTCGCGCGAGCTCGCTACGCGCATGCGACGCGTGTCGCCGGAAGTGGCCTTCGTCGAAACGGAGTTCGAAGGGGAGGGAATCAAGAACGGCGATGGCACGATGCAGCCTCCGCGACGCGGACAGATGATGCTCGTATTGCGGCAGCGGGCGTCGCAGTGGCAGGTCGTCTCGTATCGGTATCTGGATATCCATACCGCGACGCTGCGCTGACGGGTCGCTGATGGTTCTCTCTCCGAGGGCGCGAGCGGAGTGTGCTCCGGAATCGATGTGTCGCTGACTCACGGTGAACGGGACGGTCTGGTCGAGCCCAATGGCGCCAGCAAGAGCACGCTGATGGCCACGCTCGCGGGTCGATGCCGGGCGCGCCATCCTGCTCTCGACATACGACCTCGACCTCGCGCTGCGGAGCGCGGATCGCGTGTGGTTGCTGCCCAGCGCTGGGCCGCTCGTGGTCGGGGTGCCGGAGGACCTCGTGCTCGACGGTTCGTTCGCGGCGGCGTTTCGAGCGGAAGGCGTGGAGTTGAGCACCGATGACGGCAGCTTTCGCCTCGTGGATCAGGGAGGGTGGTCGATCCGCCTCGAGGGGAGCGAGCGCAGCGTCGATGGGTGCAACGGGCGCTCGAGCGTTGTGCCTGGTCGGCTCGAAGCAGCGGCAGCCTCACTGCCACGATCGACGGGAATTGCGACTGGGTGCTGCGCGACGCGACGTTGGCCCGCGCGACATCCGGCCGCGGTCTTGCATCCCTCATCGCAGCCGCCGGCAGGGGCACAGCCTCGCCGCCTGGAATCCCGTGACGACGGTCTCGGCGCGGTGCATGTTGCGCAGGCGTCGGCGTCACGCACTTTTCACCTGAGTGCGGGCAGGTGGCGACGAAAGCGTCGGCCAAGCTGCCGGACCACCGCTGGCCTTTCGCCACGCGCGCTTGCTGGAGTCACACACGGAACGCGTGGAGCGCTCGCATGTCCTTCGGCCTTCTGCCTGCCAGCCTTGCCGCGCTAGCTGCCGGCCCCGCACTGGCGAACGCCGTTGACAATCGGCCCGGCATTCTCACGTTCCTCGACGGGTTCGTACTCGTGGCGATCGGGGGCATCGTCCTGCTCGATGTCGTGCCGTACATGCTGATGGCGCGCGATCTGTGGGTCATTCCGTGTCTGATCGTCGGCTTCTGCCTGCCGTCGTTTGCCGAACGGCTGTTTCAGTCAGGCGTCGCACACACGCATCGGCTCGTGATCGGTCTTGCGTTCATCGGACTGGCCGTGCATTCGGCGCTGGACGGCAGTGCGCTTTCGCACACGCGCGCGGGAACCAGCGGTCTGCTCGGTGTCGGCGTGCTGCTGCATCAGGTGCCGGTGAGTATGCTGATCTGGCGCGTCCTGAAGCCCGTGCGGCGCTACTGGATGTGGCTACTCCTGACATGCATGTGTGTTGCGACAGTGCTCGGATATCTGTACGCCCCCGATATCCTCGCCGTCCTGCCGGCTCGGGCTGGCGAGTGGCTGTCGGCCTTCGTCGGCGGCTCGCTCCTGCACGTGGTCCTGCACACGGCGCCGGGATCGATCGAGGTCGGCACGCACGCGCATGCACACGCGCACACGCACGGCGCTCACTGCGCGCACGAGCATGATCACAAGTCTGCGACGAAAGAGAGCACTGCACGACCAGTCGACGGCTGGCCGAGTGGCCTCGGCGCGCTGCTGGCGCTCGGCGCACTGATCGTGTTCCAGCTGTTCGGCGACGCGACGCCGGCCCTTCCGATGCTGTCAACACTGTGGTTCACGTTTCGCTCGTTGTCGCTGGAGAGTGCGCCGGCACTTCTCGTCGGCTTCGCGGTGGCCGGCGTGATTTCCACGCTGTCGACATCGTCCAGCGTGACGTGGCTGAGCCGAGGCTCACGCCTGTGGCAGGCGTTGAAGGGTATTGTCGTCGGGTTGCCGCTGCCGATCTGTTCGTGTGGCGTGGTACCACTGTATCAGGGGATGATTCAGCGCGGCACGTCGCAGACAGCCGCACTCGCCTTCCTGGTGGCGACACCCGAGCTCGGAATCGACGCGGTCCTGCTGTCCATTCCCCTGCTCGGCGCGCGCTTCGCTGCCGTACGAGTCGTCGCCGCGGCATTGACTGCCCTGAGTGTCGCGCTCTGGATCGGCGGCAGGAGTAATCGCCGTGAGGCGCCACTTGCCGCCGCGAGCGAGTCGCAGCATCAGCCGATCGCCGCGCGCATTCGACGTGCGATCCGCGCTGGCTTCGGCGAGATGGTGGACCACACCGCGCCGTGGATACTGGTCGGACTGGTTGTCGCGTCGATCGTGGCGCCGGCGCTGCAGAACTCGTGGGTTGCGAGGCTCGATCCAACGATCGGTGTCATCGCGCTGGCGCTGCTCGGGCTGCCACTTTATGTGTGCGCGTCCGCGTCAACCCCGTTGGTCGCGGTGATGGTGGCCGCCGGTGTTTCTCCAGGGGCGGGACTGGCGCTGTTGATCACAGGTCCCGCAACCAATGCCGCGACGATGGGTGTCCTGACGCGGATGCACGGGCGCGGTGTCGCGGTGCAGTTCGGCGTCGTCATGACGCTCAGCGCGATCGCGCTCGGTGTTCTGACGAATGCAATCATGCCATTCATTCCGCTCTCGAACGCTGTGGTGACGATCGAATCCGGGGCGACGCTTGTCGAAAAGCTGTCGTTGCTTGCGATCGTCGTGCTCTTCGGCGCATCGCTACTGCGGCGCGGTGCGCGCGCGTTCGTCGCGGAGTTGCAGTTCGCGCGCGCGGTGTGACGGATTGCGCGCACGAACTGCCTCCTCATGATCCGTTGGATGAGGAACGTACCTGGCGTCGCTCAGATGCCGACGTTCACCCTCAACTGCACGCTGCGTGGCCTGCCCACCGAGGCCCCGCTGAAGAATGTGCCCTTCAACAGATATCGTGAATCGAACAGATTGTCGACGAACAGTTCGGGCCGAAGTGTCACACCACCGGCAGTGAAGCTGTACCCACCGCTGAGATTCGTGATGTAGTTGGGCTTGACCTTGATGCCCTTGTTGAACGCGAACAGCCCGGTGCCGAACGAACAATTGCAATCGGCCGGATCGACACCATTGGTGAGTCCGCTGCCGTACGTCTCCGACGCACTCAGATAGAACGCCCCCAGCGAGTAGACCGCGTTGGCGCTGATGGAGATGCGCTGATCGTGGTCGAGATCGAACTTGCCGTCCGGTGCATCGGTCGGGAAGAAACCGCCGGTGATTCTGCCGTACCCGTAGGCGTGATTGATCGCAAGGTTGACGTTGCCGGTGAGCGGACCCTTCGGCCGGATTTCGATCACGCTCTCGAGACCGGTGATCCGCACCTGCTCGATGTTCACCGAGGTCACGATGGCGGATCCTGGTACCGTGTTGTCGTCGATGCCCGGTGAACTCTGCTTGTAGTAGACGGACAGTTTCGTCACGACGCCGAACGGAAAGCGATGGATGTAGCCCATCTCGTAGAAGTGATCGCGCTCCGGCAGCGTGGGGTCGGCGATCACGCCCGCCTGCGCGACGCTCGTGATGGCGCGCAGGTCTTCGACGTTCGTCGGCACGAACAGTCGACCGTAGAAGAGATACAGCGTGTTGGCGGGATCGAAGAACAGGTTCAGGCGCGCGCGCGGACTGACCTGTGATTTCGTGCCTGCAAACGGTGCCGTGTGTGCATCGTATCGCACGCCGGTCCGAAGTTCGAGATGCTCATTCGGTGACAGCGCCGTTTGTGCATAGACGCCGATATCGCTGCCGGACAGATTCGAGCTCGACGCGGGACCGAACTGCCCCTGGCCATTCGACGTCACGAAGTCTTCCTGTCCGGAAGTGAACTGCGACAGCACGCCGGTCCGGAACTCCACCATCTCGCTCAGGCGCGCCGTGTAGTCGATCTTGGCGCCGAACGTCGTGAAGTTTCGATTCTCGCTCAGATTGTATCGGTTCGTGTCCGGGAAGAACACGAACTGTGGGTCGTTCGTCAGCCCAGGCGCGTACTTCAGACTGCCGTATCGATAGAACGCGCTGGCAAAGAACTCGCCGCCGTGATGCGTCTTGCCGTTGTCGTCAGTGGTCGACTCGAAATGATGGCGCCAGCCGAGATTCAGGAATGTGTTGACGTCGGTCTGCCGGTCGTCGGCGCTGTTGCCGCCCGCCGAATCGAACGGCACCTGAAACTTGCTCCGAGTCCAGTTGCCTTCGAGGTTGACGACGTCCGTTCCCGACGGATTCCACTGCACCTTTCCGAATCCGAACAGATCTTCCCCGCGATTGTGAAAGTTGTATGGGCGAAACGTCGTTGTATCGAATGCGACGGGTTCGCGACGCATGTCAGTCACCTGACGCGACACCGCCCCGAAAAAGCCGAGCGTGCCCTGGTTCGCGCTGGCGTTCACCGACTGGCCGTTGGTCGCGAAGCTGCCACCGAATCCGGACGCATTGAGATGGAAATCACCGACAGGAATCTTCGTCGTGACGTCGATGATCGCGGCGTTCTTGTTGCCATACTCCGCATCCCAGCCGCCGGTCTTGAAGGTGATCGAGTTGACGATCGCCGGATCGAACAGCTCGTTCAGGCTCCCCGACACGCCGCTCGGCACCGGGACGCCATCGAGAAAATACGTGTACTCGGCGTGCTGCCCGCGAATGTGCACCTCGCCGGTCGGCGCCCGTACCGCGCCAGCCACCGATTGCTGAATCAGCTGCGACGAAGTCGTCGTCGGTGATGAATGTGAGCGGTTCCCATCGAACGATTGCTCACCGGTCCGCGTGTCGATGGCGATCGGCGCGCCGGCCGTCACGGTCACACCCGTTAGCTCGACGGAGACGGCCGCCATACTCACGTTCACTTCGATGTCGCGAGCGGCGACGGTGACGGCGCGTTCGACCGGGCGGAAGCCCAGCACGCGAACTCGCACAGTGTACAGGCCCGCCTGCAGGTGATGAGCGCGAAAATGCCCGAACGCATCGGTGAGTGTGCTGACGACGACGCGATCGCCGCTCTGGATGGTGACTTGCGCGGACCCGAGAGGTGCGCCGCGCACACTGTCGGTGACAGTGCCGTACACGTCGCCGTTGGCGAGTGCGGCGGCGGTGCGGCTGCTGAGACCAAGGCCGACTGCCACGGACGCCAGACGGCACAACGTGATGAGTTTCATTTTGAATGCGGTGACGACGCAGCCACGGATCGGCACAACGCAAGCCGTTGCGATGGCGTTCTGCGTGCGCTGCGTTCAGGAAGTCGACGCGTTCCGCACGTCAGTGCGCGGAACGTACTGCGACGACTCAGCCGAGTGGTGGCGCACGCGGTCGGGAAGTGACGCTGACGACCGCCTGAAATACGCGATCGACGCGAGAACCGGCGATTGTGCGTACCCTGTGCAGTACTACTGGCGCCGCCGGCGCCTCCAGCCGCGGTACGCAACTCGCCGCGAACTCGCACAGCGCACAGACTTCCGGCGGCGCGTGAACGCATTGCTGCTCCTGATGCGACTCGACATGCACCAGCGAGACATCCCGTTGCTCTCGCGCACGCCACGAGTCGGCCACCGACGCAATGCCAGGAATCGCCATCTGCAGGATGGCGAAAACCAGGGCAATACAACGGAAAGTCCGTGAGCGGGGCGCCACGAAAGTCAGGGGAGCTAGACGAGAAGGCTGCGATCGAACGGGCGACAGTGTCGTCGCACCATGTGCGTGGGAACTCACGGAGCGCCACCTGCACCCGCACGCCTGATGCTGACGCTTGTCGCAAGAAACCCTGTGACGTGATCGGAGTTCCGGCGTCGTCCGACAGCCCTGCCGCCCACCGCGTTCTCCCGTGCCCTGAGCTCAGCCGTCGAGCGCCGCCACTCGCTTCTCGGCCTTGAGCAGCCAGAAGCACGTCAGCCCGCCGCAGAGCACGATGCCGAACAACGCGCCGCGCAGGAAGCGCCACCATACCAGTGGCTCATGGTATGCCACGCTGCGCGCATACCAGTACATCGCCGGTGCCATCGACAGTGCCACGATCATCGTCAACACGCCGGCCGACAGCAGGAAGAGAATGCCCTGCCACGTCACCGTCTGGTTGACGGCCGTCTCCGCATCGAACCGCGGATCGATCGACCCGATGTAGAGCGCCAGTGCAGCCTGCGCGAACATCAGCGATGCCACCGCCGCCATCGACAGCGCCATCACGATCGGTGCGGTGCCAAGCAGAAGGGACGTGAGCCCGACGATGCCGACCGCGACCAGCGCCAGCGGTCCCGTGGCCGCCCAGTACTTCGCGAAGATGATGTCGCGCACGCGCACGGGAGCAGCGCGCAGCAGCCACCACATCGTGCCCTCCGCGGCGATCGTCGGCAACACCAGGCGCGAGGTGACGGCCGCCAGCACCATGCCGGCCAGGCCACAATTCACCACCGGCAGGATACTCGTCACCAGCTGCGGCATCGCACCGCCACCGGTCGGCAGCACACTCACGCCAACCACGTAGACGAGCACCAGTGGAATGAGCAGCACGAACTGCGACCAGAGCGCCGCGTCGCGACCGAGCAGTCGCATTTCCTTCAGCAACAACTCGCGACGCGCCGGAGACATCGGCGACAGCAACAGGTGAAACGGCTTCGTGATGATCGACGGCGGGTGATCACTGCGCCCCGCCGATCGCACCGCGGAAATGCCCCGCGCATACAGCAACCGGAAACTCCCGTACGCCGCCGCCAGGGCCACGGTTGCGAGCAACCAGAGCCACGCCAGCGGTTGCGGGTCCCAGAAACCGTCGAGCCAGTTCTTGAGCACACGCGCCGCCCATT
Source organism: Gemmatimonadaceae bacterium (assembly GCA_014379355.1). Taxonomy (GTDB): domain Bacteria; phylum Gemmatimonadota; class Gemmatimonadetes; order Gemmatimonadales; family Gemmatimonadaceae; genus JACMLX01. Next base: position 23,294 of record JACMLX010000106.1, read on the forward strand.
CCGTCGGCAACCACGGTGCCAGCGGCACATCGAGCACCTTCACCACTTCACCGATCGCCTTCGTGCCGAGCTGCGTGAGGTGCGACGGTTCGACGCGCTGCATCACGTAGATGGCCGCGACGCACATGCCCAGTCCGATCACCCGGAAGGCCAGCTGTGCACGCGTCGGCGGCACGAAGGCGACCAGCAGATACACCGCGATGCAGCCGAGTGACGTCGCCGTCAACCACAGCGGCAGCCACGCGATGAAGGCCACCAGGGGCCACAGGATGCCGCCACCGAACGACAGGCCATACCCGGCCAGCAGTGGCACCACCAGCAACAGTGCAATAGCACCACCTTCCGCCACCACCTGCAGGAAACGCGACGTGAAGAACGTCAGCGGCGGAATTGGCGCACTCGCCAGCAGTTCCAGATCCTTCGACAGGAAGAATGCCGGCAGTGCGGTCACGATGCAGCTCAGGATCAGCACCGATCCGATGCTCAGCAACGACATCGCCAGCACTCGACCCGCGATCGCCGTGCCGATCGAATCCACGGTCATCAGGTATCGCAGCACCATCATCACGATCACCGTGCCGCCAGTCCAGGTCACGAACAACGCCGTCAGCACGCCGAGCGGTCCGACCGCGCCCTGCACCTGTCGCTGCCGCCACAACGGCTTGATCAGCATCGACAACGAGACGGCGCGGAACGAGGTCGGTGTCGGCGTCTCCGGTACGGCCACGAACTCAGACACTCAGCACCTCGGCCACGTCGCGCGAGGCCGGTTCGCCGGTCAGGTGCAGGAACAGTTGCTCGAGGGGCGCGTCGGGCATGCGCAACCAGGTCCGCAGCTCCGGCACCGTGCCGGACGCCACCAGCTTGCCGCGCTTCATGATGCCGATGCGATCACAGGTGCCTTCCACGGTTTCGAGCGTGTGCGTGGACATCAGCACCGAGTTGCCGCGCGCGGCGTAGGCCCGCAGCATGTCCTTCAGGAGTCGCGCGCCGCGTGGATCGAGACCCACCAGCGGTTCGTCCACCATCAGCACCTTCGGACGATGCAACACGGCGGCCGACAGCAGCAGCTTCTGGCGCATGCCATGACTGTATTGCTCGACGAGTTCATGCTGCCACGAGCTCAACTCGAACATCTCGAGCAGTTCAGCCGCGCGCGCCTCGACGGCCTTCCACTGCAATCCATACAGCGACGCCGAGAATCGCAGGAACTCGCTGCCGGTGAGCTTGTCGTAGACGTAGGGTCGGTCGGGCACGAAGGCCAGGTGCCGCTTCGCTTCCACTGCATGCGTGCGCATGTCGATACCGCCGACACGCACGATGCCCGCATCGGCGCGCAGAATCCCGGCGAGCATCTTGAGGGTCGTCGTCTTGCCGGCACCGTTCGCGCCGAGGAAACCGAACACCTCGCCCCATTGCACGGTGAGGTCGAGTCCTTCCACCGCGGTGAAGTCGCCATACCGCTTGGTGACGCCCTGCAATTCGATCATGCGCCGCGCTGATGTGAGTTGGGTGGAGCACGGCGTCAGCACCGCCCCCGAAATCACGTACCCGAAGACTGCCCAGCAGACGTGCCGGTCACTTATGCACACCCCTCGATTTCACTCCGGACTGACGGTCCAATCCGTCCCGTCTGACCGGCCGGGTTGAATGCGCTGACCGGACCGGCGAACTTGCCAAGCTTATGGCGGAAGATGCACTGATCATACGCGGGGCCCGGGAGCACAACCTCCGGAACATCGACGTCACGATACCCCGAAACAAACTGACGGTCATCACTGGCCTGTCAGGCTCGGGCAAATCGTCACTGGCGTTCGACACCATCTATGCCGAGGGGCAGCGACGGTACGTCGAAAGCCTGTCGGCGTACGCAAGGCAATTTCTCGGCCTGATGGAGAAGCCGGACGTCGACTCGATCGAGGGATTGAGTCCGGCCATCTCCATCGAGCAGAAGACGGCCGGCCACAACCCCCGGTCCACGGTCGGGACCGTCACGGAGGTGTACGACTATCTCCGCCTGCTGTGGGCGCGCGCCGGTGTGCCGCACTGCCCGAACTGCGGCCGACCCGTGCAACGCCAAAGTGCCGCGCAGATCACCGATGTGGTGCTGCTTGGCCACCCTGGCACGAAGATCGAGGTGCTCGCGCCGCTCGTGCGCGGCCGGAAGGGTGAGTTCCGCGAGCTGTTCGAGGCGGCGCGCAAACAGGGGTTTGTGCGCGCGTGGGTGGATGGCGACGTGATCGAGCTGGCCGATCCGCCGAAGCTCAATCGCCGCATGAACCACGATGTGAGTGTGATCGTCGATCGGCTGGTGCTGAAGGCCGATGATCGCGGACGCCTCGCCGATTCCATCGAGACGGCGCTCAAGCTGGCCGACGGCATGGTCGAAGTGGTGTCGCTGGTGAGTGGGGCACGCGAGAGTGCCATGTTCAGCGAACGGTATGGCTGTCCACATTGTGGCATTTCGCTTCCTGAAATGGAGCCGCGACACTTCTCGTTCAATTCACCCTTCGGTGCGTGCCCGACCTGCAGTGGCCTCGGTGTGAAGCGGATGGTGAACGACGAGCTGATTCTCGGTGATCCGTCGCTGACACTGCTGGAAGGCGTCGTGCTGCCGTGGGGCGAGCCGGATGGATACCTGCGCAAGGTGATCCTGCCGGGTCTCGCCGAGGCACTGCAGTTCGACCTGCGGACACCTTGGGGCGAGCTGCCGCAGTATGTGCGTCACGCCTTGCTGCACGGCCTCGATGCGCTGACCGCACCGGCCGACGCGGTGAAGAGCGTGCGCAAGACCGCGGTGAAGAAGGCGGCGGCGAAGACGGCCGTGAAGTCGTCGGCGAAAGCGGCCGTCAAGCCACTGCTCAAGTGGGACGGCATCCTCGCCACGATCCAGCGTCGCTTCGATGAAACCGACAGCGACTCGATCCGTGTCGAGCTGGAAGCATTCATGCTCGCGACGCCCTGTCCGAGCTGTCATGGCACGCGCCTCAAGCCGGAGTCGCTCGCGGTCACCATCGAGCAGCGCAACCTCGGTGAAGTGGTGGCGATGTCGGTGTCGGAATCGCTCGCGTTCTTCCGCAGCGTGCCGGTGCGCGCGCCGGGCAAGCCGCGCGGCCTCGATGCCGAAATCGCCGGTCCGATCCTCAAGGAAGTGACCGAACGACTCGGCTTCCTGGTGGACGTCGGACTCGATTATCTGACGATGAATCGCAGTGCGGAAAGCCTGAGCGGCGGCGAGGCCCAGCGCATCCGCCTCGCGACGCAGATCGGCTCCAAGTTGTGCGGTGTGCTCTACATCCTCGACGAGCCGAGCATCGGCCTGCATTCGCGCGACAACGAGCGGCTGCTGCACACGCTCACGCAGCTGCGCGACCTGGGCAACACCGTGATCGTCGTCGAGCACGACGAGGAGACGATGCGCCTCGCCGATCATGTGCTCGACATGGGCCCGGGCGCCGGCAAGCATGGTGGGCTGCTGATCGCACAGGGCACGGTCGACGACATTCGCAACACCGCAGGATCGCTCACGGGCGAATACCTGTCCGGCAAGCGCAGCGTGCCCATTCCAGCCGTGCGCCGACCGATGGATGCGTCGCGTACGATCCGCATCGACAACGCGCGCGAGCACAACCTGCGCAACATCGATGTGGAGATTCCGCTCGGTGTCTTCGTCGCGGTGACCGGTGTGTCGGGGTCAGGCAAGTCGACGCTGGTGAGCGACATCCTGCAGCGCGCGCTGTCGCGGCACTTCTTCCGCGCGCGTGTGATTCCCGGCATGCACGATCGCATCACCGGATTGCAGCACCTCGACAAGCTGATCGACATCGACCAGAGTCCGATCGGTCGCACGCCGCGCAGCAATCCGGCCACCTACACGGGCCTGTTCACGCCGATCCGTGAACTGTTCGCCGAGATGCCCGAAGCGAAGATCCGCGGCTACGGCCCCGGGCGCTTCAGCTTCAACGTGAAGGGTGGGCGGTGCGAGGCGTGCCAGGGCGATGGTCTCGTGAAGATCGAGATGCATTTCCTGCCCGACGTGTTCGTCCCCTGTGATGTCTGCAAGGGCAAGCGCTTCAATCGCGAGACACTCGAAGTGCGCTTCCGCGGCATGAGCATCGCGGACGTGCTCGACCTGACGGTGGAAGATGCCGTCACGGTCTTCGAGAACCAGCCGCGCATCGCACAGAAGCTGATCACGCTCGCGGACGTCGGACTCGGGTACGTGCACCTCGGCCAGAGCGCGACGACGTTGTCAGGTGGCGAGGCGCAGCGCGTGAAACTCGCGACGGAATTGAGCAAGCGTGACACGGGGCGCACGCTCTATATCCTCGACGAACCCACCACGGGCCTGCATTTCGAGGATGTGCGTGTACTGCTCGAAGTGCTGCACAAGCTGGTGGACAAGGGCAACACGGTGCTGGTGATCGAGCACAATCTCGATGTGATCAAGACGGCGGACTGGATCGTCGATCTCGGGCCGGATGGCGGTGTCGGTGGCGGGCAGCTGGTGGCCAGCGGGACACCCGAACAGGTCGCCGCCGAGCCGCGCTCGTACACGGGGCAATTCCTGGCGCCGATTCTGTCGGCCAAACCGCGTAACACAAGCAAGTCGGCGCACCGCTGAGGTTCTTCGCCTGAACCGAACTGCGAACTCGCACAGAGACACGGAGCCGCAGAAAGAACGGTGCGCGTGTCGGAATGTCGGGATTCGCGCCGCTTGAACTGCCTGGTGGGGAGTCGCGGGGCCGCGGAGCCGCAGAGAACGGCAACAGCATTTTTTTTGGAACAGCGGGGTGACGCGCACCACTCGTGCGCGGATTCAAGCCGCGCCTCCAGAGTAGCGGTTGCTGTTGCTGTCGCTGTTGCGGTTGCTGTTCCCAAAAAACGCAAGCCGCGAATGCTGTACGCGCCCGACATGCGCATGAACCCTGCGCCTCCGCGGCCCCGCGGCTCCGCGTGCAGCGGTTCACGCCGGAAACGACTGGAGCCACGGAGAAGTGATCAGGTCTCTCCGTGGCTCTGCGTCTCTGTGCGAGTCAGGCGGTGAAGCAGTTACCAGCTCACACCGTCTTCGCGAGCATCGGCGCCAGCAGCTGCTCGAGGCGAATACCTTCAGCTTCACCCTGGAAGTTGAGCACCATGCGGTGACGCAGCACCGGCAGCGCCATGTCGCGCAGGTCGTCGAGATCGGGCACCGCGCGACCGTCGAGCGCCGCACGCGCCTTCGCGCCAAGCACCAGGTACTGCGAGGCACGAGGACCGGCGCCCCAGCGCACGTACTTGTTCACTTCCGGTGACGCTTCGTCACTGCCCGGGCGCGTGCCGCGTGCGAGGCGCACGGCGTGCTGGATCAGCGTGGGCGGTGCAGGGAGGCGACGCACCAGCTGCTGCATCGACGTCAGCTCGGCGGCGCCAAGGACGGCGCGCACCGGACCCTGTGCACCACCCGTCGTCGCGAGCACGATGCGCTCTTCCTCATCGCGCGTCGGATACCCGATGCGCAGTTCGACCATGAATCGATCGAGCTGCGCTTCCGGCAACGGGTAGGTGCCTTCCTGCTCGATCGGATTCTGCGTCGCGAGCACGAAGTAGGGCCGAGGCAGCGCATGTGTGACGCCTGACACCGTCACCTCACGCTCCTGCATCGCCTGCAGCAGCGCGGCCTGCGTCTTCGGCGGGGCACGGTTGATTTCGTCGGCGAGCAC
>JACMLX010000011.1 GCA_014379355.1 Gemmatimonadaceae bacterium
CGAATCGTGCGCGCGCTCACTGCGCCGGGTCGGCCGGCGGTGGGGCCGGGAGGTCCTGACGCGCTCGCGTACCCGCTTGCCATGGCGTACGTCGGGCTCGGGGATCGCGACGCGGCATTCCGATGGCTGGCGCGCGCGCGAGTGATGCGCGCCCCGATGGTCGCAGTCACCGTCGATCCGGGGTTCCGAACGCTGCACTCGGACGCGCGCTGGACTGAGCTGCTCATCGGCCTCGGTCTGCCCGGGGCACGCGCATCGGGAAAATGAGGCGCTTGCTCCAGGACGCGTTCGACACTCTGGTGGACCATCGCCTCGCGTCGCGTCGACTGGTGCGCCGCGCTCACGCCGCATGTTCTCGCGTCTCTGGCGGCTTCTCGTCAGACTCGCGCGGCGACACGCGCGTACGGGCGGCGTCGACGACAATTCGTCGGCCGACAGTTGCTGACGGAGTAGACGCGTGATCGGATCGACCCCAAACCTGCAGCGGAGATCGTGCACCTTGCACTCACTTCGACCGAGCAATTCGTGTCGTTCAGTTCGCACCGCGGTACTCGTCGGCTCCTTCTGCGCGTCGGCAGCTGCCGGTGCGCAGGGTCCCGCCGTCGCATCGGCGCCGTCCTTCGTGCTCCCGGTCCCCACGGGCCGGAACGGAATCGGCTCGACCCGCTTCGTAGTCGATGCCACCGGCGAGCGACCGCTCGTGGTGACCGCATGGTACCCGGCGGATCCTCGCAGCGAGCGGACGCGCATCGCGCCTTATCTGCGCGAAGAGGCCGCGCTCCGCACGATGGCGGCCTGGGGAAGGAATCCGGGTCCGATGCTGCTGCGCCACGCGGGCGTCGTCACACACAGCCAGCTGGATGCACCCGTCGTGCGCCGGACTCTCCCAGTTGTCGTCTTCTCGCATGGCTATCTCGATCAGCCCAGCAACTACACGGCTCTGATGGAGGAGCTGGCGAGCCATGGGTACGTCGTCTTCAGTGTGGCTCACACTGGCGAAACGATGGCGGTGTCGCTGCCGAATGACCGCATATCGTCGATCTTTCGCGCAGAGGGCGGAGTGCACGTCACTCCCGCGGCCGTTCTGGCGGAGTGGACGACGGAAGACTCTGTGGCGACGGCGGTGACTACGGCGGCCACCACGGCGGCTGCCGAAGCTCGACTGCGCGCGTATCTGGGGAGCCTCCCGGCGAGTACCGCAGCGGTCGACCGCTGGGCGGACGACGTTCGCCGAGTGGTCGACGATCTTCATGTGCGAAACGTGCGCGACTCCGGAACTCACTTCGCGCAGCGCCTCGACCTGCAGCGCGTTGCGGTGGTCGGGCACTCCATGGGAGGCGTCGCCAGCGCCGCGTTCTGTGCACGGGATGCCCGCTGTGGCGCAGCTATCAATCTCGACGGCTCTCCGCAGTACGGCGATCTCATCGACCATCCGTCACGCGCCCCGTTCCTGATGGTGTATGGCTCGCGCCCCGGTCGCGTCGGCGTGAGCGACGTCGTCTACGACAAGGGAGCCAACTACTGGCGTGCCGTCGTGGAGGGGGCGCTGCACCTGAATTTCGGAGACTGGCAATACTGGCCCGCCGGCTCCCCGATTGCTTCGGCGCTGGGTTCGATCAGCGCCGCAGAATGCACGGCCGTCGTTCATCGGCTCGTCCGCGAATTCCTTGATCACACGCTGCGACGGGCACGAGCCCCGCTGTTCATCGAGAACGTGTCGCTGCCCCTTTTGTCCCTGACCCGAAGGACTGGCGCGCCGCGGTGATAAGGGGGCGGCACTGCGGCGCAATGTCGACCAACTCGATTTCGATGCGGAATACCGTGCACGTGACGAGAGTGTTCGTGCTGGCGAGCGAGCAACCCCTGGCCGAATCGACCTCACGCCTCCGCGACGACCAGCGTGATCGGCTGGGGATTCCTCGGCAGGCGCGCCTGTGCAACGATCGCCGCGCCTCGCCTGCTGGCGCTGCGTGTCGACGCTGGCCCGGTCGCGCGGCCGGAATCATCACTGGTGCCGCGGACTGTTGCCCTCGCCCGCGTTGCCTTAGTCCGCCGACTTAGCTAAGGTATTCCGATGATGCGTCCACCCCCCCGCACCTACAACATCCACGAGGCGAAGACGCAGCTGTCCAAGCTCCTCGCGCAGGTGGCCCATGGCGACGAGGTACTTATCTCGCGCGCCGGGGTGCCAGTGGCGCGGCTGGTTCCCATCGCGCCGAACCCGACGGCGCGTGTCCTGGGCACGGAAGCCGGTCGCCTCGTTGTGGCCGATGACTTCGACGCGCCCTTGCCGCCGGAGCTGCTGGCCTCGTTCGCGCGCTGAGCGCAGGCGTGAGAATCCTGCTCGACACGCAAGTCTGGCTGTGGATGCTGGCCTCGCCGGAGCGCCTCTCGAAACGCAGCCGCAACTTGCTTGTGGTCGCCGAACATGAATTGGTGCTGTCGGCTGCGAGCGCGTGGGAGATTGCCATCAAGCACGCACTCGGCAAGCTGACGCTGCCAGAACCACCGGTCGAATACATCACACGTTTGATGTCGAAGACGGGTATTACGCCACTCCCTGTCTATCACCGCCATGCACTGCACGTCGCGACGCTGCCCACGCATCACGCCGATCCGTTCGATCGTCTGCTCATCGCACAGGCCCAGCTCGAGTCGTTACCGGTGCTGACGGCAGACAAGATCTTCCGGAAGTACGCCGTCGAGACCATTGCCGCCTGAGCATGGCCACGATCCGCCTCAGTGCGGCATTGGGCGGCCAGTCCACAATCGAGCGCGAACTCGGTGGGGGTGGGATGTCGCGAATGTTTCTGGCGCGCGAAGTCGGACTCAATCGTGACGTCGTGATCAAGGTGCTGCCCGATGCGTGGCCGCAGGCGTGAGCTTCGAGCGCTTCAACCGCGAGATACAGCTGGCCGCATTACTCGGTGACGTGGCGCGGGCGCTGTCGTACGCACATGCACGTGGTGTCGTACATCGCGACATCAAGCCCGACAATGTGCTGCTCTCGAACGGCACCGCTGTCGTGACGGACTTCGGACTTCGGCATCGCTAAGGCGCTCTCTGCCTCACGCACACACGGTGACGATGCGACGCTGACGCAGTTCGACATGCCTGCGATGCTGTGTTCGTCAGCGTCGGCGTAGGGTATTGCCCGATGATGCGGAGACGTCCGTCTGGCTAACGTCCGATCACTGCCAGCAGATAACACTGTCTGTCTGGTACGCGCTGAGTGTCAGAAGTATTCGAGCGTCACGACGCGGTGGCGCGACACTGACGCGGCGGCGTTCTGCGGCGATCGTCTGCAGAGCGGGGCAACTCCTGTATTTTCGCAATCATGTTGATGACCTTCGCAATCATCCTGCTCGTGCTCTGGCTTCTCGGTCTGGTCAGTGCGTACACCATGGGCGGTCTCATTCACGTCCTGTTGGTCGTCGCAATCGTGCTCTTTCTCGTGCAGGTGATTCAGGGACGCAAGATCGCCTGAGCCGTGATCGAACGACGGTGGTGGTGGAGCATCGTGCGCGGGACGCGCGCACGCATCGACACAGCACGACTCACTTGAAGCGAGCGAGCCGCTCCGCGCCGCCGAGGAAAGACAACGTGCATTTCATCACAAAGCCGGTGCGGTTGGCTCATACGCGAATCGTGCTAGGCGTCGCGCTGTCCGTCAGCGTTGTCGCCTGTGCATCGCTGAACAAGAAGGAGCGGGGTGTAATCATCGGTGCCGCGGCGGGAGGCGCCGCCGGTGCCGTGATTGGCAACAACACCGGGTCGACTGCGCGTGGAGCGATCATCGGCGCGGTGGTCGGCGGTGCCGCGGGCGCCGTCATCGGCCATCAGATGGACCAGCAGGCGAAGGAATTGCAGCAGAACATTCCCGGAGCCACGGTCGCACGCGTGGGGGAGGGAATCGCGGTGACGTTCGCTTCGGGGCTGCTGTACGACTTCGATTCGGATGTCGTGCGGGCGGCGTCGGAGGGCAATCTGCGCAGTCTTGCGGCGAGCTTGGCCAAGTATCCGAACACCGACTTGGTGATCGTCGGCCACACCGACGCTGTCGGAACGAGTGACTACAACCAGGCACTCTCGCAGCGTCGGGCCACCGCAGCGTCGAACTACCTCGCGGCGCAGGGTGTGAGCGCCGCGCGATTGAAGGCCGTCGGCCGCGGCGAAGCTGAGTCGCTGATGACGAATGACACTGAGGGCGGGCGGCAGGCGAATCGACGGGTCGAGATCGCGATTTACGCCAGCGCGACGACGCGTACGCCGTGAGACGCTCGTGAGACGAACGGCGGCCATACTCCGAGGCATGTCGCCGCGGCGCAGTTTCGCAGCCACGCATCGTCGCCTGTCGCGATGACGAAGTGGTACCGTTCGCGGCGGTGTGCACACTTGCTCGGCGATCGCGTCGTATACTCGACCAACCCCAATCGAGATTCCAATTCCGACCGGCCGGCCCTCGGGGAACGGTTGGATGCGTCCCGCCGCCACAGACCGCTACGTTCCAAGCCAGACGTTGTACCAGCGGACGTTCATCGAACCACGTCGAGGTAGTCATGGCACGGGTACTCGTAATCGGCGGCACGCAGCTCATCGGACGCGCGCTCGTGGAACAGCTGCTGGCGCGCGGCGACACGGTCGTGCTCTTGCACCGCGGTGACACCACGCCGTACGGCGACCGGGTCGAGTCCATCCGTTGTGACCGGAACGACGTGACCGCCGTGGAGCGGGCGTTGAGCGGCCAGCGCTTCGACGTGGTGTACGACAACGTGTACGACTGGCAGCGCGGCACCACGCCGGATCAGGTGCTGGCTGCGGCGCGCGCGACGGCACCTGTCTCTCGCTACGTGTTTACGTCCAGCGTCGCGGTCTATCCCTCGGGCGGTGTCAACACCGAGGAAGCGGCGATGGTACCGATCGACCACGCCGATGTGTACGGGGCCCAGAAGGCGAACACCGAGCGCGCGCTGTTCGCGCTCGGCCGGAGCACCGGACTGCCGGTGAGTACGCTCCGCCCAGCGTTCATCTACGGCCCGCACAATGCCTTCGATCGCGAGGCGTTCTTCTTCGATCGCCTTCGTGACGGCCGCCCGATCATCATTCCCGGCGACGGCCAGGCCACGATGCAGTGGGTGTCCGCCCGCGACGTCGCGCGTGCCGCGATCCTGGCCGCGACGCACGACGCGGCGATCGGGCAGGCGTTCAACCTTGGCAACGACCCGCCGATCACGCAGCTCGACTTCGTGCACCTGCTGGCCCGTGCAACGGGGCGTGAGGCGAACGTGGTCCACGTCTCCAGGGCACGTATCGCGCGCCTGGGTGGCAGTCTGATGCAGCCGCCCAACTACTTCGGCGTCTACCTCGACATCCCGGCGATTACGGCCGACTCGACACGTGTGACCACGCAGCTCGGACTTGCGCTGACGCCGCTGGAGGATGGGATGCGCGAGACGTTTGCGTGGCACGAGACGCAGCCACGTGTGACGCGCGATTATGCGTGGGAGGACGCAGTGCTGCGCGATCTGTCAGGCGACTAGCCGACAGAGGTCGCGGGCGAACAGCGATGCGTTTGTCAGGCGTACAGGCGCCGTCGCCGATCACGACCGCGGCGGCCGCGAACTCGGTGTCGGCGGCATGGTCACCGTGTCTCGCCTGCGCGCTGGTGTACGTGGCGCGAAACGGGGCAGCCCTCCACGTCGACGTGTCGGATCGCTACTCGCTGATGATGCGGCGTGGTGTGGTCATGGCCGAAGTCCTCGACTCGCGACGCGACACCGTGCCGTCACTCGATCCTCGCGTCCGCAGCAGTGCACGCGCATGGATCGGCACGTGAGCGACGGACTCCGCACGACACTCCGGCAGGCCCTCGGTGACACCGACACCGTTTACGCGCATCGACAGTCCGTGGATGCAGAGTCTCGAGAGCGACCCGCGCTGGCAGTCGATCGTGGTCGCGGGTCGGCCGTAGCCATGGGCCAACGCATGTTCGATCGATGACGGGTGGCACGGGCTCATCGATCGTCGTATTCATCCAGCAGGCGAGCGCAGGCCGCGCTCGCGCAACCTCTCAGTCAAGGAAACGATCGCGATGAGTGACCAACCTGCCTCCACCTCACGCACCGACGTCGCCGTGCTCGCCGGCGGCTGCTTCTGGGGTGTGGAGGAAATCGTGCGCGACGTGGCAGGTGTGCTGGAGACGGATGTCGGCTATACCGGCGGCTGGCTCGAAAACCCGACCTATCATGACACGCACGACAGCAAGTCAGGCCACGCGGAGGCGATCCGCATCACCTTCGACCCGGCAGTGCTGAGCTACGAGGAACTGCTGGAGAAGTGGTTCTTCAAGCTGCACGATCCGACAACGCTCAATCGCCAGGGTAACGACGTGGGGACGCAGTATCGCTCGGCGATCTTCCCGCAATCACCGGCGCAGCGCGAGACCGCCGAACAGGTCATCGCGCGCATTGATGCCTCGCGGGTCTGGCCGCGGCCGATCACCACCAGCATCGAGCCGGCCGGCACGTGGTACAGTGCCGAGACGTACCATCAGGACTACCTGCGCAAGAATCCGAACGGCTACACCTGTCACTTCATGCGCGAGTAGCGTCGCCCAGCGACGTATTGAAGCGGAAAGATCCGATCGATACGTTGCTCTCGCGGCTGGCCGCACAGCCCCTCACACGACACGGAAG
>JACMLX010000012.1 GCA_014379355.1 Gemmatimonadaceae bacterium
ATTTCCACGGGCAGTCGATCGGCGACGGCACACCCGCCGACTATGCCGCATTGCGCGAGCGCATCACGGCGCTGGAAGCGCAATACGGCACGATGACCGTACGCGTGTTCTACGTCGCGCTGCCGCCCGAGAGTTTTCCGGCGGCGATCATGGGGCTTGGTGAAGCCGGACTGGCCGCGCCAACGGAGAGCACGCGGCTCGTGATCGAGAAGCCATTCGGGCATGATCTCGCCTCGTCACGGTCGTTGAGCCACACGGTGCACAAGTACTTCGTCGAGGATCAGGTGTATCGCATCGATCACTACCTCGGCAAGGAAACCGTCCAGAACATGATGGTCTTCCGCTTCGCGAATGCGATGTTCGAGAACCTCTGGAATCGCAATCACATCGAGAGCGTGCAGATCACGGTGTCGGAGGACCTCGGTGTCGAGGGCCGCGCCGAGTACTACGAACACGCCGGCGCACTGCGCGACATGGTGCAGAGTCATCTGACGCAGCTGCTGGCGCTCGTCGCGATGGAAGTGCCAGGATCGATGGATGCAAGCGCGATCCGCGCCGAGAAGATCAAGGCGCTGCGCGCGATCGCGCCGGTGACGCCGTCCGATGCCGTGCTCGGCCAGTACTACTCAGGTCAGATCGACGGGAAGGATGTCGTCGGCTATCGGGAAGAACCGGGTGTGGCGTCGAATTCGCGGACTGAGACGTTTGCGGCGATCCGGTTGCACATCGAAAACTGGCGCTGGCAGGGCGTGCCGTTTTTCCTGCGCACAGGCAAGCGACTCGGCAAACGCGTGACGGAGATCGAGGTGAAGTTCCGCCGGGCACCAGTCTGGATGTTCCGGTCGATGCATCAGGATTCCCTGCACCGCAACACACTCGTGCTCACGCTCCAGCCCAATGAGGGCTTCAGCCTGTACTTCGATGTGAAGGCGCCGGGTGAACCGTTCCGCGTGCAGCGCCTGCCGCTGCACTTCGACTACGCCGAAGCCTTCAAGCTGATCCCGGAAGCGTATCAGACACTGTTGCTCGATGTGCTGCGCGGTGATCAGACGCTGTTCGTGCACGCCGAAGAGGTGGAAGTGGCATGGACGCTGTTCACGCCGTTGCTCGATGGCGCGGTCGGTGTGTTGCCGTATCCCGCCGGCAGTGAGGGTCCGCTCGAGGCGGGCTCGCTGTCGTCACGATGACTGGCGCCGCACGCGAAGTCCTGACGCTTGAAGCTGCGGCGTTCGCGGACCGGACCGCGCGCGTGATCGAGGATGCGATCCAGACGGCGGTGGCGGCACGCGGTGTGTGTCGCATCGTGCTGGCGGGCGGGCGCACACCGGCCCATGTGTATCGCGTGCTGGCGGCGCGCGACGGCATTCCGTGGAATCAGGTGGAGGTGTTCATCGGCGATGAACGTTGCGTGCCTCCGACGCACGTGGACAGCAACTTCCGCATGATCGCGGACACGCTGCTGGACCGCGTGCCGATTCCCGCCGCGCAGATTCACCGGCTGCGTGGTGAAGTGGACGGCGAGATGGCGGCGGATGAGTATCAGTCGCTGCTCGATCCGCTTCCTGAACCGAAGTTCGATTTCGTGCTGACCGGAATCGGCGCTGACGGACACACGGCGTCGCTGTTTCCGGGCGATGCACGCGTCACGACGGAGACTGCGTGGGCGATGACGGCCATCTCACCCCCGGAGTTCGCGGTGCGCGAACGGGTGGGCTTGTCCATGCGCGCCTTGTGTTCGTCGCGCGTGGTGTGTGTGCTGTGCACGGGTGCCGAGAAGCATCCGGTGCGCACGGCCATCCTGTCGGGTGAGGCGAGGGCGCAATCGTTGCCGGCGGCACTGATCCACGGCACCGAACGCACACTCTGGATCGTGGACCCGCTGTAGCGCGTCGTTCGTCGCGTGTGGGCGGCGAGTGCCGTTCATCACTCGTCGATCGCGAGCAGCGCGAAGGTGGCCAGCCAGTGTTCACCCATGTAGTCGCCCTCGACATGCGACAGACTGGCGTCGAGGTGACGGGCTGCCGCATCGACTGCGACCGCCCGGCGTGGATCATCGATCGCCATGGCGCCGGCGAGGTGACGCCAGCACCAGGCGCGACTGAGGTTCAATCCATCGAGGTGGGCGATCTTGCCGTCGGTGCGATCACTCACGACGGCGGGCGTGAACAGTGTGTGCGGTCGGGCGCTCGTGATGTGCGGCAGGAACGCCGTGAACCAGACATCGAACTGCGCTGCCGGAAGCACGCGTCGCATGCACTCCGATTCCGCCAGCGCAGACGAGAGGAACTCGTCACTGCCCGGCTCCCACGCCTGACACCCGACGTCGTCGCCATACCAGCGGAGCGCCGCATCCTGAAGCGCAGACGTGAGCAGCGCATCACCGCGACCGACGGCATACGTGTGACTGAGCGCAATCGCGAAGGCCGTATTGAAGTGGGTGCCGACGCGGATCGGGTACGTCGCACGCGGCAGGAAGTCGAGCCAGCGGGTGGTGACCACATCGGCGAGCGGCTGCAACGCCGCGTTCCAGCGCCGACCATCGTCGGTATCGTGCTGCGCGAGTTCCGCAGACAGCATATGCGCCCATGCCCAGCCATACGGGCGTTCGAAGGTGCTGCGATGCGGCTGGAGGAGATACGCCACTTCGATGGCGACATTGCGGGGAGTGAGGTGCTCGTCGAACAATGCACGAATGGCGGGTGCCTCCGGTAGCGACGGCATGCGGCGCAGCAGGCGGGCGAGCATCCAGTATGCGTGCACACACGAATGCCAGTCGAAGCTGCCGTAGAAGATCGGGTGCAGCACGCGTGGCGACAGCAGGTCCGAATCGCTCGTGAGGACGTGTTCGAGCTTGTTCGGATATTCACGCGTCACGTGCGACAGCGCGAGCGACGCGAACTTCGATGCGCTGGCGGGCGTGAGTACGGGCAGCATCGGCGTCAGTGCGGAAAGGCGAGGAAATAGATCAGCGCCGTGTTCACGGCAAGCAGCAGCAGCGCGGTGGGAACCTGCGCACGAATCACGGCGTAGCGATCGTCCAGCTCGAGCAGTGCGACCGGCACGAGGTTGAAGTTCGCGGCCATCGGCGTCATGAGCGTGCCGCAGAAGCCCGACAACATGCCGATGGCCGCGATGATCGTGGCGTCGCCGTGCAATCCCGTCACCAGCAGCGGCAGGCCGATGCCGAGCATCATCACGGGGAACGCCGCAAATGCATTGCCCATCAGCATGGTCAGCAATGCCATGCCGACTGTGAACGCCAGGACGGAGAGCAGTGGCGCGCCGGCAGGAATCCATCCGGCAGCGAGCGTCGACACCACCTTGCCGACTCCAGCCGCCGCGAACACGGCACCGAGCGCGGCCAGCAGTTGCGGCAGCATCGCAGCCCAACCCACGGCATCGAGCAATCGTCGCGCCTCGACCAGCGGGGCACGAAGGGGTGGCTTCAGCATCAGCATGCCGATGGCCAGCGAGAGCAGCGTGGCAAAGCCGAGTGCGACGAGTGTGACCTGCTTCGGCTCGACGAGTGCCCGGCCGCCGATCACGATGTGACCGATGGTGGCGTTGGCGAGCAGCGTGATGACCGGCACTGCGAGCGCCGGCAGGAACAGGCGGTTCCCCCATCGCTTGGCACTCGCCACGCGCTCGGCCGGTGTCGTGCTGTCACCGGATGACGCCTTCACTCCACGCAGCGTGGCGACGACCACCATCGCCAGGATGATGCCGCCATTGGCGATATCCGGCAGATAGGTTCCGGCGAGAAAGGACACACTCCAGAGCCCCCAGAACGTCGCGTTGGTCAATCGCTTCGGGTTCGATGCATCACGCAGGTTGATGATCGCGGCGGCACCGGTGAGGATGCCCATCAGCCGATACAGAAACTCGAGCGTGATCATGCGTCGCTTCCGCGCGACTTCATTCGCCGATCGAGGAGCAGCAAGCGTGTGCCGTGAACCACGAAGGCGGCAATCGCAGTCGGCACGGCCCAGAGCGCGAGTTCCGTCGGCAGCACACGAACGCCGGCTTGCTCCAGCACACCCTTGATCAGCAGGATCGACCCGATCGCGATGAAGATGTCCTCGCCGAAGAACACACCGATGTTGTCGACGGCCGCGGCATGCGCGCGGATGTGCTGCCGCGTCGGCTCATCGAGATCGGCGACATCGCGTTCCGCGGCCCCCTCGGCCATCGGTGCGATGAGCGGTCGCACCATCTGCGGATGTCCGCCGAGCGACACGAGGCCAAGCGCGGCGGTGATCTGGCGCAGCGCGAGATAGGCGAGCAGCACGCGGCCGGTGGTGGCGCCCTGCATCCGCATCACGACATCACGGGCACGTTCCTTGAGCCCGGCACGCTCGAGCAGGCCGATGACCGGCAGCACCAGCCACACGATCGCGACATAGCGACTCTCGGTGAAGGCGTGGCCGAGCGTCGTGAGTGTCCTGAAGATTCCAAGTCCGCCGGCGAGACCGGTGACGATGCCGGCGCACGTGACGACGAGCAGCGGATTGAGCCGGAACGCAAAGCCAAGTACGACGACGAGCAGCCCGCTGAGGACGAGCATGCGTGATACGTCAGTTGTGAGAAGGTGCGCCGAGTGCAAGCACGGAGATTCCGACTGCGGTCAGCGCGGAACGGATTCGCTGTGCGAAGAGCAGCGCGTGCGGCGCGTCCCCGTGAATGCAGATCGAATCCGTCAGGACACGGATGTCGCTGCCGTCGGAGGCGATGACATGCTGCGACTGCACCATGCGGATTGCGCGTGCGACGGCGACGTCGACGTCCGTGACCATCGCATCGGGTCGAGTGCGCGGCACGAGCGTGCCATCGCCCTGATAGTTGCGATCGGCGAATACTTCACTCGCGGTGTGCAATCCCTGCGCGCGACCGGCGTCGATCAGCGCGCTGCCCGACAGTCCCATCAGGAGGAGTGTCGGATCGAGATCGCGTACGGCGAGCGCAATCGCGTCCGCCAGCGGCGCTCGTGTGGCCGCCATGTTGTACAGCGCGCCGTGCGGCTTGACGTGCCGGATGCCGACACCGGCCGCACGCGCCACACCGAGCAGCGCGCCGACCTGATAGGTCACCATGTCGTAGACTTCCTGCGGCGAGACGGCCATCTCGCGACGCCCGAAGCCGGCCAGGTCCGGCAGGCCCGGATGTGCACCGATGGCGACGCGATGTGCGGCGGCCGCGCAGACGGTGGCGCGCATGACCGATGGGTCACCGCCGTGAAAGCCGCATGCGACGTTGACGGACGAGACGAACGGCAGGATCGCTGCGTCGTCGCCGATCGTGAAATTGCCGAAGCTTTCACCCATGTCGCAGTTCAGGTCAACGCGAACCATCGGCTCCCGGCGCAAAGCGCAGGTGCATGGCGCGCGTGGCGCCAGTGAGCTGCCGATCACGCTCCCGGTACAGCGCGTGCGCGAGGTCGAGCGAGACAGGGTCGAACCGCAGCGAATCGCCAGGCCGAAGTTGGGCGATGAGGGGCATGTCGACGGCAATCACATCGCCGAGCCTAGGATACCCACCGGTCGTCTGCCGGTCGGCCATCAGCACGATCGGCGCGCCGCCGGGCGGAAGCTGGATCGTGCCTGCCGTGACGCCGGACGACAGCATTTCGCGATGGACGGAGAGGGCCAACGGAGGTCCCGAGAGGCGGAAGCCCATGCGATCGGACTCATGTGCTATCGCAAAGCTGTCATGGGAAAGTGCGTCACGCGATGCAGCGGTGAGCAGGGCAAGCTCCGGACCGGGCAGGAAACGCACAACTGGATGGGCCTGATATGGGGGGCGAATCGTCGCGCTCGCGCTCCAGTCCGAGACGATCCGCTGGCGAGACTCGAGGTGTGACGAGATGCGCGCGCCGAGCGGCGAGGGGTCGTCGAACGTCAGGCGATCGTCCTTGCGCAGTGCGCGACCCTGCCAGCCTCCGAATCCGCCGCGGAGCGAGGTACTTCGGCTGTCGAGCTCGGTCGGCACGTCGACGCCACCGGCCACGGCAATCGTCGTGCGACATCCGGTGTGGAGCACGAGCAGCGTGCCGGGCAGCGCTCGGAAGGCGTGCCAGGGGGGAATCGGCGTGCCATCGAGCGACGCGGTGATGTCGCGCCCCGCGAGTGCGACGAGTGCGGGTGCCTCGAACTGCACGGCCACGCCGCCGAAGGCGCAGTCGAGGGCCGCGGCGTTCGCCTCGTTGCCGACCAGCAGGTTGGCAATCGTGTGCGCCTGGCTGTCCATGGCGCCGCCGACGGGCACGCCAATGTGCTGCCACGCCGGTCGTCCGAGGTCCTGCACCGTGGTCTGGATACCCGGCTGGCGGACGACGAGACTCACGCGTATTCCGTGGTGTCGTGGAGTTCCTCGGCGCTGATGGCGACGAACCGGATCTGGTCACCGGGCGCGAGCAGCGATGGAGACGGTCGGTTCGGATCGAACAGCGCACGGGGCGTGCGACCGATGAGCTGCCAGCCGCCCGGTGAGCGACACGGATAGATGCCGGTACTCTGTCCGCCGATACCGACGCTGCCGGCCGGTACGCCGGTGCGGGGAGCGGCGCGTCGGGGGGTGTGCAGGGCGGTGGCCAGACCCTCGAGATAGGGAAAGCCGGGCAGGAAACCGATCATCGCGACGGTGTAGAGACCCGCCGTGTGGGCCTCGATGATCGCCGCAGTGGACGTGCGGTGCGTCGAGGCGACGACGTCCAGATCGGGGCCGACGTCATGGCCGTAGCAGACGGGAATCTCGATCGGCGCCCGCGTCGGCGCAGGCACGATGCGCAACGTCGCGAGTGTGGCGCGTATATAGTTCTCAAGTGATACGAATGTGAGCAGTGTCGGCTCGTAGTGCAGCGTGAGCGACTGGATGGCCGGTACGATGGCCGTCACACCGGCGGGGCACGCGTCCCGGACGTGTGCGTCGAGGCAGCGGATCAGGTCGCGTGTCGCGTCGCCGGCCACCGCAGACAGGTCGATGGTGACGGCGCGATCACCGAGCGGGACGAGGGAATGAGGCCACACGGTGGCACAGTATGCAGAGCGGCGCCGCATGTGGCCATCTGACGGCGCGGCCGGCGCGTGCCCGGCCAGCGATCCGGTGTAACGTCGGAGGTGGCATTTTCGTCCTTGCCAGCACCTCGCTCCCCCGGCTTCCTTTGTGCGGCCACGTCGGGGTAGCCGGCGCGGTCGTTCGTGCAGCGAATTTTCCCGCCACCGCCCGGAGTAGCCGGCATGGCCGTTACGGCAGATCCATCCCTCGTCGAAGCGACGGGGCCTCGCGTCGTGTCGCCTTCACAGGCGCATCACAATCCGATCCGATCGCGCACCGACTGGGAGCGCATGCGCGCCGAGTGCCTGGCGGATCCGGGACGCTTTCACGGGGAGATCGCCAAGCGCGAGCTGCACTGGTTTCATCCCGCAGTCGGCGCCAATGGTGCGTGGATCACGTGGGATGACGCGACACAGCAGTGGACGGGCTACGACGCCGTCACCGGCACGTCATTGCATGCGGGCCTGGCTGCCGACTACACGCCGTGGAGCCGCGCGTTCAACGGCGATGCGGCGCCCTTCTGGAAGTGGTTCGATGGTGCACTGACGAACGCCGGGTTCAACGAAGTCGATCGCCACGTCCTCGCCGGCCATGGCGAGGAATCGGCGATCATCTTCGAAGGCGACCGCTGGGACATGTCGCTCGACCATGGGCGCGGTGGGCCGGTGGACTGCTACCGCGTGTCGCGTCGCACCCTGCTGCTCGAGTCGGCGAAGTGTTCAATCGCCCTTGGCGCGCTCGGCCTGAAGCGCGGCGATCGCATCGCGCTGAACATGCCGAACATTCCGGGCCAGCTGTACTGGACCGAAGGGGCGAAGCGCGCGGGCATCGTGTACACACCGGTGTTCGGCGGCTTCAGCGACAAGACGCTCAGCGACCGCATCCACGATGCCGGTGCTCGGGTGGTGATCACGGCCGATGGTGGCTACCGCAACGCGCAGATCGTGCCGTTCAAGACGGCGTACACCGATCCGGCGCTGGACGACTACGTGCCGCTGACGGCCGCACGCTCGGTCGTGTCGGAGACGCTGCACGCGCTGGAGTTGACGCGCGACCGGATCGACACGCTGCTGGCCGCCATCGACGAGACGCTGTCGGGGGAGATCACGGTGCAGCGCAGCGACGTGATGCGCGGCGTCGGTCGCGCCCTGCAGAAGCTCACCGACGCACACGATTTCTCGGCCAGCGACGCGAGCCGCGTGCGCACGGCGATTGCGGCCGCGCTGGTGCAGGTGCCGGCGCGCGTGGATGCGGTGGTGGTGGTGCGGCACAGCGGCATCGAGGACATCGTGTGGCGCGAGGAGCGCGACCGATGGAGCCACGACCTCACCAACGCGGCGTTGCAGACGATCCTCGAGTCGGCACGCGCCGCCGGGATCGCGGTGCGAACGGAGGCGGAACTGCTGGCGTTGAGCGACGCACAGTTCGTGCGCGCCATCTGGACGGCGAGTCCGCCGGCGCCGCTCGATGCGGAGTTCCCGCTGTTCTTCATCTACACATCCGGCTCGACGGGCAAGCCGAAGGGTGTGGTGCATGTGCACGGCGGCTATACGTCGGGCATCGCCTATTCGATGCGTGTCGCATTCGATGCCAAGGCCGGCGACGTGATGTATGTCGTGGCCGACCCGGGGTGGATCACGGGTCAGAGCTATATGATCTCGGCGGCGTTGACCACCCGTGTGACGAGCGTCTTCACGGAAGGGGCGCCGGTGTTTCCGCACGCGGGACGTTTCGCGTCGATCATCGAGCGCCACAAGGTCAGCATCTTCAAGGCCGGCGTGACGTTCCTGAAGGGCATCATGCAGGACGCGCAGAATGCCGAAGATGTGAAGCGCTACGATCTGTCGACGTTGCGCGTGTGTACGTTCTGCGCCGAGCCGACGTCGCCGTCCGTGCAGCAGTTTGGCATGGACCTGCTTGCGCCGTGGTACATCAATTCGTACTGGGCCACCGAACATGGTGGCATCGCATGGACACACTTCTACGGCAACAGCGACTATCCGCTGCGCGCCGATGCCCACACCTATCCACTGCCGTGGATCGTGGGTGACGTGTGGTCGGAGCTGACGCCGGACGACCAGAATCCGGAAGCGCCGCTCGCGCTGTTCCGTCGCGGCGATGGCAGCGGTGCGCCGTTCCGGCGTGCTGCGCTCAAGGAAAAGGGCGAGATCGTCATCTCGGCGCCCTATCCCTACCTCGCACGCACCGTATGGGGCGACAGCGAGAATTTCCGCGTGGAGGGCGGCACGGTGTCGCCGGCATGGAAGGGTGACATCGGTCGCTGGACGAACACGTACTGGAGCCGGTGGAAGGGGGTGTGGGCGTACACGCAGGGCGACTTCGCGATGCGCTTCATGGACGGATCATTCTCGCTGCACGGTCGCAGCGACGATGTGATCAACGTGTCGGGACACCGGATGGGCACGGAGGAAATCGAGGGCGCCATCCTGCGCCATCGCCAACTCGATCCCGATTCACCGGTCGGCAATGTGATCGTGGTGGGCGCACCCCATCGCGAGAAGGGACTGACCCCCCTCGCATTCGTGAAGCCGAGCGCCGGGCGAACGCTGACGCAGGACGACAAGCGGCGGTTGACGGAGCTGGTGCGCTTCGAGAAGGGCGCCGTGGCGGTGCCGAGTGATTTCATCGAGGTGACGCAGTTCCCTGAGACGCGCAGCGGCAAGTATGTGCGTCGCATGGTGCGCGCGCTGGTGGAAGGCTCGGATGTCGGCGACATGAGCACGCTGCGCAACCCGGAGTCCATCGCCGAGCTGACGACCGCGATCGACGAATGGCAGCGCCGCCAGAAGCTGAGCGAGGAGCAGCAGCTGTTCGAGCGTTTCCGGTATTTCCGTGTGCAGTACAACACGCTGGCGCGCGGTGCGACGGTGGCGACGGTGTATGTGACCAATCCGCCGGTGAACGCCCTCAATGAGCGGGCGCTGGACGAACTGAACATCGTGGTCGATCATCTGGCACGGCGCGACGACGTGAAGGCGGTGATCTTCACCGGCGATGGCACGTCGAGCTTCGTCGCTGGCGCAGACATCCGCCAATTTCTCGACGAGATCCACACACTGGACCAGGCGCGCGTGCTCCCGAACAACGCGCAGCTTGCATTCCGGTTGATCGAGCAGATGAACAAGCCGTGCATCGCGGCCATCCAGGGTGTCGCGCTCGGCGGCGGCATGGAGTTCGCACTCGCCTGTCATTATCGCATCGCCGAGCCGTATTCACAGTTCGGACAACCGGAGATCCGGCTGCGACTGCTGCCGGGGTACGGTGGCACGCAGCGCCTGCCACGATTGTTGTCGGACCGGCGCGGCGCGGATGGATTGCGCGATGCGATGGAGTTGTTGCTGAGCGGTCGCAACGTGGATGGCACGGAGGCGCTCTCGATCGGGCTGGTCGACGAACTGAGCACCCCGACGAGTGATGTGCTCTCACGCGCACACGCGCTGGTGCGGCAGTGGTATCGCATCGGCGACGCGAGTCCGTTGGGCAAGGCACATCGTGGCCGACTCTCGCAGACGACGTCGTGGAACGAACCGGGTCGCTTCGATCTCGATGTCGCGCTGGGTGACGCACACCTGCAGCAGATCCTCGCGCAACTGACGTGGGCCGGACGGGCGAAGGCTGGTGAACGATTGGTGGACGCCGTGCGCACGGGCTGGACACAGGGCATGCCGACGGGACTGAAGCGCGAAGCGACGGTGTTCGCGCATGCGGTCGTGGATCCCGACGGCGGCAAGGCCGGCATCCGCCAATTCCTCGACAAGGTGAGCGCACCGTTGCCGATCAAGCGTGACGGTGTGCGACTGGTGGCGGAGCAGCAGGCGTTCATCACCGCGCAACTTCGCGATGGTGAACTGCTGCCGATCGGCGCGCCATTCTATCCGGGTGTGACGCAGATCCCGGCGTGGCAATACGCGTTCGGGGTGCCGAAGGACCAGGCCACCGGCGCGCCGCAGTTCGGTGCGCCGAAGACAGCCGAGCAGGAACTCATCGTGCCGGTGGGAGAACCGGGCGCGATGGAGGGGCTGGTGTACATGCTCGCATCGGAAGTGAACTTCAACGACATCTGGGCGATCACCGGTATCCCGGTGTCGAGCTTCGACAACCACGACCTCGACGTGCAGGTGACGGGATCGGGCGGCCTCGGATTGGTGGCGGCGCTGGGTCCCGATGCAAAGGCTGAAGGGCGACTCAAGGTCGGTGACCTGGTCGCGATCTACAGCGGGCAGAGCGACCTGTTGTCACCGATGGCTGCGCGGGATCCGATGTATGCCGACTTCTCGATCCAGGGCTACGAGACGGATTTCGGCAGCCACGCGCAGTTCCTGGTGGCGCAGGCACCACAGCTGCATCCCGTGCCTGGTGATCTCACACTGGAGCAGGCGGGATCGTACATCCTGAACCTCGGCACCATCGTACGTGCGTTGTTCACGACGCTGAAGATCGAGTCGGGGAAGACGATGTTCGTGGAAGGTTCGGCCACCGGCACCGGTCTCGAGGCGCTCAAGACGGCGATCAGGAGCGGTGTGCAGGTGACGGGACTCGTGTCGAGTTCAGAGCGTGCGGAGTACGTCACATCGCTCGGAGCCACCGGAACGCTCGATCGTCGGGACAAGGCTTTTGCGAGCCTGTTCACGGTGGTGCCTGACGACGAGCAGGGCACGCGCGCGTGGCTGGCCGCGGGTGAGGCGCTGACGGCGGCGTACCGGATCCAGAACGGCGGACGGCTCGCGGATTACGTGGTCTCGCACGCTGGTGAAACGGCGTTTCCGCGGTCATTCCAGCTGCTCGAACAGGGCGGCGCACTGACGTTCTACGGCGCATCGAGCGGCTATCACTTCACCTTCGTCGGCAAGCAAGGCAGCGCGTCACCGGAGGCGATGCTGCGTCTCGCGGGACTGCGCGCGGGTGAAGCAGTGCTCGTGTACTACGGACCGAGCACGACGGAGCTGGTGGATCCGATCGGCCTCGAGATGATCGAGGCGGTGCGCGCGCTGCATGGGAAATGTGTGGTTGCGGCGAGCACGGACGGACAGCGCGAGTTCGTGCAATCACTCGGCTTCGAGGATGCGGTGGCCGGTGTGGTGTCGCTCGAGGAAATCATGCGACGCACCGCCGAGTTCGAGTGGCCGCACACGATGCCGCGCCTGCCCGATGCGAAGCAGGATACGGAGAAGTTCCGGCAGGCGGTGCGTGATTTCCAGGATCACACGATGAAGCCGTTCGGCGCAGCCATCGGCAAGGTGCTGCGCTCACCGGACAATCCGCGCGGTGCACCGGACGTCATCCTGGAGCGGGCGGGCCATGACGCGCTGGGTGTGTCCACGTCGCTCGTCAAGCCGTTCACGGGACGTGTGGTGTTCTGCGAAAACATGGAAGGACGTCGCTATGCGTTCTACGCGCCGCAGGTGTGGACGCGGCAGCGCAAGATCCTGATGCCGACCGCGTCGATCCTTGGCACACATCTCACCAACGCCTACGAAGTGACACGCATGAACGACATGATCGCGGCCGGGTTTCTCGACATCACGCCGCCGACCGTCGTGCCGTGGCACGACCTTCCGACGGCACATCAGGCGATGTGGGAGAACAAACATGCGGGAGCGAATTATCTCGTGAACCATGCCCTGCCGGCGCTGGGACTGCGTGGCAAGGATGCATTGCTGGAAGCGTGGGCCGCGTCGGAGCACGCATCATGACCGCACAGATCGAGGGAACGGTGACGCAGCACGTGACGGAAGCACTGCTGGATCCGACGGCTCGCGCCGGACGATTGACCGGCAAGGTGGCACTCGTGACCGGTGCCGCAGGCAATCTCGGTGGCTGGATCGTGCGGCACTTCCTCTCGGAAGGTGCGACTGTCGTGCTGACCGGTCGTGATCGCACACGCATCGAGTCGGCGCGCGCTGCGG
>JACMLX010000107.1 GCA_014379355.1 Gemmatimonadaceae bacterium
ACCGCGCTCCGCCACGGCCGCTGCACTGGTCGTGGCGCGCCCCGGCGTGCGGTTCCAGATCGTGAGCGCATGACCGGCGCGCGCGAGATGCGCAGCCATCGGGGCACCGATGGCGCCGAGACCGAGAAACGCGACGGAGAGAGGCATCATTCGAATCTAGCGGCGAATGCCGGAATAGCTTTGAGGCATGCGGACCATCGTGACGGTATCGGGCATGCAGGCCGTGCACTGCGTGCGCGCGGTCCAGACGGCGATGGCACTCGTGCCTGGCATCACCTGGTGCGAGGTGACGATCGGACGCGTCGACGTGGAGCACGACGGGCGCGCGACGGCCACGCGGCTGCGCGATGCGATCGCCGTCGCGGGCTTTCCCGTCAGCGCGGTGCGCGATGAGCGACGGCTGCCGATCATCGATGCGTCGTGACATTCACCTGTCCGTCCGGGGTTACCCCTGCGGCAAGGCCGGCCTAACTTGGCCCGACGTCGTCGCGCCCCGCGCTGCGACGCCTCTGCTCACGACGACCGGACGGTCGTCTCTCCTCCCGTGACGTCGGCTGTTTCGCCCGCTCCATCCGAGCAGCCGCCTGAATGACCGGCACATGATGGCCAAAAAGCGCCGCGACGACGATCTGCCGATCGCCGCCCTGCTGGCACCGGACATTCTCGCGCTTCTGCAGGAAGCGCCGGATGAGGTGGCCGCGGAGACGGAAGAGATGCATCCGGCCGACCTGGCGGATGTCGCCGAGGCGATTCCGCGTGACCAGGTGGTGGCGCTGCTGAATGCACTCGGTGCCGAACGCGCGGCCGATGTGCTCGAGTATCTGGACGAGGAGCTGCGCAGCGACGTGCTCGAGACGATGACGACGCGCCAGGCCGCGCAGCTCGTCACCGAGATGACACCCGACGATCGCGCCTACGCACTCGATGAGCTCGAGGAGGAGGTCGCGGATGAGATTCTCTCCGCTCTGCCGCCCGAGCAGCAGCGCGAGACCGAGCAGATGCTGGCCTACGAGGAGGACTCGGCGGGCCGCCTGATGACGACCGAGTTCGTCTCGGTGCCGAGTTCACAGCGTGTGGAGGATGCACTGGCGAGCGTGCGGGCGATCGCCCGGATCGGTCGCAAGGAAGCGATGTACACGATCTACAGCACCGACGACGCGGGCCGTGTGAACGGCGTGATGTCACTGCGCGAGCTGCTGGCGGCACCGGATGGAGCGGCGGTGTCGGATGTCGCGTGGTCCGAGGTGGTGACGGTGACGGTGCACGCGGGTCGCGAAGAGATCGTCGAACGCACGTCCAAGTACGACCTCGTGGCCGTGCCGGTCGTGGACGAGAACATGCGGCTTGTCGGCGTGGTGACGGTGGACGACGTCATCGACATCGTGCAGGAGGACGCGACCGAAGACGTGCAGAAACTCGGTGGTATGGAGGCACTCGATGATCCATACATCGACACGGGATTCTTCACACTGCTTCGCAAGCGCGCGAGCTGGCTGACGATCCTGTTCATCGGCGAGATGTTCACGGCGGTGGCGATGGGTCGCTTCGAAGGCGAGATCCAGCGCGCGGCGGTGCTGGCGCTGTTCGTGCCGCTGATCATCAGTTCCGGTGGCAATTCCGGGTCGCAGGCGACCTCCCTGCTCATCCGTGCGCTGGCCTTGCGTGAAGTGCGCCTGCGCGACTGGTGGCGAGTCGCGATGCGTGAACTGCCAAGCGGCCTGCTGCTCGGCGCGCTGCTCGGCCTGATCGGCTTCGCGCGCATCGAGCTGTGGCAGGCGATCGGCGCCTCGGACTACGGTACGGGGCACATCCTGCTCGCGATGACGGTGGCGATTTCCCTGATCGGCGTGGTGACATTCGGCACGCTGGTCGGAGCGATGCTGCCGTTCATGCTGAAGCGCGTGGGACTCGATCCGGCGAGCGCATCGGCGCCGCTGGTGGCGACACTCGTCGACGTGACGGGGCTGGTGATCTATTTCACCGTGGCCTTGCTCATGCTGCGCGGCACGTACCTGTGACCACCGCCGCCACGCCAACGACCGCCGCGCATCCGATGCGCGGCACGCTGCTCGTACTCCTGAGTGCGGCCTGTTTCGGCACGACGCTGATCTTCACGCAGCGTGCGATGGATACGGGTGTGACGCTGTCGACGCTGCTCGCATATCGCTATGTGCTCGGCGCCGTGATGCTGTGCGTCGTGGCGGGCGGCCTGGGGGCGGTACGTGATGTGGGTGCGCGGAAGTGGCCGCTGCTGACACTGGGCGGCCTCGCGCAGACCGCGATCGCGGGCTTGTCGGTGGCGTCGCTGCAGTTCATTCCGGCGGCGAGTGTCGCGTTCCTGTTCTACACGTATCCGACGTGGGTTGCCGTGATGGCGATCGTGCGAAAGACCGAAGAGGTGGACGCGTACAAGATCGCGGCGCTGGTGCTGTCGCTGGCCGGGATCGTGACGATCGTCGGCAACCCGCTGGCGAGCAAGCTCGATCCGCGTGGCATCGCGCTGGCCCTGGCCGCAGCCCTGGTCTACGCGGTGCTGATTCCATGGCTCGGCAAGATTCAAGCGGGCCTCAAGCCTGCGGCCGCCACGACATGGATCGCACTCGGTGCCGCGATCTGCTTCGTCGGCGGCGCGCTGGTGATGCATGCGCCGCTCTTCCCGCCGTCGCAGGCACTGTTGGTGAATGCAACCGCACTGGCGCTGATCCCGACGACGCTCGCGTTGACATCGTTCCTCGCCGGCCTCGCCGCACTGGGACCGGTACGCGCATCGATCGTGAGCACGGTCGAGCCGTTCTGGACGGCGCTGCTGGCGGGTCTCGTCCTGGGGCAGGACGTCGGGCCACGCACATGGATCGGCGGCGCAATGATCGCCGCGGCCATGGTGGTTCTGCAGAAAAAGCCAAGCGCGTAGTTCGGAGCGCGTGCGCAGATCACTCGCGGGCTACTACAGCAAAAAAAGCGCTACAAACTTTTCGCGCGGGGGCCGCGAAGGACGCGAAGAAGAGCAACAGCTTCTTGATGGAACTGCAACTGCAACTGCAACTGCAACTGCTACGGCAACTGCAAAAGCTTTCGCGCGGGGGCGCGGGGGCGCGGGGACTTCTGCAGTGGTCGGCCTGCTCAACAGTGTTTTCGCGGAAGCGCGGAGGCGATTGACGGGCAAGATGAACTGCAACTGAATTTGTGAAAGTCGTTTTCCGCACACGGAGTTTCGTGCGCGCGACGCAGTTCCCCAAAAAAAGCAGTTCCAGGTGTCCGCGCTTCGGCGCCTTCGCGCGAGTACGGTCCTGACCAGTTCGTGCGGTAGAAGGCCCCGCGTCCCCGCGGCCCCGCGTGAAGATTTTTCAGAAGCGCCAACCAGCGACGACGCCGGAGTGGCGAAAGACCTCCTCGCGTCCATCGCGGCCGTCGCGCGAAAAGTGTTTAGCGGTGCAAGACAGGATCAGGCGTCAGGTGTTGTCGACGCGCGGTCGGTTGCGATGACGGTCGTTGTAGGCGAAGACGCCCGCGCCGAAAATCGCGATGGTGGCAAAGCTGAACCACTGCACTGCATAACTCTTGTGCGGGCCTTCGCTGGGCGCCGGTGGCTGCAGGCGTGGCGGAATGCCGGCGGCGGGAGAGGTGTCGCCGAGTTGGATGAGTTGCACGCGCGCCAGCGGATACGGCAGTCCTTTCTGGATCGCGTCGAAGTCCAGCGA
>JACMLX010000108.1 GCA_014379355.1 Gemmatimonadaceae bacterium
TGACTTGTAGCCACGCGCCTGTTTTCTTACGGCCGCACGTGACGATCGCGTTCTCCAGCTCATCGCGGCCAAGGGACGGGAAGTCGTGCGTCACGGCACGAAGAAGTCTGGTTCTTGTCTCGTATTCAGTGCCGACCGCGCGTGCAACGTTGAATGCGCGCGAGGTCATTCCCGTGCCCCCCGGGGCCATTTCCATCGTGTCGTCGAGCGATACCGAACAGAACAGCTCACTGACGAATTCGGCCCAGAACAATCTGAGCAAACGTCCGCAAAGTCCGCTGCATGCTTCAGCGGACACAGACACTCCTCGCACGCGGCGGGCAACGTTCGAGATGGCGACTCGTGATTCCTCGGCTTCAGCGTCGTGACGTCGCTGCCGCAGGCGATCATCGATCGTTCGGTGTCATCGCACAGTCGCAAGGAACCGTGCGACTTGCAAATGCCCAGCCGCTTCAGGGAATGGTCTACTCCAGTTCGGTGCTTCGTGTGCGGTCGATGCGGCTACCATGAATTTCTGAGAGTAGTTGAGCCATCGTATACTTGTCATGTAACGACGAGCAGCGCCTCGAATGGAATGAGAGCCCGGGCTGCTCCGTCAACGCATTCACTCGAACCGGGAAGACACACTGATGTCGGCGCACAACAAGGCAATCCTGACGGAGGGCAACGCGGCGATCGCTGCCGGCGACAACGAAGTGCTCCTGTCGTTCTGCACCGATGACACCGAATGGACATTCGTCGGCGACCAGACGTTGGTAGGCAAGGACGCTGTGCGACAATACATGGCGCTGACGTACATCGAGCCGCCACAATTCACGGTCACGACCTTGATCGCAGAAGGTGATTTCGTGACGGCACTCGGTAACATCACACTGAAGGATGACACCGGGACGCCGAAGCATCATTCGTACTGCGACGTCTGGCGTTTTCGCGGCGAAAAGATCGCGGAATTGCGAGCGTTCGTCATCGAGACTTCGGTCGAGCATGCGAGCAACAACGCTGCGTGATGCACCTGTGCACTAAGCGATCGATTCTGTCACGGATCAGAATTCGCCGAGGCTTCCCAGCCGCAGTGCGACGACGGAGATTCTGACGCGCTCTCCGTCGTGGCCGATTACGTGGCGGCGTCCTGAATATCGAAGCGCGCGACTTTGCGGAACGCAGGCACGAGCGCCCTCTCGCACCACTCGCGAAAGGTTGTCGGTGTCGTGTTGGCCGGTGTTCGAACCTCGGCGTTGTCGAGACCGTCGTTCTTCGCCTTCGCCATGTCGGTCATGCCTTGCGCCATCGCGTCGGACAGGCCGAAGCCGAGGAACTGCGCCTTGTACGCGTCGAAGTCGATTTGCTGAAAGCGGATCGGCTTGCCCAGCACATCCGACATGATCGTCGCCATGTCGTTGAATGACAGATTGGCCGGGCCGAGAACTGAGGCGCGGTCGACGCCGCTCCACGTATCATCGATCAGCAATTGCGCAGAGACCGACGCGATATCGCGCGTGGCGCACGTCGGCATCGTCCGGTTGCCATCGATCGGTGAGAAGAAGACGCCCTTCTCCGTGATCGGCGCGACTTGCCGGATGATATTGTCCATGAACGATGGATTCGTCACCGCACGATAGCTCGTGCCTGAACTCACGATGAGATCGTCCATCGCAAGCGAACCGGTGACGTAGCCCGCACGGGCGGCCTGTGGTGTTCCACGTCCCACCGCCGAGATGCCGACGACGCGTTTCACATCATGCCGCCTGAGCGCGTCGCACGCCGGCCTGCTGAAATCGACGTAGGCGGCCTCCACACTTCGGGCGCGCGGATCCGGCGGTACGAGCCAGAAGACTGCGTCAGCGCCTTCGAATGCCCGGTTCACGATGACGGCGTCACCGTGCGATCCCTCGATCACCTCAACCCGTTCGCGGACGTGCGATGGCAAACGCGCAGCATCACGCACGATCACTCGAAGCGACACGCCTTGCTCCATCAGCCGCTCGACGACCTGACGGCCGATCAGTCCTGTTGGTGCGGTGACGACGATCATTCTGGTCCCGCTGTTCATGCGCGCGCCGTCGCATGCTGCGACACCCGTTCTGCGAGGAGCTCACGCATGGCGATCGGCCGTCGGCCGAGCAGTTGCTCGAGCGTCGGATCGACGGCGGCGAATTCGCGATTGCGACTGGCGATGAAGAAGCCGAGTACCGTGTCGGCCGTTCGCTCCGGCGCGCCGCGTGCGGCAATTCTCGCGCGCAAGACGTCATCCGTGATGATCTCGCGCCGGACCGGCGTGTCCCGCACTTCAGACGTCAGTGCCGCAAGACTCGCGAAGTCCAGTGATTCGGCGCCGGTCAGTGGCGGTGTCGGGCCGTCGTACGTTCCCGGATTGTGCAGGATCATCGCGGCCGCTTCCGCGAGGTCCGCATGCGCCGTCCACGAAACGGGGCCGTCCGCTGGTGCCACGAGCACCCCCGTGTCGAACGCGTCGCCCATCATCGCGATGCCGCTCGCTGCGTAGAACCCGTTGCGCAGCGCCGTCCAGGCGACGCCGGACTCCGCGAGCAAGCGTTCTGTCGAGAAATGATCGCGCATCGGCGGAAACGCGGACGACTCACTGACCGCCATGTGGCTCGTGTAGACGATGCGCTGTGCGCCGACCGCACGCGCGGTGTCGATTGCCGAGCGATGCTGGGCGAGGGTGTCGCCGCCCGTCGCGCGCGCGTTCGACGAGACGAGGAGCACCTGACTCGCACCCTCGAAGGCGTGCTGCAGACTGTGTGGGTCGTCGAAATCGGCCTGTCGGACTCGCACGCCTCGCGCGGCCAGGTTGGCGGCTTTGGCGGCATCGCGCACGCTGACCCCGATTTCACTTGACGGAATGCGGTCGAGCAATCGCTCGACGATGGCGTGGCCGAGATGGCCCGACGCGCCGGTTACGATGAGCATGGAAGGGCACCTGTACTGAGAGATAATGCGGCTGTGTTAGCAGCGATACTCAACTGACGTTAACGGTGAATATCGTCGCTAACAAGTGGCACCTAGCGTTGGAAAGGCGAAATCGCCATGCTGTTGTGCATGACAAACCCGACCGCAGGCGTCGACAACTCTGCCCCTCCGAGCGACCTCGTCCGTCAGCGAATTGTCGAGGCAGCGGCTGCGCTGATTGCGTCAGGGGGCCGGGACGCTGCGACGACGCGCGCGGTGGCCACCGCGGCTTCGGTGCAGGCGCCGACCATCTATCGGTTTTTCGGCGACAAGCGCGGGTTGCTCACCGCGGTCGCGGAGCACGGGCTGGCCACATACATCGCCCGGAAGACTCTCAAGGCGCCGCATCCCGATCCGGTGCAGGATCTCCGAGACGGCTGGGACATGCACGTAGAGTTTGGCTTGGCCAATCCGGGCCTCTTCGCGATCATGAGCGCCGACGCGAGCGCGCCCTCCCCCACGCTCGCCGCCGGCCGCGACGTGCTGCGGCGACGGATCCGGCGAATCGCGCTGACCGGGCGGCTGAAGGTCAGTGAGGCACGCGCCATGTTTTTGATCGAGGCGGCGTGCAACGGCACGGTGCTCTCGATGCTCAACCTGCCAGCGACCGAGCGGGGTGCGAGCCTGTCTGACATGGCGCGCGAGGCCGTAATGGAGGCGATCACCGGCGAGTCGACATTCCATGCTGCCGACGGATCGCGCGGCGCGGCCTCGGCGCTGCGCGCATCCCTCGACGATATGCCCGTACTGTCTGACGGTGAGCGACTTCTGCTCGCAGAATTGCTGGAGCGGATCGCCAACGCTCCCGGGTGAATTTCGGCTTTCGCGATGCTGCCAGCGACAGTCGCAAATGTCGGTACGTGTTCACCCCGCCGCCGCCCGCCCCGCCACCCGCCCGCTGAAAATGCACCCGCCGAGAAACGTCCCTTCGAGCGAGCGATAGCCGTGCAGACCGCCGCCCCCGAATCCCGCGACTTCGCCGGCGGCATACAGCCCCGGAATCGGGGCACGATCCTGCCCGATCACGCGCGAATGCAGATCGGTCTCCAGACCGCCCAGTGATTTGCGCGTCAGGATGTTGAGCTTGACGGCGATCAGCGGGCCATTGGACGGATCGAGGATCGGTGACGGTGGCGCGATGCGAATCAGGCGTTCGCTGAGGAAAGCCCGAGCGCCGCGCACGATCGCGAGTTGTGGATCCTTGCCGGCGGCGTTGTGCACCTGCGCGTCACGCGCGCGCACCTCTGCATCGACCGTGGCGAAATCCACACGCATGTCACCGATCGAGACATTCATCGCGTCCACGAGTTGGGGGAGGGTGTGGCGGACGATGAAGTCGGCACCGTTGTCCATGAAGGCCTGCACTGGCGCCTGCACCGCCTTGCCGACGCGCTTGAGGGTCAGGCGCACATTCCGGCCCGTGAGGTCGGGATTCTGCTCACTGCCGGAGAGTGCGAATTCCTTCTTGATGATCGCGCGATTGAGCAGGAACCAGGTGTGCGGAAATCCGTGCGTGGTGATGTGCTGCAGCGCACCGAGTGTGTCGGCGCCCGGGATATTCGGATAGGGAAGTCTTTTGCCGGTCGGGTCGAGCCAGAGGCTGCTCGGCCCCGGCAGGATGCGGATGCCGTGTTTCGGCCAGATGCTGTTCCAGTTGCGTATCCCTTCGGTGTAGTGCCACATCCGATCGGGATTGATGAGGCGTGCACCACAGGCCGCGATCTCCTGCTGCAGCAACCCGTCCACATGCTGCGGCACGCCGGACAGCAGGAACGCCGGCGGAGCGCCGAGCCGATCGACCGGCCAGTAGCGTCGCACCAGTTCGTGATTGCCACCGATCCCGCCGGAGGTGACGATCACGGCCGAACACTCGAGCGTGAACTCGCCGACGACGTCACGCGAGCTGCTCTCGCCGCGCGCCACGGTCGTCGGTGCGAGCACCTCACCGCGAATACCGTGCACGGCGCCGGATGTGATCAGCAGTCCCTGCACGCGATGCCGATATCGGCACGTGATGCGACCATTCTGCACCTGCGCCTGGACGCGGCGCAGGAACGGCTCCAGCACACCCGGGCCCGTACCCCACGTGACGTGGAACCGCGGCACGCTGTTGCCCGACGCCTGTGCACCGGCCGCACCACGCTCTGCCCATCCGACGGCGGGAAACCATCGCATCCCCTGCGCATGCAGCCACGCGCGCTTCTCGCCACCCGCGAAGTCCAGGTACGCCTCGGCCCACTGTCGCGGCCAGTGATCATCGTCGCGATCGAAGCCGGCGGTGTTCATCCAGTCACGACGTGCGAGATCCATCGAGTCGCGTATGCCGAGCCGGCGCTGCTCCGGCGAATCGACGAAGAACAAGCCACCGAGCGACCAGAATGCCTGGCCACCGAGATTCTGTTCGCCTTCCTGATCGACGAGCAGCACGCGACGTCCGGCGTCCGCCGCTTCAGCGGCGGCGACCAGCCCGGCGAGGCCGGCACCGACGACAATCACGTCTGCGTCGAGCCGCGACATGGCGATTCAGGTAGGAGTGATCAGGCAGCGAACGCGTCACGATGCCGTGGCACCGGCGCGAACGCTATCCTCCGGCCGGGAGTTGCGCTGCTTGCAGGGGACGTTCCTGCGGCACGACACAGAGCGCCGCCGCTTCGCGCGCGATGAGGTCGAACTGCTCGCTGCGCGCGCGCGCCCACTTGGGCAGGCTGAGAAACGGCCACGTGGCGAGACCGGCGCCAAGGACTGCGGGAATCGCCGCGAGCATCATCAGCGCGGGCTTGCCGGTGGTCGTGGCGGCGACGGCGAGCGAGCCCCCGTAGATCAACGCCGCCACACTGCCCATCAGCGGCGCCTGCAGCGCGCCCTGCTTGTGCGTCGACATGCGCAGTCGGTGACCCGCGGGCGTCGGCTCGATCGCGACGCGCAAGTTGCCGTTGCGCCACTCGCGCACGACACCGGTGCGGATTTCCTTGCCGTGTGCGTTGAACGTGGCACGCAATGTCGAGACGAGCACATCCCACGACGCATCGCTGAGCACACCGGGCAACATCACATCCTTGTTGGCGCCGACCGGCACGCCGAGACTGCGTTCGAGTTCAGCCGGTCGCAGCGCACCACTGGCGGCGTCGGCGAGTGCGCGCCGCACGGCATCCGGCGCGAGGCCGACGTCACGCGCGATCTCCTGCACCTGTGCGACCGTCAACCCCTGCTGCACACTCTCGTCTGTGGCACGGCGCAGTACCGCAGTGACTTCCGCGTCGCTCAGGCGATGCTCGGCATCCATACGTCACGTGGATTGCAGCGGAGCCCGGAGTTTCAACGCACGGTGCGCTGAGTGCACTCTCGCAACCCTCGCTGACCAATACAGCGGAAAGTTAACCGGCGCCGCTCGGCGCACGCGTTCGGCGACCCCGGCCGAATGGACAGGGCACATGTGCCGTGCTGCCTACCACGGAATGAGTCGGTACCCCTCGGACTGCAGATACTCCACCGCGCTCATGGCGGAGATCGCGACTTTTACGCCGGGCAGCAGCTCTTCGCGTCGGATGCCGCGATTACCGGCGGTCTGTCCGCACAGAATGAGCGTCGCGCCGTGCTGCACGAGTTCCTCGACGAGCCGCTTGCTCGGATTTCCCTTGCCGCCGAAACGGGCGACGAACGACGAGTCGCTGAGCAGGGCGGGCCAACCGTTGCCGTGAAACACGGCCGCGCCGCGCACATGGTCGTCAGCGATTCCGTTCCGCGCATGCAGGTTGAAGTAGCGCGCCATGGTCGTGACCAACTCGTTCACTTTCACCGAATCTCCGCCGCCGGCGTTGATGATGAACAGTGCCTTGAACGTGTGGCCCGCAGGAATCTGGAATGTCGGATCATCGACCTTGAATGACATTCCCGCGCTCTGGATGACCGGACCCGACGCCTGCTGACCCGGCAGCACGGAGGTCTGAGCGTACAGCGCGTGCGGGGCAACGCACGCCAGCACGACGGCGATGCGACGACAGAGTCGAACGGCAGTCGGAACGGAGAATGCGGACATCGACAGCAGCCTCGTGGCGGAGTGATGGGCGAGCGGTACCAGCGCAGTGCCGGTCAGGATACGACGCGGCGGCGTGACAAGCTATGTTGCAGATTCCCGGTGGCCTGTACCCCAGTCAGCGAGACAGACCATGTCGATGGCATTCCTGCGGGACGACGCGGAAGGCGAAATGCCCCGCCGGTTCTACGATCTGCCGGACCGTGACGACCCTGGTTACGACCGGGCCGCAGCTCGCGCGTTGCTCGAGGCCACACGACGCGACGAGACGCAGCTCGCGGAACGCGCGACCGGCTACTACTGGGGCGAGCCGAAGCTGCGGCCGTATGCAGAGGAAATCCGCCTCGAAGCGGAAGCGGCCGGCGACGAACGCATGGAGCAACTCGCGCGTCGCTTTCAGCGAACGTGATCCGGCACGTTCGACGGCAGCCTGATGCCGTTCGGCGCTCGTTCGAACCGATGGGCCGTCTCGTGCGTTGACCACCGTGTTTTTTCCGGGGCGCACGGCGCCACTGTCAAGGACAATCAGCAACTCGGGACGCGAACGTGTCAGACCTGAACGGCGTGATGATGCAGTACTTCCACTGGTACGTCGACAGCGACGGCGGCCTGTGGCGTGAAGTGGCGCGCAATGCGCCGGGCCTGAAGGCGCTTGGCTTCACCTCGCTCTGGCTGCCTCCGGCGTACAAGGGCAGCGCTGGCGCGGGCGACGTCGGGTACGGCGCCTATGACCTCTTCGATCTCGGCGAGTTCGACCAGAAAGGTTCGGTGCGCACCAAGTACGGCACCCGCGCCGAGTTTCTTGCCGCCTGCGCCGCCGCACGCGATGTCGGCATCCGCATCTACGCCGACGCCGTCTTCAACCACAGGATGGGCGGGGACGCCGAGGAAGAGATCGAGGCCACGCCGGTGGATATCGAGAACCGGATGGAGGTTCTCGGCGAACCGACCACGATTCGAGCGTGGACGCATTTCTCGTTTCCGGGTCGCGGCGGAAAATACTCGACCATGGAGTGGCACTGGCATCACTTCACGGCAGTGGATCAGGATGATGGTAACGGCACGAAGATCTACCTCTTCAAGGACAAGCAGTTCGATCGCAACGTGGATGCGGAGAAAGGGAACTATGATTTCCTGATGGGCTGCGACGTCGATACGTCGCATCCGGAAGTGCGCGGTGAGCTGGAGTACTGGGGGGACTGGTTCGTGAACACCACCGGCGTGGATGGCTTTCGTTTCGATGCGGTGAAGCACGTGGACGCCACGTTCTTCCGTGACTGGATGCACGCCGTGAGTGCGAAGACGGGCAAGGAACTGTTCGCCGTAGGCGAATACTGGAGCTTCGACA
>JACMLX010000109.1 GCA_014379355.1 Gemmatimonadaceae bacterium
GCGGCTGCGACCGGGGCGACCGGCGTGACCGCAACGGGGGTCGGTGCCGATGCCGGACGCTGCGGCGCGCAGCCGACGACGAGCAGCATCACACCACAAAAACGCGCCGATCCGGCGCGGACACGATTCAGCATGGAACCCTCAAACCTTGTGGAAGCCGATGCGGGCCGCCTCGCGGCGATCCTCGGCGGAATAGATCTCGAAATCGCTGAAGAACGCCGGCGCCTCGACTCGCAGCAGGCGCAACGCGGCCACCGCCATGCGGCGAATCTCGAGTTCCGCTGCTTCACTCGACCGCAGTTCGAGCATCGTCCGCCAGGCACGTGCATTGGCGGTGACGACGATCTTCGTTTCCGTCGAGTTGGGGAGTACACCGCGTGCGGCCTCGCGAGCCATCTTGCGACGGTGGACCTTGTCGGCGACCCAGCCATAGCGCTGCATCAGTTCATCGACGAGATGCACGTACGCGGCCTGCGCGGATTCGATCTGCGCCCGCCACGCTGTCTCGAGTGGCGCGTCGCCCACCATCGCGGGTGGCACGACGAAGGCGGCCTGGCTTTCGTCCACGTACCGCTGGCTGAGCTGCGAGTACGCGAATCCGGCGCGATGCCGTACCAGTTCATGCGTCAGCGAGCGGCTCACGCCTTCGAACAGGATGGCATAGTTGGCGTGTTCGAGGACGCTGCCATGGCCCTGTTTCTTGATGTTTTCCAGGTATTCGCGCGTCGAGCGCCCGGCCGGGTTCCGTTGGCTCATGTAGCACAGCCGTCCGGCGAACTCCGCCAGCTTCTCCCCATCCGTCGCCTCGCCCAGCCACGCCACGCCGAGATGCTCCGGCTCGAGAAACTGGGGTCGCGAGAGCAGCGTGAGACGGGGCTCGGTAAAGAACTCAGGCACGGTCTGGGGTGGCTGGATTTGGAAGACTGGGCGAGATGATCGCCCCCAAACCTACGCAGCCCGCGCAGACTCCGGACTGGCTTTGAACTGCTCGGAACGAATAGGCCGGAGAGCCCGGAGAGTGCGTCGCTTGCCACCTTTCGCTGTATTGCGCTCGATCGCTCACATTTTAGTGGTGGAGCGCACTGAGCTCACGGAGTGCGCCGCTTGCCACTCTCCGCTCCTCGCGCGCCATCTCTGACTTTTTTGGGGACCGAAGCGGACGGAGCGGACGGAGCGTGCGCCCTGCCACGATGATCGAAACACGAGCCATCGCTGACCTCTTGTTGGAACTGCTGTTCCAAAAAATCATCGGGGCGCGATAGACAGATCTTTGCAGATGGCGCACTCCGTGAGCTCCGTGCGCTCCCCACCCGGATCAGCTGACGATGGCGCGCGAAGCCATAAGCCTCGTGCGCGACGCACTCCCCGGCCTCCCCGACCTATCCACCCAACGCAGTTCTCGATCTCGACGAAACGCGAAAGAAAGTCAGCGCTCGAGAAGATCGAGCCTGAACGTCGCGTACGCCCGCTCGTTGGCAACGGTGTCGAGCGCCGCTCGTGCCGCAGGTGTCAGCGGCGCGAGCGCTGGATCGTACTTGATGTCGGTGAGCGGCTGCTGGCCCGGCAGCGCGACTTTCACGCCCGGATTGAAGATCCCGCGCGGATCGAAGCAGCGCTTCACGAGGTCGAACAACACGGTCGCGTCGTTCGCCCACATGCGATGCATGAACGGCGTGCGCAGGCGGCCATCCCCATGTTCACCGGCGAGCGTGCCGCCGAGGACCGCAGTGAGGGTGACGACTTCATCGAGCGCCGCTTCGACGTGTGCACGCCAGTCCGGCGTGTTCACGTCCACCAGCGGATTGACATGCACATTCGCATCGCCGGCGTGCCCGAAGATCACGCCGGTGAATCCGTGATGCGCGAGGATACTGCGAATGCCGCGCACGTATTCAGGCAGGGCCTGCGGGGGAACGGCACCATCCTCGATGAATTGCATCGATGCGCCGATGTCCGTCATGGTCGCCAGCAACGGGCTGGCCGCGTGCCTGATGTGCCAGAGCTGCTCGATGGCGTGTGTATCACAGGCTCGCGTCTGCCCCGTGGCGCCGATGGCCTCGAAGGCCGATGCGATCGTGTCGGCCAGTGTGTCGGCCTCGGCCTGCGTGGCCGCTTCCGCATCGAGCAGCAGCAGCGCCTCGACGTCTGACGACACGTCAACAAGCGGTGCACCGGCGCGCACGACATCGAGAAAGGTGCGATCGAGCAGTTCGCAGGTCGCGGCGCCGAGTCCGACGGCGCGTCCCGCCGCGTCGACCGCGGCTTCGAGCGTCGTGAAGCCGGCGCACAACGATGTGCGACCCATCGGGCGATCGAGCAATTGCAACTCGATGCCGACGATCAAGGCCAGCGTGCCTTCGCTGCCGACGAACAGGTCGACGAGGTCTCCCGACTTCGCGAACTCCACCAGCGCGTAGCCGGACGATTCCTTGCGCACGCCGGCGTGTCGGATCTTCGCGATCGGTTCGGCCATCGCGGTCGTGAAGATCGTGCTCATCGCCTGCGTCGAGAACCGACGGATCGCGGCCACCGTTTTCGCCTGCATCGGCAGTTCCGCGCCGCGCCGGATGGTTGCGCGAGATCCGTCGTCGAATACACACTCGAGTGCGGTGACCCAGCGGCGCATCGCACCATGTTTCATCGAGTGCGGACCCGCGGCATTGGTCGACACCATGCCGGCGATCGTCGCCCACGCGCCGCTCGACGGATCGACCGGGAACCAGAGCCCCTGTTCCCTCGCTGTCGCATCGACCGCGTC
Organism: Gemmatimonadaceae bacterium; assembly: GCA_014379355.1. Taxonomy (GTDB): domain Bacteria; phylum Gemmatimonadota; class Gemmatimonadetes; order Gemmatimonadales; family Gemmatimonadaceae; genus JACMLX01. Next base: position 2,759 of record JACMLX010000109.1, read on the forward strand.
GCGAATCGCGCCAGGACCGACCCACACGCGACGGGTCGTCGGATCCACCGGTCCGATCGTCGCGAGACGGCTCAGGTCCACGATCACGCCATCGCCGATGGCTGCGCCCGACATCGACGAGCCTGCGCCGCGCGGAATGAGCGGAGTCTGCGACGACTGCGCCCACGCGGCCAGCGTCACCACATCGTCGGCGTCGGCAGGGACCGCCACGGCACGTGGGAGGATTCGCGCTATACCAGCTGCTTCCGAATACACGCCGCGGGCATCGTCATCATCGCGGAAGGTGCCGCGGAAACCAGGTGGTGTGATCACGCCGATAGATGCACCAACCGAGACTGCTTGTGTAGAGGGGCGTGCCGGCTGCGCGTAGCGTCCCGTGCGGATTGCGACCATATATTGACTGTGCCTTCACACGTGAATCGAGCGCCGGCGGACGACGATCGTCCCGCCGACCACCTGCCGGCCTTCGTGCAACGCCCCTCGGCGCGCGAGGTGGATCGCTGGTGTCGCGACATCCTGCCGCGCGTCTCGCGCACCTTTGCGCTCAGCGTGCGTGTGCTGCCGGGCGAGCTGGGCCGCGCCGTTCTCGCTGCGTACCTGCTGTGCCGCATCGCCGACACGATCGAGGATGCGCCGCAGCTGGATGCACAGTTGAAGGCGGCCACGATCGACCGATTCCTGCACTGCTTTGACGATCCAGCCAGCGCGACGGCACTCGCGGCGGACCTCGCCGAGTGGCCCGGTGATGCGGCGCACGTGGAGCTGAGCAGCGGGTCGGACAGGGTCTTCGCGCTGTTCGGATCGCTGCCGGTCGCCACGCAGCGGCATGTACATCGCTGGGTCGCAGAAATGGCGCGCGGCATGCGCAAGTTCGTGCTGCTGTACCCGCACGGCATTCGCATCCAGACGATCGAGGAGTACAAGGAGTACTGCTACTATGTGGCCGGCACGGTCGGCTACATGCTCACGGATCTCTGGCACGAACATTCGCACGCCGTGAGCGAGACGGTTTATACGAAGCTGCGCGAGAAGAGCCGGCAATTCGGTGAGGCGCTGCAGACGGTCAACATTCTCAAGGATGTCGCGAGCGACGCGGAACACGAGAATTCGATCTACATCCCCGAGCACGCGCTGCGCGCGCATGGCAGCGGGCATGCCACGATCCTCTCACCGGCGCATTCGCAGGCCAATCACGCCGCGCTGACCGACCTGGTGAAGCTCGCCTGGTCCGACCTCGAGGATGCGGTGCGCTATCTGCTGATGGTGCCGCGTCGCGCGTGGAGCATTCGCACCTTCTGCGTCTGGCCGCTGCTGTTCGCCTTTGCGACCTTGCGCGACCTGACGCAGACACGCGCCATGCTGCAGCACGGTGGCGTGGTCAAGATCACGCGTGCGGAAGTGAAGTCGCTGCTCTTCCTCGCACCGCTGCTGGTCGGCAGCAATGCCGCCGTCCGCTGGCTCGTCGCCCGCGTCAAGCTCCGCGCCTTCGTCTTGGCCGGCGCGTAGCGCTCCGCGCGCACAAGCGACTGCACTGCAACTGCTTCAACGCAAAACTGCCACAGCCGCAAAACTGCGCGAGCGCACGCGAGACAGCCTCAACGTAGAGGCGCCAGGATCTTCGACTGCCTTGACGCCAAGCCGCCAGGACGCCAAGCGCTCCGCGCGAATACGACCGCCATCGAGCGCATCGCGGCACCGAATGTTTTGGTACTGCGTGCCGCACTCGCAGTTCCAACAAGATGTATTCGACTCGCGTGCGCGCGACGGTCGCAAGGCACCAGAAAGCCGTGTGGTTTCTTTGCGTCTTGGCGTCAAAGCAGTTTGCAGTTGCGCCGCTGGGCTGAAGCAGTTGCAGTTTTGCGGCCGTTGCACTTTTGCGCTACGGCAGTTGCTCTTGCCGTTGCAAGCGTAGCGCAGGACCTATCGCATCCCGCGCTTGGAAGCCGCTGCGTCCTGGACCGCCTTCGCGACATCGCGCATCCCCTGCGCCACCGCCGTGAACGTGTCCGACAGCAACGGCGTGGCACCGCCCGGCAGCGCTGCGCGCGGCAACGGTGCGTGTTCAAGACGATCCAGCAACTGCTCCAGCGCCAGCTGCGCACGTTCCGCCTGCTTGCGGTGACTCTTGATCGTCGTCCAGCCACCGAGGCCGAGTCCGAGCACAGGCAATGCGCCGCCGGCGAGGAACAACGGCAGCATCGTGATCGGCGCCAGCACCGCGCCAAGGATCACCGGCACCATGCCCATCACCACACCAACGGACCCCAGCGCGATCCCCGCGCCTTTCCGCGATGATCGCAGCTGCGTGATGTCCGCATCGAGGCGCACTGCCGTGCGACCGTCGCCGATCGGACTCACCGTCACGGCCACTTCCGTCGCGCGCGCCAGCGTCGAGGCCGCCTGATTGCCGCGCAGGCTGCGATCGAGTTCTGCAAACACACCGCCGCGCTGTTCCCACGTGCGTCGCGCGCCGAAGCGCCGCTTCGCCAGCATGCGATAATCGGTGCGCATCCATTCCTCGAGCGCGTACAACACCGCCTCCGGCGAATGCGGAATCGCGCGCGTCGCACTCACGGCCGCCGGCCCCATCACGCGCGCTTCGAGTCCGGTCTCTTCCGCGAGCACCACGCGCGTGCGCTCTTCCGCCAGCGCCTGCTGGAGCGTCGCGGGCGACAATCCGACTTCCTTGCCGATCTCGAACAGCTGCGCCTCGGTCATGCCGTCCGGCGCATCGGCCGATTGCGACGCCAGTTCCGACGCGCGTGCGAGCACGCGTTCCATCGCGCCGCGATCGAGCAACGCCGGAGCTGTTTCCGGAACCTTCGCCACGTCATCAGCCACAGGTCACAATCCACCGAGATAGAGGTCGAGCTGCTTCTTCATCGTCTCGAGAATCTCGGGACTGATCGGCATCGCTGCCTCGAGCGACGACGCGGCCGCGCCGGCTGCAGGTTGGGGCAGGCCGAGCAGGCGCAGATAGAATCGCGCATACCCATCCGCCTCGGCCGGCAAGGTGCGCTGCAGCAGGAGCAACCCCGCCCGCAGCGCGGCAGCCGTCTGCAGCCGGTCTCCCGCCCCGGCCGTCTTCTGCCTCGGCGTGATGTTCTCCGTCACCGCGACCGCCGCGAAGCTGCCGGTCGCCTCGTGAACGATACCGTACAACACTTCCACCGTACGGTCCACCGACGGCGGAAGTGTCACCACCATCGTCGTGCCGACAGCCGGATCCGCAGTGATCGTGCGCCCTTCACCCTCCACCACCGGTGACACGATGATCTCGCCATTGCGCTGCTGCGTGCCGCGCAGGAATCCGGCCAGCTTCGGAAACCAGACGCTGCGCCACAGTGAGTCGGCGCGCGCCAGCACCGGGGCGCGTGTGCGCTGGGTCTCGAGCCAGTTGGCGTGATGAAACCGCTGGCTTTCACTCTCCAGCCCGATACTGAACTGCTCGGCGAACTCGCGTTCCGGTGCCGTGCTGAAATAGTTCGCCGCCAGTGCCACGAAGCGCTGCTGATCCTTGTCGCGCACGGCCTTCACGTCGCCTTTCGACTGTGTCAGCAGCTGGAGCGAGACACGCAGCGTGCCGTAGTTGGTGAAGTGCAGTGCATAGAACTGCGCATTGAGCAACTGGGGCGTCGACGCCAGTGTCTGCTGCAGTGCGACGCGTACCGTGTCCAGCCGTGTCGCCTGCTGCGCACTGTTGCGCACCACGATCATCGAGTCGCGATACCCGCGCCGGAACAGCGGTATCTGGCTCGTATCCGCAGACAGCAAGGCAAACCCGTGCAGCCAGAGATCGACATGCTCGCGCGTCTTGATCGGCCACGGTCCGCCGGGTCGCTGCACAGGTGTTCGATCCTGCTGCGCCGCAAGAGACCCTGACCACATCATCGCTGCGATCACGACAGCGAGTGCCGACTGCGGTCGCCTCACGCCATCGACTCCAGGATCACGGCGATGCCCTGTCCGCCACCGATACAGGCGGAGCCGAGGGCGTACTTCTTGCCCATCGTGCGCAAGGCATGCGTGAGATGCGCCGCGATCCGCGCGCCGCTCGCGCCGAGTGGATGGCCGATGGCAATTGCGCCGCCGTGCAGGTTGAACTTGTCCATCGGAATACCGAGCTCCTTCTGAACCGCGAGTGCTTGCGTCGCGAAAGCCTCGTTCACTTCGATCAGGTCCATCTGGTCGAGTGTCATGCCGGCGCGCGCGAGTGCCGTGCGCGATGCAGTGACCGGACCGATGCCCATGATGCGTGGCTCGACACCGCTCACGCCCCAGCTCACCAGTCGCGCCAGCGGTGCAATGCCGCGCTGCGTCGCCCACTCCGCGCGCGCGATGACCAGCGCACCGGCACCATCATTCAGACCCGATGCGTTGCCGGCCGTCACGACACCATCGGCCTTGAACACCGGGCGCAACTTTGCAAGGGACTCGATCGTGCTGTCGGGCCTCGCATGTTCATCGCGCGCAAAGTCCACCGGCTGCTTCGTCTTCCTGTCCATCACCGGCACAGGCACGATCTCGTCCTTGATCAGGCCATTGGCCCACGCGTCACGCGTGTTCTGCTGCGAGCGCAGCGCGAACTCGTCGGCCGCCTGCCGTCCGAGATGGAAGACACTCTCGAGATTTTCGGCCGTCACACCCATCGGTGTCTGGCAATACGAGTCAGTCAGCCCCTCGAACAGGAGATCCTCGAGTTTCGGCGACGTGCCGTACGACAGGCCCCAGCGCAGCCCTCGCGCCGCATGCGGCACGGTGGACATGCTCTCGCCGCCGCCAACCAGGCACACATCGGCGTCGCCGGTCATGATCTCGTGTGCGCCGTTGATGATCGCCTGGAATCCCGATCCGCAGAGTCGGTTCACCGTCAGGCCGGGCACCTCGATCGGGCAGCCCGCCTTGAGGCCGACGTGTCGCGCGAAGTAGACGGTGTCCGTCGTGCTCTGGATGACGTTGCCGAAGATCGAATGCCCGATGTCACTCGGCTCCACGCCGGCCCGCGCCATTGCGGCTTTCGCCGCGACGACGGTCAGATCCACCGCGGACAGGTCGCGCAGCGTGCCTCCAAACGTGCCGAACGGGGTACGAACGGCCGAGAGAATGACGATGTCGGTGGCGGTGCCTTGCGTGCCCATGGTGACGGTCGAGTGGCAGGTCGGACTGCATACCGGCGCGAGGGTTGCCCTCGGCGGAGACGAATGGATGCAACACGGATGAAAGCTGGATGCGGTGCGTCGTTTCCGGGGTGCAGTGTGGATGATACCCGGAGCGAACGGAGCGGTGCCCGGCGCCGTCACCCCGTCGGCCGGCGTTCGTGACTCACGCAACGCTGCGCGCGAGCAGCGGGGCTGCGGTCGACACCTCCCTTCTGGCCGCGTTGTCGGCTGTGCCGCCCGTCGCGTGGTCGACGTGGGTCGGAGGATATCCCGCGTCGGCCGACCCGGCACGGCTGTACGTGCTGACTGCCACGTTTGCAATTCCTGCGTGCCGCGGCGTCGCTGCCATCTGCCTGCTCGAGACCATCCCGGGAACCGGCGCGCCGACGTTGCACCAGGCGGCGCTCCGTCTCTGGTCTGGGCTTGCGCCCGCCGGCGCTCGTGTGCTGCACCAGCAGGTCGGCGCCGATGGCTCGATCGTCTCGACGCTCGCCTCGGCGTGGGCCGATCCGGACGCGTGTCTCTGGCTCAGCGAGGCCTTGTCGGCCGGCGCCTCGCTTCGCGCGGACGGCTGGGAGTGGCTCGCCACGCCGGACCGGCCGGCGCTGAGTGCGGTGACGAGTGGCAGCGCGCGACACATCACAGGCCGACATCACGATGTCGTGTTGTTCGAGCCGGGCGCCGTGGCCGTCGTGTACGGACAGCTGACACGCGGTGGCCAGCCCGAGCCCGACCTGCTGCGACACCTCGAGCGGGTTCCCGGGGTCCGCGTTGCACCGATCCTCTCGGTAGCGACATCATCCGCAGCCCGGATGGACAGCGAACTGCGTGCGCCATTCTCGAAGACATCGTGACGGGCGCCGCGACCGTACGTTCGGTGATCGTCGGTCGCCTCCAGCGTGCACTCGATGGTGACCCCTCGTTGCAGGCATCGGCGCTCGACGACGTGCGCGCGGTGGGTGTCATCACGCGCAAATTGCACGCGGCCCTCCGACGTCCGTTCGAGCAGGGTGTGCTCGCCGATGCCGTGCCTGCGACCGTGGCCGACGTCGAGTCGTGGGTTGCACGCGTCTGGACGACGCTCACGACCGCCACCGCCGCGCTCAAGGCCGCCGACCAGGCGGAACGAGATCCCGATCGCACGTTGGTCACGGCGCTCGACGCGCTGCCGGGAAAGCTGCAGCAGTTCGCCGCCGCTGCAGAAGCCGCGCCGGGTCTCGTGCATCGCATTCACGGAAACCTGCGGCTCGCACGATCCTGATGGCGCCACCGCGCAAGTTGAGTGTTGTGGAATTCGATGGCGATCCATTGCTTCCGGATCTGGAACGTGTCGCACCGCAATCGCCATGGCGTGATGTCGCGCGCGTACTCGTCTCGATCGCGCAAGTGGCGGCCGAAGCGGCTCACGTTGCGGGTGGGGACGAAAAGGCGTTCGAGATCGCGTGGCTCTGGGAACGAGAGGCGCGCAAGGCGTGTCTCGAGGGTTACGGGACAAGCGGCGGCGCGCTGCACGCGCTCCTCGCGATGTTCGAGATGGAGTTCACCGCACGGTTGCTGCTCGATGCACTCGCCACTGGTGGTTCCACGGTTGTTGCATCACACACCCTGCAGCGATTGACGCGCACGATCGTGTGACCGGCATCAGCTTCTGGTGTATGATGCCCGGATGGCCTCTTCACTCCGCCGAGTGCTCGTCACCGGTGCGTCCGGCTTTCTGGGCGGTCACGTGGTGCGCATGCTGGACGCGCGCGGGATCGCCGTGTGCGCACAGGGACGCGACACCGCGCGCCTGGCGTTCGACGCTGGCGTCGATGTGTGTGTCACGGCGCTCGATGATGTCACGGCACTGACCGCCGCGGCACGCGGCTGCGACGCGATCGTGCATGCGGCCGCGCTGTCGGCGCCATGGGGCGCACGACAGGATTTCGTCGATGCCAACGTGACCGGGACCGCGAACGTCATCACCGCCGCTCGCACCGCCGGCGTGCGACGTCTCGTGCACATCTCGACGCCGGCCGTGCTGTTCGATGGCCGGGATCAGCACCTGCTCGATGACGCCGCGCCGTACGCGGCGCATCACGGTAGTCATTATGCGCGTACCAAGCATGCCGCAGAGGAACTCGTGCGCGCCGCGACGCCGTATCTTGAAACCGTGATGCTGCGACCGAAAGCGATCTACGGTGCGGGTGATCGCGCACTGGTGCCTCGGCTGCTGCAGGCCGCGCGACGGGGGGCATTGCCCCAGATCGGCGATGGCACCAATGCCGTGGATGTGACACACGTGGATGACGTGGTGCATGCCATCGAGTGCGCACTGGTGACGGCACGAGGTGTCGGCCAGACCTTCCTCGTGACCGGTGGTGAACATGTGCAGCTCTGGGGGATGATTCGCGCGCTGCTCGCGGGTGTCGGCCTTCCGGCGCCCGGTCGCACGGTCCCACTGTCGGTGGTGATGGTTGCGGCGACCGCGATGGAGGCGGTGTCGATGATCACGCATCGTGAACCAACGCTGACTCGCTATTCGGCGCAGATTCTCGCGCGCACACAGACGTACGACATCTCGCGCGCGCGCGATCTGCTCGGATACTCGCCGCGAGTGTCATCCGCGGACGGCCTCGCGCGGACCATCGACGCCTTGCGGCGGAACGGAGCGATGCGATGACGGCGCACGTCGCGCTGACGGTGCTCGACACCGGCTACTGCATCGCGCGCTCGAGTTTCGTCGCACGCGGAACGGGATGGCAGGAGATTCGATGTCACGCACCGGCGTTCCTCATCAGGCATCCCGAGCGCGGCGCGATGCTGTTCGACACCGGCTACGCGCCGCGGCTGCTGGACGCGTTCGCGCATTGGCCCGACCGACTCTACAAGTATGCAACGCCCACCACACTGGGCATGCCGGCGCTGCTGCAACTCGAGCGCCATGGTGTCACCGGCGGCGATGTGCACACCGTGATCGTCTCGCATCTGCACGCCGATCACGTGGCTGGCCTGCATGACTATCCCCGCGCGCGATTCGTGATCGCACGCGCCGCGCTTGCCTTGCAGCAATCCGTGCGTGGGATCGATGCGGTACGCCGCGGCATTCTGCAGCGACTGTTTCCGGCGGACTTTGCAGCGAGGGCACAGGCAATCGATCGTCTCGATGGCACGCCGATGCCGTACCTCGGCGCGACTCACGACCTGTTCGGCGACGGCAGTGTGCAGCTGGTCGGCCTGCCTGGCCATGCGCGCGGCCAACTCGGCGCACTGGTGCGCACCGATCGCGGCCCGGTGCTGCTCTGCGCTGACGGTGCATGGACGTCGCAGGCGTACCGCGAACAGCGGGCGCCGCACCCGATCACCGCGTTGATGCAGGATGACATGGGGGCGCTCTCCGCAACGCTGCGCGCGCTGCAGAGCTTCGCAACGACACGTCCCGAGGTCACGATCCTGCCGACGCACTGTCCCGAGACGCTGCACTGGGGCCGCGATCCGTGAGCCGGCTCGACATCGTGACCGCGTACGTTGCGGCGCGGTGGCGCACTGCCACCTTGCACGGCCAACGCCTGCGCGCATGGCAGGAGCATCGCGCGACGGCGCTGGTGGAGCGTGTCCGGGAACGCAGCCCGTTCTATCGCGAACTGTGGGCGGGCGCGCCGGCGAGTGCATGGCGCTCGTTCCCGACCGTCAGCAAACAGGCGATGATGGAGGACTTCGATCGGTTCACCACCGTCGGCGTCACCCGCGACCTCGCGATGCAGGTTGCACTCGATGCCGAACGCCGGCGCGACTTCAGCGCGGTCGTGCACGGCTGCACGGTCGGGTTGTCGAGCGGCACGTCCGGGCATCGTGGCCTTTTCCTCGTCGGCCCCGATGAGCAGACGCGCTGGGCTGGCACCATCCTCGCGCGCGCGATTCCCGACCTGCGCCCGGGGCATCGTGTCGCATTCTTTCTGCGCGCCAACAGTCGGCTGTATGAGCGCACGTCGGCAGTCGTGCAATTCCGCTTCTTCGACCTGATGCAGCCTCTCGACGACGTCGTCGCATCGCTCAACGACTTTCGACCGCGGTTGATCGTGGGGCCACCGTCACTGCTTGGCTTGCTCGCCGACGCGAAGGAACGGGGTGCGCTTCGCGCGACACCCTCGCGACTCGTTTCCGTGGCTGAAGTGCTGGAACCACAGGACCGTGCGCGTCTCGAGCGTAGCTTTCAGGCGGCGGTCGGCGAGGTGTATCAATGCACCGAGGGGCTCGTCGCCGTGACCTGCCGACACGGCGCGCTGCACGTGCAGGAAGATGTGATGGTGATGCAGACCGAACTGACTTCTCCGCTCGACCCGACACGAGTCACGCCGATTCTCACAGACCTCTGGCGACAGACGCAGCCCATCATCCGGTACCGGCTCGGCGATATTCTTCGCCTCGACGCGGCGCCATGCGCGTGTGGGTCATCCTGGCAGCGCATCGCCGCCGTCGAAGGACGACAGGATGACATCTGCTGGTTTCCGCGAGGTGATGACACGCTGCGACCTGTGTTTCCGGATGCGATCCGCCGCATGATTCTCCTGGCCGACGATCGCATCACCGAATATCGCGCCGAGCAGCATGCGGCCGGAACGCTCGAAATTCATGTGGCCGTGCGCGATCCGCGCGACTTTGCGGACGTGGCGATGCGACTGCGTGAGGCGGCGCACGAGATGTTGCGCGAGTACGGCTGTCGCCTGGGTGCATGCTCCGTGTCGGAAGGCGTGAGCGCGTCACTGCCGGGCGCGAAGCGTCGCCGCGTCATGTGTACATGGCGTGTGCAGCAGGTGACCGCGCCGGTGCTCGCGACATGAGCGACACGATTCCGCAGTCGGTCGCCTTGTCCGTGCGGATCACCGGTATCGGGTCCTACCTGCCGCCCCGGATCGTCGGCAACCACGAACTCGAGGACGCGCTGGGTCTGCCGCCGGGCTGGATCGTCGAACGCACCGGCGTGCGCGAACGGAGGCGATGTGGCGGCGAAACGTCGGCCTTCATGGCCGCGCACGCCGCACGGCAGGCGCTCGACATGGCAGGCATCGCCGCGGCAGATCTCTCCGCGATCATCGGTGCGTCGAGCACACCGCAGCAGGCCATACCATGCACGGCGGTGTTCGTGCAGCGCGAGTTGCAGGCACCCGAAGGAGTCGCCGCCTGCTTCGATGTCAACGCCACCTGCCTGTCCTTTCTCGCCGCATTCGATGTCGCGGCGCGACTCATCGCCGGCGGCGCACATCGACACGTGCTCGTGTTCAGCAGTGAAAGTGCCGCGCACAGCCTGAATCCGTCCGAGCCCGAGAGTGCCGTGTTGTTCGGTGATGCCGCGGCTGCCGTGGTGATCTCTCGCGCCGGTGACTCGGGCAGCGCACTGCATTCGACGCGATTGCAGACCTGGCATTCCGGCGCGGAACTGAGCCAGATCAGTGGCGGCGGCACGCTGCATCATCCCAACGATCCGGACACGACGGCAGCCCACAACCTGTTCGCCATGCGCGGACCACAACTGTTTCGAAAGGCCGCGCCGCTCCTGCTGCCGTTCATGGATTCGCTCTGCGACAGCGCTGGCTGGACCCGCGACAGCATCGCCGCCGTTGTGCCGCATCAGGCGAGTCGGCACGGAATAGAACTGGGCTGGAAGATGCTGGGCTTTCGCGAAGAGCAGATCGTCGTGAATCTCGCGACGCGTGGCAACTGTATTGCGGCCTCCATGCCGCTCGCCCTCGCCGAGTCGGTGCACAGCGGACGCATTGTGCGCGGTGATCGCGTAGTGCTGTTCGGACTGGCGGCAGGATTGAGCCTCGGTGGCGCAACGATCACCTTCTGAATGTCCTCTCGGGAGGACGGCTGCCGAGCACTCGCGAGGACGAAATCAGCCCGGCGGAAAACGTCAAGCTCTTGTGATGTAACGACTTGAGTTCTGGGCACGGCCGGTGCACTCCTGGTCCTCGACCGATCGACGTTGATCTTCCAAGGAGGCTCCATGCGCAACCGTGTGTTCGCTGCTGCAGTTCTCGCCCTTCTCGCCCCGACTGCCGTGTTCGCAGCGTCAGCGGCGACCACCGACGCTCGCAATTCCGTCGCAGCCATCACCACCGTCGCCGGCACGACGGCCTTGCATGCCTACGCCGCGGATCGTGATGATCCTCGGTGTGGTCGCGGCAACTCCTGGGGCTGTCGTCGCGACCGTGACGATCGTTACGATGATCGGCGCGATCGGGATCGGTACAACAACGATCGCTTCGATCGGGATCGCTACGAGCGGCATCGTTACGAACGCGCACGATGGGAGCGCGAGCGGTACGCACGTGAGCGGTATGCGCGCCAACGGTATGAGCGCGCCCGTCAGCTCGAGCGCTACCGCTACCGCGATCGTCGGTACTCCCGCTACGATCGTCAGCCCGTGGCATGCATCCGAGCGGGCGGGCGCGTGATCGGCTCCGCCGTGCTGACGATCTGCATCCCGTGATCGAGGCACCACATTCCCGGTCGGCGTCGGCGCTGCACGCGCGCCATGCCGACCGGGCATGTGGGCTCAGGGCATCGCGCCCGACTCGCTAGAATTTCGCGTTGCGCGTCGCCGCATCGGCGACCTTCGGCAGCGCACTCACATCGCGACCACACGTCACGCAGAAGTGCCAGCCTGGCTCCACTTCACTGCTGCAGGCGGGACACTGCGCCACGGTCACGTTCAGGCCGCAGTGCGGGCAGAACGACACCGCGCGGCCGGCCGGGATCGTGTTCGTGCAATATGGGCATGGCCCGCCCTTGTCCGTCGATGCGGGTGAATTCGGCATCGATCTCAGTCCCGCGCAAGCGTCGACAGCACACGATCCAGCGCCAGCACATCCAGCGACGCGGGACGATCAGGCCACGTGTCGCGCCAGCACACGATCAGGTCGCAGGCAACCGGATTGCGACCCGCATCACGGAACTGACGACTCTCGTGTTCGAAGTCGATGCGCAAACGCGCCCATTTTCCGGGCGCGATCTGCCGCTTCGCTTCACAGCGCGGGAAGCCGCTCGCCATCGCCTCGACGTGAAACCCGAGTTCGCGCGCAACCATGCCGAACAGGAAGATCACGCCGCCGATGTCCACCGGCGCGTGTCGCACGCCGCGGAAATCGATCGGATCTCCATACACCGAGGGCAGTGACAACGGTGTGATGCGCGCCAGCGTCTGCGCACTCGCGATCGTCACGCCTTGCACGCTGTGCAGCGGCGTGGTCGTCACCGGCTCAGACGGTGGTACCAGCGTCGTCAGATCCGCGACGGAGGGCAGCGCCGCTGCGTCGATCATCGCGGGCACCGGTTCGCTCGCGGGCGCGATCACCGAGTTTGCACGCGGCGTCCGACGCGACTTCTTCGAACCCTGCGGCTTCGCAGCCGTCGATTCCACCCCCGCGGTCGCGTTCGTCGCGTTCACCGCGCGTTCGGCATCTTCCCGATCCATCACCGCGCCGATCGCCACGGCATCGGAGACCACCGTGCGTTCGACTGACGGCGTGTCTTTCACCGCGGCATGTTCCACATGCGGAACGTCATCACCTTCTCGCGCGATCGGAGCGCGAGGTTCGCCCGCCACCGGCATGCGAATCGCGCCCATGCGCACCTCGACCGTCTGCAACCGACGCAGCAATCCGGTATCCGGGTCCGGCGACGACAATTCCTTCTTGATCACGGCGACCGTATCCGGATCACAGACCAGCCATCCGCGCTCACCGGCCAGCATCTCGAGCACCGCATGTTCGTAGTCCTGCAGCGTGTCGACGCCGAGTTCATTGCGATATGTGCGATACGGCACCAGCGACTGCACGATCTCGGCGACCGTGAATGGCGCGCGAAACTGGTCCGGTCCGCCCGCAGACAGCGTGCGGACGAGACGATCGAATATCCGATCGAGAACTACTGGATCGGCAGTCATCGCGGCAGAATGGGGCGGGATCACAGTGCGGGAAGGCCTCGGGCTGGTGCGAACGATACGGCAATCGGGAATGGCGACGGTGGACCACTTTTCCGGACCGCGGATGGCAGTGACGCCATCCACGCTGCAAATCCGGATTCGACGAGACCGGGGGACTGCGTCTGGTCTGCGGCGGCGGTCGTCGCGAGATGATTGGCCCATTCGTTCTGCGGATGACCCGCATGGCCTCGCACCCAGCGCCATTCCACTTCATGGCCGCCTTTCGAGACGACTGACATCGCCTGGTGCCACAACGACAGATTCTCGACCGGCTTGCCATCGGCCTTCCGCCACTGTTTGCGAGCCCATCCGTGCACCCACTGCGTCATGCCGTCCACGAGATACCGCGAGTCCGTCGTGAACACGACACTCAACTTTTCGCCCTTGGCTGACAGGTGGGAAAACGCCTGAATCACGCTCTGCAGCGCCATGCGATTGTTGGTCGTGTCCGGTTCACTGATCCAGAAATCTCTGCAGACGAGCTCGCTGCTCCTGAGCTGGAACTCGACCAGTCCACCGGCGCCCCCCGGTGTCGCGCCCTGCTTGCCGTTTCCCAGGCAACTCTCGTCGGCGTACACCGCCACCAGCGGGTAGCGAGCGCTCAACGCACCACCTCGAGCCGCTCGATGTCATCGATCTGCACCAGCAGCGGCAACCCGCTCGATGGGTTCTGCGTCAGCAGCACCTCGCGACCGCCCTTCATCTGGATGCCTTCGGGAATCACGACCATCTCCGCGCCGTTGAGCCGAATCGCGACACGCGACCGATTCACGATCGCGCGCTCCAGTGCGTCGTACTGTGCTGCAGTCACAACGATTGTCCGTGGCTACGGGTGATGACACCAGTCGAGCGCGAACGCGGTCAGCACCGCCGTCGCCGCGTCGATCTCCGACAACGGCACGTACTCGGTTGCCGCGTGCGCCAGCGCAATATCGCCCGGCCCGAAGCACACCGCCGGAATACCCGCATCGTTGAGCAGGGCCGCATCGGTCCACGCACTCAGTCCTTCCACCGGCGGCACCGTGCCGCGCGACCGCTGGTGTGCGGCGGACAATCGCTGGACCAGCGGCGCATCCACCGCCACATCACTTGGCCCCTGCGCCGTGTCCACACGAACCGTCACCGACACGGTTGGATCCGACGCGCGCAGGTCCGCCAGCAACGACTCGACGTCGCGCAATACCGATGCCGTCGTTTCGCCGGGAACCGTCCGACGCTCCACGCGCAGTGTGCACCGTTCCGGATAGGTACTCCAGCCGACACCGCCCGCGATCGTTGACGCGTGCAGCGACGCACGACCGAGCAGCGGGTGTGTGCGCATGATCAAGTCACGGTGCTGGTAGCGATCGAGCGCGGTCAGCAGCACCGCCGCATGCTGGATGGCGTCGATGCCGAGGTCGTACCGACTGCCATGCGCGGCACGCCCCGTGAACTCGAATTCGAGCCACACGAAGCCGCGATGCGCGGGACAGATCGCGAGGCGAGTCGGCTCCGTCACGACGGCGATGTCCGCGCGCGTGCCGCATTCCAGCATGGCGCGTGTGCCCAGCGATTCGAACTCCTCATCGATCACCGCCGCGACGATGATCTCGCCGTGAATGCCACGCTGCGCCGCCTGCCACGCTGCGACACTCATCGCCGCCACGCCCGCCTTCATGTCGCAGCTGCCACGCCCGTACAGCCGATCACCCTCGATCGTCGGCGCGAACGGCGGATGATCCATGCCGTCGACGCCCACCACATCCAGATGACCGTTGAACATCAGCACCGGCGCGCCGGGCGCCGGTGATCCGATGCGGGCAATCAGGTTCGCGCGACCGTCGCGCACGTCCTGCCACTCGAGACGGAATCCCCATCCGCCCAGCACTTCGGCCAGCACATGCGCCACGCCCGCTTCTCCGGGGGCACCGGGCACCAGCGTCGGGTTGCGCGAATCGATGCGTACCAGCGTCTCGGTCAGCGCACGGGCATCGCCCGGTCGGATCGGCATCACTCTGCTCCGCCTGTCATGTGAAGCAACACACCGTGACGCGCCACTCGCAGCGGCAGCAGTGTCGCCTGTGCCTCGAGCACCGCGCGCACCGCCGCGACGCGGTCTGCGCGCGCAATGACGAGCACGCACCCGCCCCCCGATGCACCCAGTGCCTTCGTGCCAAGTGCGCCGGCCTGCGCAACGCCGAACACGATGCGTTCGATCAGCGGCGTGGTGATGCTCGGATGCAGCGCGCGTTGCGCCGTCCACTGTCTCGCGAGCAATGCACCGAGGTGATCGATGTCGCCATCTCGCAGTGCCGCGGCCATGTCGTGCGCGAGGGCCGCCATCGTCGCGAGTGACTCGCACGTTTGTGTTTCACCGGCGCGATACGCGTCGAGCACAGCGGTGATCGTCCGCGACGACATGCGCGACTCGCCGGTGTAGGCGATCATCGCGCGCTTCTCGAACGCGGCGATCGTGTCGTCACGCATCGGCACGGATTCGGCGGACGTCGTCGCACCGCAACGGAGCATCAGCGCGCCGCCGTACGCCGCCGCGTAGTGGTCCTGACAGCCACCCGCGACACCAAGGGTCTCCGTCTCCGTGCTGCGACTGAGCTCGGCCAGCGCCTGTGGTGTGTGGCGCACGCCTCGAAAGGCGGCCAGCGCGGCGGCCAGTGCGACGCCGGCCGCAGAACTTCCACCGAGTCCAGCGCCAAGAGGAATCGAGGAACGCAGCCGCACCGTGACCGGCGGCGCGTCCGCACGCTGCCAGGCGGCGTTCGCCAGCGCGTCCGTCGGCGGTGTGACTGGTGGATCGGCAGGGGTCACCGTCGCGATCGCCCGCAGCTCGATGGCCACGTTGCAGACGGCGCCGCCCACTTCAACCGTGTATGGCGCAACGTCCGTCCAACCGCCGGCGAGATCGACTCGCGCCGGCGCACTCGCGACAATTTCAGCAGGCGTCATTCGCGGCTCGCTTGGTCAGAAAGTGGCGGGCGAAGCTACCACACCACGATGGGTGTCGCACCCGTGTCGCGCGCTGTCAGGGGCGATTGCGCCATGCCGTCATGGGCGAACAGGCAAATGCCCGCAGCGCCGGTACGGCACTGCGGGCGTTTCGCACGCGAGAAGGACGAGATGGGCGGCGTGTCGCCGCCTGGCTCACTTCTTCTTCGACGCCGGCTTGACCGGGGCTTTTGCTGCCGGTTTCGCCGGAGCCTTCGCTGCGACCTTCGCCGCCACCTTGGCGACAGGCGTCTTCGCCGCGGGAGCCTTGGACGCGGATGCCGCCTTGGCAGCCGGCACGGTGGCCTTTGCAGCGGGCGCCGCCGGCTTGACGGCTGCAACCGCGGCCTTCGGCGCGGCGGACTTCGTGTCCGCCTTCACGGGCTCGGCAATCGGAGCCTCGGCCTTGGCCGCAGGCGCTTTCGCGACCGCGGCCTTGGCAATCGACGTGTTGGCCAGCGGAATCACGGTCGGCTCAGGAATCGGCGTCGGCGGTGCGACCTTCACCGGTGCAGGTGCCGGCGACGAAATCGTCGGCGGTCCTGCCGTCGGACGACCCGCATTCGCGATCGGCGCCGCCGGCAGCGAGAGCGCTTCGGCCAGGCTGGCCAATGGCTGCACCTTGGCCGCGGTCGGCTTGCCCGGCGTGACCTTGCCCGGAGGCGGCTCGACCGGCTTCCGCTTCGATGCGTATTCCGCGACCTCGTCCAGCAACCCCTGCGCGTCCTCGGTGGACATCAGGGCGCGACGGCGGAAATAGTCCACCACGTCACGCGTGCTCTCCAGACTCAGCTCGGTGTCGGCAATGGCGGCACGCACGATGTTCTTCAGCGCATTCGCCATCTTGCTACCCGCCTCGAACTGGATCTCGTTCGCGCGCGCCGTCATCTCGGCGACGGTGTCGCGAATATCCGTGCCGCGGTGGCCAGGGCTACGCTTCACGGGCGGAGCCGGAGTCGGCGCCACCTCGGTGGGAGCAACGGGCACGTCGGGAATCATGGGTTCCATACAGATTGATGGGCGCCGTCGCGTCGGGTTTGAAAGCCCCGGTTCGGCGCGTCAGATACTACGAAGCGCCGCGTCAGCGCTCTCGTGGCGCAACGCGGCTGCGTGACAACGTGGGAAGCATAAGCGGGTCCATACAAAACGCAAGTCCGACGTCGGATGCTGCCGCTGACCGACCTCAGGAAGATTGTGACATGATTTCCAGCATCAATGGAGCAGTAACGTGACAGCTTCGCCGCTCTCTGGTGTCAAGGTGCTCGATCTGAGCCGCGTTCTCGCAGGACCGCTCTGCACCATGACACTGGGGGATCTGGGCGCCGACGTCATCAAGGTCGAGCGGCCGGAGGGGGGTGATGAGACCCGAGGCTGGGGTCCTCCCTTCGACGCGCGCGGAGGATCGGCGTATTTCCTGAGTATCAATCGCAACAAGCGTTCGCTCACCGCCGACCTGAAATCGGCGCGCGATCGCGAGTTCGTCACGCAGCTCATCCTCGAGGCCGACGTCGTCGTGGAAAATTTCCTTCCCGCAGTACTGTCGCGTAATGGCCTCGATAGTGATGTGTTGCTGACGGAAAATTCTCGACTGATCTGGTGCAGCATTCGCGGCTATCCTACCGACCTTTCGCGGCCGGGTTACGATTTCGCCATGCAGGCGGAGGCAGGGTGGATGAGTGTGACGGGTGAACCGGACGGCGTGCCGGTACGCACTGCCGTCGCCCTGATCGATGTCCTGACCGGTAAGGATGCGGCGATCGCCGTGCTGGCGGCGTTGCTCGGACGCCGTACTGGTTCGGCTGCCGATCGCACCGTCACCATCACGCTGGGCGGCAGCGCCGTGGCCGCGCTCGCGAATGTGGCGCAGAACGCCCTCGTCTCCGGCAACGAGGCTGGGCGCTGGGGAAACGCGCACGCCAACCTGGTGCCGTATCAGTTGTTCGAGACTGCCGATCGCCCGATGGTCGTCGCGGTGGGCAGTGACGCACAATGGCGTGCGCTGACTGGCGTGCTCGCGTCCGAGACTCTGGCGGCGGACGAGCGTCTTCGCGCGAACGCCGGTCGTGTCGTCCATCGCGAGGCCTGCGTGACCGCCGTGCAGGAGATCCTGCGCACGCGGCCTGCGGCCGAATGGCAAATCCGTTGTCAGAGTGCGGGCGTGCCGGTGGGCATGCTGCGCACCGTGCGTGAAGCACTCGCGACGACGGACGCCTCACCACTCACTGGTGTGCCATCGAGCGTCGGCGGCGCAGTCTTTCGCCCTCCGCCGCTGCTCGGTGAACACTCGGCGGAGATTCGACGCTACGGATGGGGAACGCCACGAGCGACCTGAAGCGCGTTCCTGTGCGCGCGCTCCCCACCCGAACGTGTGACGCCGATTGCAGTCTGTCGTCTGCTTCGTGCCATGGGAACACTCGTCATGTCTGAGCGGAAGTTGTGGGGGGCGTCACACGGTGGTTATCGTGCCGACGTGCAAACTCCCCCTCAAACACTTCCGGCTGACATTGCCGAGCAGGCGGATGTCGACGCCCGATCCATTGCCCGCGTGCTGGCGGGTGATCGTGAGGCTTTCGCCGTCCTGGTGACGAAGTACAGCGATCCGCTGTATCGGCACGCGTTGAATATGACGGGCTCCCCTGATGTCGCCGAGGACATCATGCAGGCCTCGTTCATCAAAGCGTTTTCGCATCTCGGTGAGGTGCGTGGACGGTTCGATGCGTGGATTTTCCGAATCGTAGCGAACGGGTGCAAGGATTGGTTGAAGAACATCCGGCGCACGCACGTGAGCTATGAAGAGGACGATCAACCGTCACACCTGACGACGCCGGACGAAGAACTCGATCGTAGTGAGCTTCGTGTCGACCTCGACTGGGCCCTGGGCCAGTTGTCCCCGTCGTTGCGGGAAGCCTTCGTGATGAAACACGTCGAGGGTCGATCGTACGAGGAGATGGCTGAGATGCTGGACTCTACTGTCGGCGCGCTCAAGATGCGTGTGCATCGTGCACGCGAAGCGTTGCAGGCTCTTCTCGAGGAGAAGTACGCATGATGATGGACATGACACCCAATCCAGAGGGCGCGCGGGGAGACCGAGAAGTCACCCCGCCCTCGGCAAACAAGCCCCTGGGAGATCGGCCGCTGGCCGATCGTGAAGTTCCGCTGCGTGCTGATGGCGCGATGGCGGCGTTGAACGCGTGGCTCGACGGCGAAGCTCCGGCCCCGCGTCTGGCGAACAATCAGCTCACTCCCGAGGCCGAACTGTGGTCCCGGATCAGCCGAGAGGCGTCGGCGCGCAAGGATGTGCGCACGCCCGCTCACGTGGCCGCGCAGATCATGAACGCGCTGCCGCCCGCGACCGCGACACGTCTGGTCGCGGCGCCGGCTGTACATAGTTCGACCACCCCCGTGGCGCGCGCCGTTCCAACCGCGACGTCGCAGGGCATCACGATGCTGCCGGCCACGCTGGCGTTGCTCGCGGTGGTGTTCATGACGTTGGGCGCAGTGCTGGCGCGGTTCCTGTAAAGCATCATTGGGTCGGTTGCGTCGCGATCCGCGACGAATTGCGGGACT
The DNA here is from genome assembly GCA_014379355.1 of Gemmatimonadaceae bacterium. Taxonomy (GTDB): domain Bacteria; phylum Gemmatimonadota; class Gemmatimonadetes; order Gemmatimonadales; family Gemmatimonadaceae; genus JACMLX01. Next base: position 22,433 of record JACMLX010000109.1, read on the forward strand.
TCGGCGGGGCGGTGATCTTTCGATCATCGCCCCGCTGCCGTTTACCGCTTTGTCAGGGCCCATGGGTGCGTTTCAACACCGTCCAGTTGTGCCTCACTCTGGTTGCCATATCACCCTTCATTTTGCTGGCGCAACGCCGCGACGTATCGACAGTCAGTGCGCACGTCAGGGTCGCTCGGCTGCAGCCGAATGGAAAGTTTGACCGCGACACGTACGCAAGACATGACTCTGTGAAACTTCGGGACAAGTCTGGCTATGGCTTCGTACTGCGTCATCATACCAATCTCTGCGTTGATCGGTGGGGCATCTGGCGTGAGAAGTCGCGAGCGCTGAATCATGGTTCCGCTCTTGCCATAGCTATCTCGCAGGACGATACGCCGCCTTGATGCGCAGGTCGATCCCCGTCGTGCCCCACTGAAATCGCAGTGTCGCCTCGTCGCGCAGGACGGCTGGAAAGAACCACGTCAACGTTTCGATATGCGACGCCTGCGTCGGTGTCACATCGAGTCGCAATGCATCACTCGCAGCGCCCGGATACGGCGTATGCTGGATCTTCGTTCGGCGATTGAGGATGAACGTCCACGCACCGCCCGCTCGCGGAACCAGCCACAGCGTGTACGTCCCCTTCTCGACGGCCTGGCCTTCCAGCGTGATATCGCGGCTGATCGTCAGTTGCGTGGCCAGATCAGCGCCCGGGTGCCAGATGCTGTCCCATGGCACGAGGGTGCCGAACAGCGTCCTGCCGCGGGCGGTCGGACGCCCATATTCGAGGCTGAGATCCGTGAAGGCCACACGCTGCGACACGGTGCCGCGCTGGCTGAACGGATACCCCTGCGCGTGCGCCATCGGCGACGCGGCGATCATCAGTCCGACGAGCAGTGCGAGACGCGCGTGCATGGTGCGTAGGAGCGAAGGTTTCCGGTCGAGCGGTGCGGTGGGGCACGCGATAACGTTCCTCGCGTTCGCCACAAGGTATTGCCCGTCGCGCGCAATCGTTCCCGCACCGCGGGTCTGCCGCGCGGGCATGCGCACGTGTCATTCCACCTCTCGCACGCCGATGGACATACTCCGCGCACCGGCATCGCACGACGCGGCCGACGCCGATCGACTGACCGTCGCGTGTGCGCAGATCACACCGATCTGGCTGCATCGTGACGCAACGCTGGCCAAGGTGGCGGACACGATCACGCGTGCCGCGAACGAAGGGTGTCAGCTCGTCTGCTTCGGCGAGGCCCTGGTGCCGGGGTATCCGTTCTGGATCGAGCGCACGGATGGCGCGCGCTTCAACGACGCGAAGCAGAAGGCGATCTTCGCGCGGTATCTCGATCAGGGTGTGGACATCGATCGAGGTGATCTCGCGTCGATCTGCACGCTCGCGCGCACCCATCGCATCGCCATCTACCTTGGGCTCATGGAGCGTGCCGCCGATCGCGGTGGCCACAGCCTGTATTGCACGCTCGTCTACATCGACCGCGATGGCGTGATCCGTTCGACACATCGCAAGCTGCAGCCGACCTACGAGGAACGGCTCGCGTGGGCGCAGGGGGATGGACACGGCCTGCAGGTGCACGCGCTCGATGCCTTTCGCATTGGTGGGCTGAACTGCTTCGAGAACTGGCTCCCGCTGGCGCGTGCGGCGCTCTACGCGCAGGGCGAGGATCTGCATGTGTCGGTCTGGCCCGGCGGCCTGCACAACACGCACGATCTCACGTCATTCATCGCGAAGGAGTCGCGCAGCTACGTGATCGCAGTGTCCGGCCTGATGCGCGCATCCGATCTGCCCGATGACGCGCCGGCGCGCGCCGACATACTGGCGAACAGCGGTGAATTTCTCGCCAATGGCGGCACCGCCATCGCCGGGCCGGACGGGCGATTCCTCGTGGACCCGGTGGTCGGCCGGGAGGCGCTGATCATCGCGGAACTGGATCACGCCGTCGTGCGTGGCGAGCGGCAGAATTTCGATCAGGCCGGCCATTACGCCAGACCGGATGTCACCAGGCTGGTCGTGGATCGGACGCGGCAGCGGATTGCGGAGTTCATCGATCCATGACGGGCTGGCCAGCAAGAGTGCATTGACCTACGTCTCTCACACCATACAGACTCGCATGCACCGACTCGCCTCATTGACGTTCGCAGTCCTCGCAGCCGCGACGTCCGCTGCCGGTCAGGTCATTCGCCCTGACACGGCCCCCGATCCGTACCGCTGGCTCGAAGATGCACACGGCGACCGGGCAATGGCCTGGGTCCGCGCCGAAAATGCGAAGACGACCGCCGTGCTGGAGAGCGATCCGCGATACGCCGCCGTGTATCAGTCGTCGCTGTCGATGGCGCAGGCCACCGATCGCATCCCCAGCGTCACGTTCATCGGCGGATTGCTCTACAACTTCTGGCAGGACGCCGCGCATGTGCGCGGCATCTGGCGGCGAACCACGCTTGCGAGTTATCGCACAGCCGCGCCGAAATGGACGACAGTGCTCGATCTCGATTCGCTCGCTGCCGCCGAGAAGGCGAACTGGGTCTGGCACGGCGCGTCCTGCCTGCCGCCCGCGCAGCGACGCTGCCTGATCGGCCTGACCGACGGCGGTGAGGATGCGGATACGCAGCGCGAATTCGACGTGATCAGTCGATCGTTCGTAGCCAAGGGCTTCGTGCTGCCGAAAGGCAAGCAGTCGGTGGCATGGCTGACGCAGGACACGCTCCTCGTCACGCGCGAATGGCAGCCGGGCGAAGTCACGGCATCGGGGTATCCGTACATCGTCAAGCGTCTCGCTCGCGGTCAGGCGTTGTCCGGCGCAACCGAAGTGTTCCGCGGCAAGCCGACGGACGTGTTCGTGTTTCCGATCGCCTCGCGCGACGCCGAAGGACACCAGCTGCGGGCGATCTTTCGCGGCGTGACGTTCTTCGAGTCCGAGCACTATCTGCTGCGCGCGAACGACGTCGTGCAGTTGCGTGTGCCGGCGCGTGCGTCGATCACCGACTTCATCGCCGGGCAGGTGCTGATGCAGCTGTCCGAGGAATGGCATTCCGGGTCCACGGTGATTCGCGCGGGTTCTCTGGCAGCGTTCGATCTTGCGGCCGCCACGCGACAGCCGGACACACTGGCGCCCGTCGCCGTCTTCGAGCCGAATGCCCGTCAGTCGCTGAGCTCCACTGCCGCGACGCGCTCACGCCTGCTCGTTGCGATCAATGACAATGCGACGGGGCGTGTCATGTCCTTCACACGTCGCGCCGATGGTGCCTGGACTGGCACGCCGGTCGCGATGCCGTCCAATGTGACGACATCGCTGCTCAGTGCCGATGACCAGCGCGACCTGGTGCTGATCGGTGTGACGGGCTTCCTCACACCGAACAGTCTGTGGCTCGCCTCCGGCGGCACGGCAGCACCCTCGGTGATCAAGACACTCGCGCCAAGGTTCGATGCGTCGCGGCACATCGTCGAGCAGTTCGAGGCGACGTCGAAGGACGGGACGAAGGTGCCGTACTTCATCGTCCATCCGAAAGCGCTCAGGCTCGACGGATCCAATCCGACCATTCTCGAAGCCTATGGCGGCTTCGAGATCTCCAGCACGCCGCGATATAACGCCGATGTCGGCAAACTCTGGCTCGAGCAGGGTGGCGTGTACGTGAGTGCGAACATCCGCGGTGGCGGCGAGTTCGGGCCGGCGTGGCACCAAGCCGGATTGAAGACTCGTCGGCAGGTGATCTATGACGACTTCGCCGCCGTCGCGCAGGACCTCATCACGCGACGGATCACCAGCCCGCAGAAACTCGGCATCGTCGGTGGCTCGAACGGCGGGCTGCTGATGGGCGTGAGCATGACGCAACATCCCGAACTGTTCGGCGCGGTGGACATCGGTGTCCCACTGCTCGACATGCTGCGCTTCGAGCAGATCGCAGCCGGTGCGTCGTGGGTGGCGGAGTACGGGAGCGTGTCGGTGCCGGCGGAGCGCGATTTCCTCGCCTCGATCTCACCGCTGCACAACCTGAAAGCCGGCGTTGCGTATCCTCAGCCGCTGATCTGGACCACGACGAAGGACGATCGCGTCGGGCCGCAGCACGCACGAAAGTTCGCCGCGAAAATGGCCGACATGAACCTGCCGTACCTGTTCCATGAAGTGATCGAGGGTGGCCACGGCTCCGGGGCGAACCTGCAACAGAGTGCGCACACGACGGCGCTGCAGTACACCTACTTCGCACGACGGCTGATGGGTGATGGGCGCACCGTGGTTCCGTGAGCGCGTACATCGAGCGCCGCGCGTCGGGTGAATCGCGCGGCCCCGCACGGCCAGCGCCGCTCGTCAGATGTGAATCGCGCGGCCCAGCACAGCCAGCGCCGCTTCCTTCACCGTCTCGCCAAGCGTCGGGTGCGCATGTGTGGTGATGGCGATGTCCTCGCTGGAGCCCTTGTACTCCACCGCCAGCACGATCTCCTGAATCAGGTCGCCGGCGTTCGCGCCAAGAATGTGACAGCCGAGCAGTTCGTCGGTGACGGCGTCGGCAATGATCTTGACGAAGCCGTTCGTCTCACCGAGACAGCGCGCGCGACCGTTGGCGGAGAAGGGAAACTTGCCGGACTTGTAGGCGCGGCCTGATGCTTTCACTTCGGCTTCTGTCTGCCCGACCGTCGCAATCTCGGGCCAGGTGTACACGACGCCCGGAATCGCAGCGTAGTGCATGTGCACTTTCCTGCCGGCGATCACTTCCGCAGCGATCACACCTTCCTCCTCGGCCTTGTGCGCGAGCAGCTTGCCGCCCGCCACGTCACCGATGGCATACACGCCCGGAAGGTTCGTGCGCAGCTGATCGTCGACCTTGATCGAGCCGTTCTTCTGCAGCTCGAGGCCAAGGGCCGCGGCATCGATGCCATGCAGCAGCGGCTTGCGACCGACGCTCACCAGCACGACGTCCGCGTCGAGGACCTCGCTCGCTCCGTCCTTCTCGACGGTGAGCCGGATGACCTTCTTCGACGACAGATCGGCGGCCGTGACTTTCGTGCCCGTGCGAATCGCGAGACCCTGCTTCGAGAAGATGCGAGTCGCATCCTTGATCACGTCGTCGTCATTGCCGGGCAGGATCGTCGGCATGAATTCGACGACCATGACCTCGGCGCCGAGCCGCCGCCACACGGAGCCGAGTTCGAGTCCAATGACGCCACCACCGACCACGATCAGTCGCTTCGGCACGGCAGGGAGCGTGAGTGCGCCGATGTTGGACACCACGCGCTTCTCGTCGAACTTGAGGAACGGCAACTCCACCGACGCTGAGCCCGTGGCGATGATGACGTTCTTCGCGGCATAGCTGGTCACCGACCCGTCCACCGCAGTCACATCGACCACATTGCCGGCCTTGAGCGTGCCGGCGCCACGGGCCCACGTGATCTTGTTCTTCTTGAACAGGAACTCGACGCCCTTGGTGTTGGCACTGACGACGTCGTTCTTCCGTTTCATCATCTGCGCCAGGTCGACCGACACCTTCTCGATCACGACACCATGTTCGGCGGCCGAGTGTTTCGCGAACTCGAAATGTTCACTGCTGGTGAGCAGGGCCTTCGACGGGATGCAGCCGACATTGACGCAGGTGCCGCCGAGCGTCTTGTCCATCTCGACGCAGACGGTGTTGAGCCCGAGCTGCGCCGCGCGAATGGCAGCGACGTAACCGCCAGGGCCGCCGCCGATCACCACGACGTCCGTCGGAATCGATGCAGTCGCCACGGGTCAGCTCACCAGCATGGCAGCCGGATCTTCCATCAACTCCTTGATCCGGACGAGGAACAGCACCGCCTGCTGCCCGTCGATGATGCGATGGTCGTAGCTGAGCGCGACGTACATCATCGGACGAATCTCCACCTTGCCGTCGATGGCGACCGGACGATCCTGCGTCTTGTGCAGCCCGAGAATGGCGACCTGCGGATAGTTGATGATCGGCGTCGAGAGAAGCGAGCCGAACACACCGCCGTTCGTGATGGTGAAGGTGCCACCGGTCAGGTCATCCATCGCGAGCTTTCCGGTGCGCGCCTTGTTGGCGAGGTTCGCGATATCCCGGCTGATGTCGAGCATGCCTTTCTGGTCGGCATCCTTGACGTTCGGCACCACCAGTCCGGCGTCGCTGGCGACGGCGATGCCCATGTTGACGTAGTGCTTGTAGACGATGCTGTCGCCGTCGAGCTGCGCGTTGACGAGAGGGAACGCCTTCAGTGCGTGCGTGGCCGCCTTCACGAAGAAGGGCATGAAGCTGAGCTTCACCCCGTGCTCCTTCTCGACCTTGTCCTTGAGCCGTGCACGGAGCGCGGTCGTGGCGCTCATGTCGATCTCGTTGAACGTCGTGAGGTGCGCCGTGTTGTGCTGCGCCTGCAGCAGGTTCTCGGCGATGCGCTTGCGGCGCGTCGTCATCTTCTCGCGCGTTTCACGATCACCCGTGCGAACGACAGCGGGCGCGGGTGCCGGTGCGGGTGGCGCAGGTGGTTTCACACCGGCCGCGATCGCCGTCACGACATCCGGCTTGCTGATCACACCACCGCGACCGGTGCCCTGCACAGCCGAGGCGTCGATGCCAGCCGTGTCGGCGGTGCGCTGCGCGGCGGGTGAAATCTTCGCCGCCATTGCGGTCGGCACCGGCGTCGGACCAACGGGCGGGCCATCCGGCGTGCCACCGACGGGTTCGGAGGCCATCATCGCCATCGCGGTGGGCACAGGTGTCGGACCGACCGGAGGACCTGACGGTGAACCGCCAACGGGATCCGACGAGGTCATGGCCATCGCCGTCGGCACCGGCGTCGGGCCGACCGGTGGCCCATCGGGCGTGCCACCGACCGGGTCGGACGACGACGTCGCCATCGCGGTGGGCACCGGCGTGGGACCGACCGGCGGCCCATCAGGCGTGCCGCCAACCGGATCGGAGGCCAGCAGCGCGGATGCGGCGCCTGCGGTCGCGGTGCCCGATTCGTCGAGCTGTCCCAGCACGTCATCGACGGCGACGACGTCACCTTCCGCGCGCGTACGGGCGGTGAGGACGCCGGCTTTCAGCGCGGGCACCTCGACAGTGATCTTGTCGGTTTCGAGTTCGACGAGGGTCTCGCCCGCTGCGACGGCGTCACCCTCCTGCTTGAGCCAGCGTGACACGGTCGCTTCGACGATCGATTCGCCGAGCGGTGGCACCTTGATCGATATCATTCGCCTGGATCCTGTTCCGATGGGGGCGCGACGGTTCGCGCTGGATGAGCCCCGCACGGCGCGACGAGCCGCGCGCGCGAGAATCATAACTAACGCCACACCTTCACTCCCCGATGCGCGCACTGGTACTTGCCGGCCACGGTGGCCTCGAACAACTGGCCATTCGGCACGATCTCCCGATGCCGGAACTCGATGGTCCACACGCCGTGCGCATCCGCGTCGAGGCGGTGGCGCTGAACCGCCTCGACCTGTTCGTGCTGGCCGGATTGCCGGGCTCGAAATTGACGCCCGGGTGGGTTCCGATTGCGGATGCCACCGGCTTCGTCGACGCGGTTGGCGAGGCGGTGACGCGCGTGAAGGTCGGCGACACCGTCGTGCTCAATCCGGGCATCAGTTGTCGCACCTGCGCCTACTGCCTCGCGGATCAGCAGCCACTCTGCCTCAAGTACCAGATACTCGGCGAACATCGCTCCGGCACCGCGGCAGAGTTCTGCGTGGTGCCGGAGTGGGGACTGGAAGTGGTGTCCTCCGCCATCCCGGCGACGGTGCGTGCGGCCTTCGGGCTGGCGACGCTGACGGCGTATCGCATGCTCGTCGGAAAGGCGCGGGTGCAGGCCGGCGAGCAGGTGCTGATCTGGGGCATCGGCGGTGGCGTGGCGCTCGCGGCCCTGCAGCTGGCGAAATCACGTGGCGCACGCGTGTGGGTGACGTCGGGCGATGTGGCCAAGCTCGAACGGGCGAAGGCGCTTGGCGCCGATGAGGTGCTCAATCACACGGCCGAGAATGTGCCGGCCGTGATTCGGGCGGCGACCGGCAAGCGAGGTGTCGATGTCGTGATCGACAGCGTCGGGTCGGCGACATGGACACGGTCACTGCAGTCACTCGGGCGCGGCGGCCGGCTGGTGACCTGCGGCGGCACGAGCGGACCGATGGTCGAGACGGATGTGCGCCGCCTGTTCATGAACCAGTGGACGATCTCGGGGTCGACGATGGGCAGCGAGACCGAGTGGGCCGCGGTGACGGCGGAGTTCCGGGCGGGCGGCCTGCGACCGCCGGTGGACTCGGTGTTCCCGCTGCAGGACGCCGCGTCGGCATATGCGCGGCTCCAGTCGGGACTGCAGTTCGGGAAGGTCGTGATCGCGGTGGCGGAATGACCGGTGTGTTGGACCGCGACGACGGGCCGGCGCAATACTCCCTTGCCGAACAGGCGGAGATTCGTGCCGTGGTGCTTGGCGCGGCGGTTCCGCATTGTCCGCGATGTGATACCCATCCGGCGATGAGCCGGAAGGAGATCGGCGGTGGGTCATTCGGTCTTGGCTATCAGCGCAAGCGCGACTGGTTCGTGTGTCCGCGGTGCAGGCGGTCGGCGATTTTCGATCTTCGTCGCGGCACCCGGAACTGACGGCACATCGTCGGCCGGGGCATCCCGGGGGCCGGCGTTGAAAAATCCTCGCAATACCGGTGGTATTGCTGCGGTTTTCGCCTTGGCCGCCGGGCGCCTCGGCCGACGCTGCGCCGTCAGTGGGCGGTCAATCGTTTCGTGGTGATCGAGTGGGTCGATCACGTTGGCAGTCGAGTCATCGGTATCAAGTGCTCTGACCGCTTGATCGTCGTGAGCCAGCGTTTCAGGAATGTGCCCCCATGCATCGCGCTGCCAACGGTCTCGTTGCGCTGGCAGTCGGGTGCTAGCTTCCCGGCGAGCGGTCGCTTCGCGACTGCCGCTCAATTCCCGTTGATTCCTTATGGATTTTCTGACACGCCTGCAGGACAGCTTCGCGACGCTGGGCGAGATCGTGCCGGCGCTGGTCGGCGCCATCGTGATCCTGTTCGCGGGCTACCTGCTGGCGAAGCTGATCCAGCGCGGCGTGGAGCGCCTGCTGAAGAAGATGAGCGTGAACGACCTGCTCCGTCGCGGCGGCGTGATGCAGGCGGTCGAGCATGCCGGGCATCAGGTGAACCCGTCGCGGGTGTTCGGCAACATCGTGTTCTGGGCCGTGATGTTCGCGGTGCTGCTGGTAGCCTCGACCGCCGCCGGCTTGCAGTCGTTGAACGACGTTTTTGCCGAACTCGTCAGTTACATCCCGAGCATCATCGCCGCGATCGTGATCGTGATCGTCGGCATCGTGCTGGGCGGTTTCGTCGAAGGGCTGCTGCTGGCGGCTGCCGGCGCCTTGCACGGCGGGCCGACGCTGGCGCGGGTGGGTCGCGGGGGTATCGTTGTGCTGGCTATCTTCATGGCCTTGCAGGAGTTGGGCGTCGCGACGGACATCGTCACCACGGCCTTCGCGATTCTGTTCGGCGCGGTCGCGCTGGCATTGGCCCTGGCATTCGGCCTTGGCAATCGCGACCTCGCCGGCGAAGTGACACGGACGTGGTGGGCGCGGTATCAGCGGGAGAAGGCTGCGATCGATGCAGAGGTAGCCGCTGGGGAGGCCGAGATCGATCAGGAGCTGGCCGATGACGACGAGGAACGGGCGACGGTTGGTGCGGCGGGTGGCGTTTCGCGACTGTCCTGAGCGGCACGCAAAGCTTACGTTTGAAGGTATGAGCGTTTGGGTGCGCCAGGTGCGGTCAGCGATGTCCTTTCCCTTCGCGGGAGCAGTTTTCGCGCTGGGGGCGCTGTCGGGGTGCGGCCATTCCAGACCCGTGCCGGACAACGGGTTGCGTCCGCGCATCCTCACGAATTCTGCGGTGACGCTGCTGGGTCGCGGGCCACAGAACGAACTCGAGGCTGCCCTTGAACTGGCGCACGACTATCGCGCCCACCTGCTGCGTGCATCCGACTTCACCGACATCGGTCAGGATCGTTGCAACGACGGATGGCTGCGCGCTTTCCCGCGCGACAGCACCGATTCGATGCGCGAAGCGACGGCCGATCTGGTCGACAAGTTCGAGAAACTGATCCAGGCGTATGCGGTGGATGCACCGCTGGACACGCCGGAAGGCCATGAATTGTTGCGGACCGTCGTGTTGTGGGAGACGGGCATCGAACGTCCGAAATGGGATGTGTGGAGTGGCAAGGCGGGTCGGGAAGCGATTGCGGCCGGCCTGACCGAGGAAGTGGCGGATGCGGCGACCGGGCGATGCTCGGTGCACGCGCGCGGCGATACGGCGCAGTATGTGCTGCCGGTGCTGACCGGATTGTCACTGCCGCCGGTGCACGGTGTCACGACGCGCCTGGTGTTCGGGGATCGCGGGCTCTCCGCGCTGCGCACGCGGTACTGGACGCCGCGGGATGTGCGCGACAGCAGTGCGATCCTGGCGTACACACGAGTGTCCGCCGCGATGTTGTGGAAGGAGTATGCCGTTGTCACCGTGCATCGTCCGATGGAGCATCGCGACGGCGCGGCGTTGTCGACCAGCAATGGTGGGGGCACCTACATTTTCCATCGTGTGGGCACCAGCTGGCTCCTGCTCGTCATCGCGCGATCCTGGGGTTGACGGGATACGACCTGCGCAGGCATGACCTCGCGCGGTTTCGCGCACCTCTTCTTCGTTCCGTAGTTCGCTTTCCCGACGTCGCGTCGCACGCGCGACATGACGTCGGTCACGCTTTCACTATCTGCGCATGACTGGTCCAGGGCCCCGCGAACGCATCCTGCCTCGCATGATCGACGAGGAGATCAAGGAATCGTTCATCAATTATTCGATGAGCGTCATCGTATCGCGCGCGCTGCCGGATGTGCGGGACGGGTTGAAGCCGGTGCACCGTCGCGTGCTCTACGCCATGAACGAGGCGGGGCTCACCGCGGGACGTCCCTATCGCAAGTCGGCGACGGTGGTGGGCGACGTGCTGGGCCGCTACCACCCGCACGGTGACAGCAGCGTCTACGACGCCGTCGTGCGCATGGTCCAGGAATTCTCGCTGCGGTATCCGCTGGTCGATGGCCAGGGCAACTTCGGCAGCATCGACGGCGACAACGCGGCCGCCTATCGCTACACCGAAGTCCGGCTGACGCGGATCGCGATGGAGATGCTGGCCGACATCGATCGCGGCACGGTCGATTTCGGCGCCAACTTCGACGACACGCGTGAAGAGCCGAAGGTGCTGCCATCACGGTTGCCGAACCTGCTGGTGAACGGCAGCACGGGCATCGCGGTGGGCATGGCGACCAACATTCCGCCGCACAACCTGCGCGAGGTGTCGGCGGCCATCGTGGCGATGGTGGACAACCCGGAGATCACGACCGACGACATCCGGAAGATCATCACCGGTCCCGATTTCCCTACGGCGGGGTTCATCTACGGTCGCGCCGGCATCAAGGACTACATCGAGACGGGCCGTGGGCGCCTGCAGGTGCGCGCGCGGGCACAGATCGAGGAGAATGAGCGCGGCAGCAAGAGCCAGATCGTCGTCACCGAAATTCCCTATCAGGTCAACAAGGAGCGACTGCGTCAGCAGATCGTGGACCTGGTGCGCGAAGGGAAGGTGGCCGGCATCAGTGCGCTGCGTGACGAGTCGAACAAGGAAGGCATCCGGCTGGTGATGGAGCTCAAGCGTGATGCCATTCCGCGCGTGGTGCTCAACCAGTTGTACAAGCACTCGCAGCTGCAGACGACGTTCGGTGTGATCATGCTGGCGCTCGTGCCCGACATCAAGACGCGGCAGCTGGTGCCGAAGGTGATGCCGGTGCGCGAAGTCCTGCTGCACTACATCAACCATCGCCACGAAGTCATCACCCGAAGGACGCAGTTCGACCTCGACAAGGCGCTCGAGCGCGAGCACATCCTCGAAGGGTTGAAGATCGCCGTCGACAATATCGACGAGGTGATCAAGATCATCCGCGCGGCCGACGACACGCCGACGGCGAGCCTCAGCCTGCAGACGCGGTTCGCGCTGTCGGAGCGACAGGCGGAAGCGATCCTCAACATGCGTCTCGCGAAGCTCACCGGTCTCGAGATCGACAAGCTCGAGGCGGAGCTGGCGGAAGTCCGTGCGTTGATCGCCGAGCTGCGCGACATCCTCGGCAGCCGCGAACGCCGCATGGCGATCCTGAAGTCCGAGTTGATGGAGGTGGCCGAGACCTTCGGCGATCCACGCAAGACGGAGATCGTGAGCGATGAGGGCGAGTTCAGTGTCGAGGACCTGATCGCGGAAGAAGATGTGGTGGTGACGATCTCGCATACCGGCTACGTGAAGCGGACGTCGGTGTCGCTCTACAAGCGGCAGCGTCGCGGCGGGCGCGGCAAGACCGGGACGGGCTTGAAGGACGAGGATTTCGTCAGCCGCCTGTATATCGGCAGCACGCACGACTACCTGCTGGTCTTCACCGACGACGGGCGCATGTACTGGCTCAAGGTCTACGAGATTCCGCAGTCGAGTGCCGGCGCGCGTGGCAAGCCGATGGTGAACCTGATCAACGTGTCGCCGGAGACTCGCGTACGTGCCGTGGTGCCGGTGAAGGACCTGGAGAAGATCACCGATGCCGATGAACGGTTCCTGTTCTTCTCGACACGCGCCGGCACGGTGAAGAAGTCGCGCATGTCGGACTACACGAACGTGCGCAACAACGGCATCAAGGCGATCAAGATCGAGCCGGGTGATGAGCTGATCGACGTGGCGGAGACGTCTGGTACCAATGACATCGTGCTGGCGACGCGTTTTGGCCTCAGTTGCCGGTTCCACGAGAGTGACGTGCGCGAGATGGGTCGCGACACGACGGGTGTGAAGGGCATCGAGCTGCGGCCGGAAGACCTGGTGGTCGGCATGGTGGTGATCAAGCGCGATGCGACGCTGCTGGTGGTGACGGAGAAGGGGTTGGGCAAGGTCAGCGACGTGTCGGAGTACCGCGTACAGAAGCGCGGTGGCAAGGGCATCCTGACGTTGAATCGGACGGAGCGCACCGGGAACGTGGTGGCGCTGATGGAAGTTCTGCCGGAAGACGAGATGATCCTGATCACGAAGCAGGGCATCCTGATCCGATCGTCGGCGGCGGAAGTGCGGAAGACAGGTCGCAACGCGCAGGGCGTGAAACTGGTGGCGCTGGATGGCGGCGATTCGGTGATTACCGTCGCCCGAGTGGTACCTGAAGAGAAGGATGGAGACGATGGCGGCGCCGACGATGGCGAAGCAGCGGGCGACGGAGAGGGTGGCGTCGGCGAGGGTGATTCCTCCGACGAGTGATGACAGCGGTGCCGAGTGGTGTGATGGCCGGATCCCGTGACCCTGCGGACCCTCCGGCCGTCCACACTGTGGCCCCCGATGTCCCTTCAATCCCGCCTGACGAGGCACGCACGGCGATGACTGCGCCACGAATCATCGTCGCCGATAGCGATCCGGCGGTACAGCAGACCATTGCGTGGGTCCTGCGCGAGCACGGCTACGACGTGCGCGGCGTGATCACGTGCGCCGCGGCGGTGGATGCCGCGCGCGACTTCGTGCCCGATCTGCTGCTGATGGATGCGCAGCTCCTGGACGAGGGTGGGGCAGTCGCGCTGACGGCACTGAAGGGCGAATCACGCTGGCACGACCTGCCGGTCCTGGTGACGTCGACGCGTGCGCCCGAGGAAATCGTGGAGCAGGCGCTGGCCAACGGTGCGACCGACGTGGTGCGCAAGCCGCTGCGATCCGGTGAACTGCTGGCCCGCATCGGGGCCAACCTGCGTTCGCGGTCGGCGCTCGACATGACGCGCCGGCAACTCCTGTCGACGCAGGAAGCGCTGGCGCACGCACGCGAAGAAGCGCAGACCGGTCGCACGCTGATGGCGATCATGCGCGAAGTCAGCGCGGATCTGTCGAGTGAGGAGATCTATCACGTGCTCGTGCGACGCGTTGCACGCGCGATCGGGCTGTTCCGCTGCTCGGTCGTGCTGGCGCGGCCGGGTGAACTGTCGGCCATCGTGCCGGCGGCGTTCGACGATCCGACGCTGCGCAACCTGCCGATGGATCTGGAGAAGTATCCCGAGATCCGTGTCGCACTCGAGGCGGGACGGCCGGTGCTGATTCCGGATGTGATGGTGCATCCGCTGTTCGCCGAATTGCGCCAGCGATGGGCGCGTGAAGGCACGGTGGTGCCGACCCGCAGTGTGATCGCGCTGCCGTTCTTCGTCGATCGGCAGCAGGCGGGCGTGTTCCTGCTGCGGCGCGGCGTGGGGGAAACGCCGCTGGACGACGAGGATGTCTCGTTTGCGGATGCGGTGGTGAAGGCGGCCGTCGCGTCAATCCAGCGCGCACATCTGCTCGAGACGGCGCGTGCCGACAACGTGCGGCTCGCGGCGCTCGCGCAGACCGATCCGCTCACTCAAGTCTTGAACAGACGCGCGTTGACGGACCGGCTGGTGTCGGAACTCGATCGTGCGCGCCGCTACGGGCACTCGGTGGCCGTGCTGATGCTCGATCTCGATCACTTCAAGATGGTGAACGACACGCGCGGGCACCTGGTGGGCGACGGTGTGCTCAAGGACATCGCCGAGATCCTGCGCAGTGCCGTCCGCAGCGCCGACTTCGTGGCGCGGTATGGCGGCGAGGAGTTCGTGATCGTGCTGCCGGAGACGTCGCTGGATGGTGCGGTGATCTTTGCCGAGCGTCTGCGCGAGCGGATCGCGGCGACGGCGTTTCAGGGTGGGGTCGGGGTGTCGCTCACGCTGTCGGTGTCGATCGGGGTGTCGTTGTTTCCGGGGCCGAGGATCACGTCCGTGGATGATCTGTTGTCGTCGGCGGATACGGCGCTGTATCGGGCGAAGGCGGACGGGCGGAACCGGGTGCGGCATTAGCTCTTCGCCCCACGCGAAGTTCCGTCGCCCACGCAGCCTGAAACAGCGAATCGCAAAGGAACAACTGACGCAGAACTGCAGCGATGCGGCGCGAGATCTTCGCCCAGCTCGTCTGCTGTTTTGCGTCAGTTGTTCTTCTGCGATGTGCTGTTCGCTGTTCGATGAAGCGCGGAGGCTGTTCAGCGACTCGCCTTGAGCGTGACGGTTTGCCGCTTCCCGTTGCGCTCACACCGCCGCCTATCCGAAATCTTCGGGTCGACGCAGCGTCACGGACGCAATGCGCCGGACCTCTTCGAGTCGGCGTTCCTCGCGCGACGCTACCGAAGCGAGTTCGAGTTGTTGCTCGTACCGCAGCTGGTCCAGCAGGCAGTGTTTCCGCTGCTGGTAGGTATCGGCCGCCTGCTGGGCCGCTACGCGCGTTACGCCGACGCGCCCGAGCCAATTCGGTGACTGTGCGCAAAACTCGCGGCATTCCTCTCACCGCTGTGGAACGACTTCATCTTCCGGCGCAAGCGGTGCGAGGCGACCATGCCTGCATCGCGCAGCGAAACGGGAATGGTGCAGGAATTTGAGTCGCCCACACATGAAAACGCCGATATCCTGGCGCGGAAATGCGAACTCAGACTCTCCGGCCCGCGCGTGCGACACATGGCCCGACTCGCCCGCGTTGTGCTTCCCGGCCTCGCTCACCACTTCACGCAGCGCGGACATGGCCGGCAGCGCATGTTCTTCTTCTACAGCGACTATGCGCGCTATCTGCGCCTCATCACTGCCGCCTGCCTCGACGCGAGTGTCACCTGCCTCGCGTTCTGCCTGAAGCGGAATCGCGCGCATCCGATCCCAGTACCCGCGAAGGCAGACGGACTCTGCGTCTTTCAGTTTCCGCGTTGCGCCGCTGCGTAAGCGCGGCTGCAGTTCAGCGATTCGCCCCGAGCGTGACCGTTTCCCGCCTGCCATTGCGCAGGATCTCGAGTCGCTGATCCCGCCGCCGGTCGAACGACACATCAAGATTCTTGCCGTCGCGGACCGACCGGCCATCGACGCTCAGCAACACATCCCCCGCCTTGAGCGGATCCCAGTCGCCGCGAATGCGCACGACCAGCGCACCGTCCTCGCTGCCGCGACCGAACTGCTGCGCGAAGTCGCGATCGACTGTGGCCAGTGACAGCCCGTCGAGCGTCAGCGTGGCGCCGTCGGTGCGGCCGTGCACCGCGCCGCGTGCGGGACGATCGTCGCCATCATCACGATCGCGATACGAACGGTCGTCGCGGTCGTCGTCATCGTCGTCGCGGGACCGCATCTCTCGCTGCACCTCACGCTGCACCTCGCGCTGCTCACGCGCCAGTTCGCGCTGCACACGACTCATTTCACGCTGCACATCGGTCCGCGCGCGTTGTGCCTCGGCGCGTGCCTCGCTCCGCGCGCGTGCGGCATCTGCGCGCGCATCCGACATGTCGAAGCTGCCACGAATGCTGCCCTGGATGTCCGCCGCCAGTCCGTCCAGCGAGCGCATGCCTCCGAAACTGCCGCCGGTCGTGAACGAGAAGCCGCGCTCGCGCGTCGGTGTGACCGTGACGGTTCGCCGACGGCCCTCGGACAACACCTCGAGACGCACCGATTGTGAATCACGTGACGCATCGAGTGCCCGCCGCAGTCGCGACACACGCGCCTGCACGCCTTCACGACTTCCGGCGTCGGACGTCGGCACACGGAGATCGACGTCATCGATGCCGACGATGCGATCGCCCTCGCTGATGCCGGCCTTGTCCGCCGCACCGCCGGTCGACACGCTAATCACGAGCAATCCGGCCGAGTCCCGCGTCGAGCCGCGTTCCGAGAACGACACACCGAGCACGCGTCGGCCTGTGGATAAAGCACGCATCGACGACGCGAACGGCGATTCACCGAGTACCACACGCTTGGTCTCCTTGCGACCGTCCGTCAGCACGACGACCACAACCGTGTCGCCGGGCTCGTGACGGGCCAGCGTGCGGCGCAGCCGGCTTTCCGGAAGCGACTCACCGGCGTAGTCGCCGAGGTCGCGCGGATCGACGCGCAAGTCGACGTCATCGATCGACACGAGGCGCGCGCCGCGGACGATGCCCGCCTTCGCCGCCGGGAGGTCCGACTCGATATCCTGGACGAGCAGGCCGAGGGTATCTGCCGCCCCCGAGGAGTAGTGGGGCGTGATGCCGAGGTAGGCGCGATTCATTGCCGGACCGCCCACGTACGTGTAGCGCGCTGGCGGATCCGGGGGTTCTGGCGCCCTCGGTGCGCGGACCTGCGCGAGCGCAGGACCTGCGGCAAACGGCGCGAACATTCCCACCAGCGCGGCGGTCCGGACAGCGTACGAAAGGGTCGTCATGAAAGTCTCCGGCGTTCAGCCTGCCGGTGCGGCATGCACCGGTCAGGGAATCGGCGATCAGACAACGGGCGCCCGCTGAAGGGTTTACCGCCTACATCACGACGTTCAGCAGCCGCCCCGCAACGTAGATGATCTTCTTCGGCTCGCCGTCGACGAACTTGGCAATGTTCGGTTCCTGAAGGGCAGCAGCATAGACATCGGCCTGCGTCGCGTCCTTGCCGACGCTCACGGTGCCGCGCGTCTTGCCGTTGACCTGCACCGCAATCGTGATCGTGTCGGACACGAGCAACGCCGGATCGTACGCCGGCCAGCCGCTGTCGAACACCGACTCATGCCCGCCAAGAATGTCCCAGCAGGCTTCAGCGATGTGCGGCGCAAACGGTGCGACGAGCTGGATCAGCGGCCGCACTTCATCGCGATGAATCGTGCGTTCACTGGCGCGCAGCACGTTCACGTACTCCATCATCGCGGCGATGGCGGTGTTGTAGCCGAGTGCCGGTATGTCCTCGCCGACCTTCTTGATCGTCGCATGCAGCTTGCGCAGCACGGCCGGATCCGGCTCACCGGTCGTCACACACTCGTGCACCGAGCCCCAGATACGATCGAGGAATCGGCGCACACCGGTGATGCCGCTGTCACGATAGTCGCCACCTTCCTCGTACTTGCCGAGGAACATCAGGTAGGTGCGCAGTGAATCGGCACCCCAGCGTTCGATCAGCTCGTCGGGATTGACGACGTTGCCCTTCGACTTCGACATCTTCGCGCCTTCGCGGATGATCATGCCATGTGCGCGAAACCGCGTGAACGGTTCATCGAAATCGAGAAAGCCGCCGTCGTGCAGCACCATCGTGATGAAGCGCGAATAGAGCAGGTGCAGCACGGCGTGTTCATTGCCGCCGATGTAGGTCGTCACCGGCAGCCAGCGCTGCGTCAGGGCACGATCGAAGGGCACATCGCTTCGATCCGCACTCGGGTAGCGCAGGAAATACCAGGCGCTGTCGAGGAAGTTGTCGGAGACGTCGGTCTCCCGGCGCGACATGATGCCACAGGTCGGGCAGGGCACGCGATACCACTCGTCATGACGCGCGAGCGGTGAGATGCCGCTGTCGTCGGGACGGAAATCCTCGATCAGTGGCAGCACCACGGGCAGCTGATCCTCCGGCACCGGCACCGGACCGCAGCTGTCGCAATAGATGATCGGGATCGGCGGACCCCAGTAGCGCTGCCGCGAGATGCACCAGTCGTTCAGGCGATAGTTGATGACCGGTGTCGCGTTGCCGCGCTCCTCGAGCCACGCCACGACGGCCTTCTTCGCTTGCGGCACGGGCATGCCGGAGAACTGCGCCGAGTTCACCAGAAGGTCGCTCTCCAGCTTGGAGGCGTAGGCTTCGGTGAGTGGCGCATCCGCATCGCCATCGGCTGGCGTGACGACCCTGATGATCGGTAGCGCGAACTTTTCCGCGAACTCGAAGTCGCGTTCATCGTGGCCCGGCACGCCCATCACTGCACCGGTGCCGTACTCCATCAGCACGTAGTCCGCGATCCACACCGGAATCGGCTTGCCCGTGGCCGGGTTGATGCCGACGGCGCCCGTAAAGACGCCGGTCTTCTCCTTGTTCACCTTCCGCGACACCACGTCCTGCGTCTTGGTGCGCTCGAGATAGGCGTCCACCTCGGCCAGCTGTGCCGGCGTGACCAACTGCGCGACCAGCGGATGCTCCGGCGCCAGCACCAGCCAGGTGGCGCCGAAGATCGTGTCGGGCCGAGTGGTGAACACCGTCACGTCGTGCGCATTGGCGACACGAAACGTGAGGTGCGCGCCTTCGCTCCGCCCGATCCAGTTGCGCTGGGCCTGCCGGGTGATCTCGCTCCAGTCGAGCGCGGTCATGTTGTCCAGCAGCCGCTGCGAGTAGTGCGACGTGCGGAAGAACCACTGCTCCAGCAGCCGCTGCTCGACCAGGGCGTCACAGCGCTCGCAGTGGCCATCGATCACCTGCTCGTTGGCCAGGACGGTCTTGTCGTTCGGGCACCAGTTGACGGCGGCGGCCTTTTTGTACGCCATGCCCTGCTTGTACAGCTGGAGGAAAAGCCACTGCGTCCACTTGTAGTACGACGGGTCGCTGGTGATGACTTCCTTGCTCCAGTCAAGCATCAGGCCGGCACGAGTCAGCTGGCCGCGAAATCGGGCCACATTGCGCGGAGTCAGCTGAGCCGGGTGCTGGCCCACCTTGATGGCATAGTTCTCGGTCTGGATCCCGAAACTGTCGAAGCCGATTGGTTCGAAGACGGTCCGTCCCTGCTGCCGCTGAAACCGGCCGTGGATGTCGGCGCCGGTGAAGGCGAACAGGTTGCCGATGTGGAGCCCCTCACCCGACGGGTAGGGGAACATCATCAGCTGATAATACGGGTCCGCCCCGGTCCACAATTCCGGTGAATTCGTCCCCTGCTCGGCCCAGCGATGCTGCCAGATGGCTTCGATGGCGGCGGGATCGTAGGCAGGAAACTCGGGCGGAACGGACGGCGTGTCGGACATCGGCAGGATCAGGACGCCGGCGGCGTCAGTTCAGTTCGGTTGGTCGCAAGTGTGCGTGTCCCTCTAACTTACCCGCGTGCCGTCTCCCCCTGAAAGCGCGACAGCTGGCGCATGTTGGCATCGGCGGGCCATGGTCGCGCTCGCCTGCTTGGTCGTGTCGTGCGGGAAAGGTGCGACCGACGCCCCTCAGCCACCGCTGACCGCCGCGGCGCGAGTCGAGATCCAGGTGGCGGCAGATAGCGTGCTCGTCGGTGATTCCATCGTCGCGACGGTCAAGGGCGTCAATCGCGAAGGGGTCACCGTCGCGCTATCGGTGGTCGTCTGGTCGTCGACGGATAGCAGCGTCGTATCGGTCTCGACCGGTGGCGTGCTGCGCGCGCGGAACGTCGGAACGGTGCGCGTCGAGGTGATCGCCGACGGTGTGGTGGGCACGAAGTCGGTGCGCATCGTGCCACGCGACGCGATGCGGGTTCGAGTGATTGCACCGGACACTGCGCAGCTCAGCGACGTCATCGACGTGAGTACGCACGTCGAGACCGCTGACGGCGTCGCGCTCACGGAGGTCGCACCGCGTTTTGCCGTCCTCGATCGCACCATCGCGACGATCACACCAAGCGCGGTCGGCAGGGCGCGAGTGTCGCCGCTGGCAGTCGGCAGTACGACGCTCCTGGCAATCGTCGGCCGCGACACGACCCGTCGCCGTATCGTCCTGCGCCTGACGCCATTGCGGTCGCTGTCGGTGAGCGTCGAAACCCGCACGCTCGCCGTCGGCGACAGTGCGCCGTACCTCGTCACCGCGATCGACAGCGGCGGGCGTTCGGTTGCCAGCAGCGGCACCGAAGTCGGTGTCGAGCCGATTGGCACGATGGTCGTGCGCAACGGATTCCTTGTTGCAACAGGCCTCGGGCGCGTGGTGCTCAAGGCGATCAACGGACCGAATGTGGCGCGCGACACCGTGACTGGACTGGGGCCGTCGGAATTTCCGCTCGAGATCGTGGATGGCGACGGTCAGAATCCGCTGCCGTTGCGCATGATCTTCAGCATGGAACGCGTCACGGCGCGCTGGCGGCGCATCATTCGCAGCGGGTCGGTCGGTGAGCAGGTCAACATCCCGATCGAGGGGTGTCGTAACCGTGTGCCGGTCGCGCAGTTCATCACCGGTGTCCGGGTGCTGGTGCGTCTCGACACCCTCTTCAACTTCATCGTGGCGCAGAGTGGTCCATGCGCGATCCGCGCCAACGGCCTGCCGCTGCTCGGCACGATTCAGGTCAATTGGCGTTTTTATCCGACGCTCAGCGATCGCAAGCTCGACGATCTGCTGATGCATGAAGTCGGCCATGTGCTCGGCATCGGAAGCGTGTGGCGCAGCGCGTCGTTCCCCGGCCTCGTGCAGGGCGACACGAATGCGCTCGATCCGATCTTCGTGGGACCGAATGCACTGGCCGCCTTCGCTCGACTCGGCGGCAGTGCGCAGTTTGTCGGTCGTACGGTGCCGATCGAGCCGCGTGTACTCGGACACTGGCGGCAGCAGCCGTTTGCGGGCGAAGTGATGGCGCCGTCACTCGCCACCTCGCCGCAGGTGACATCGGCCGTCACGGTCGCATCGCTGCGCGACATCGGCTGGAACGTCGAGCGGGAAGCGTACGACGACTATCAGCTTCCCGCCTCGGTGCTGGCAGGGCGCGTGGCTCCGCGTGTCGTGACGTCGTCCGGCGATCGCGGGCTCTCACTCGAGGGTGACGTGCTGATGCCGATGCTGATGATCCTGCCAGGTGGCCGGACGTTGAAAATCGATTCACCGGGACGACCGCCGTTCCGCTGACGTCCGGCGATCCTGCGCCGCGGTGAGTCACCTCCGTACCGCCCATGCGAGCCCGTCAGGCCCGCGACCGGTCTTCACTTCACCGATCACACGCATCGTGCGCAGATCGATCACGGCGACCGCATCCCTCGAGTTCAGCGTCGTGAAGGCGCGCGTCCTGTCCGCTGACATGACGATGCCTTCGGAATTCGTGCCGAGTGCGATGCGCGTGTGTGGCGTGCGGGACTTCGCGTCGATCACGAGCATCTCGTTGCCGTTGAGATCCGACACGAAGACATAGCGACCGTCCAGCGTGAACTTGAGTCGATTCGCAGCGCGCGTGGACGGAATCGTCTGGACCACCCGGTGTGTCGCGATATCGACGATCGAGATGGTTGACTCCTGCGCATTCGCGACCCACA